>NZ_AP022613.1:2806712-3118569 GCF_010730195.1 Mycobacterium conspicuum
CCTATCGCGGCGCGGGTGCTCGGCAGCCCGGAAGTCAGCGCCCGCAACCTGTTGGTGCACTGCGCGCAGGAGATGAACCACCTGGCCGGCTTCTTGCCGGAACTTTACCGGGCATTCGGCAACGAGTAGGCGGGTGCGACGCGAAAGTGCTTGGCAGGCCGGGTATTTACAGAGTGATCACAGACCGGGTCCTGCTGGCGCGGGGCCGAGCACGGTGAACGGCTCCACCGCGGTGGCCATCTCGAATCCCTCGACCTCGACGCGCCACTCGTAGACCCCCGGCTCCAGCGCGATCCCGGGCGGGATGTTCAGGGTCAGCGGCATGCGCACCGCGGTGCCGTGGATCGCGCCGGGCGGCCGGCCTGCCTCGGCGGCCGCTTCGAACATCATCGGCTGGGGTCCGTGTGGCCCGGGCACCGTCACGGGATCGCCGTCGGTGGTCAACAGCTGGCATTTGAGCCGATGTTGTTCGTTGGTCTCATCCCAGTCGATGTCTAGGAACACCACCAAGGCGAAAGCGGGTGTCGGCGTTTGACATTGCCGCCACCCCAGGCCGAGCGCGTTGACCTTTCCGGATTGGGCATCGGCCTGTGCCGCGTCGGCGAGCAGCAGGCTGGTCTTCATGCGCCCACCGGGGTCACGATCGCACTTCGAAATACCACCAAAGATCCCGCCCTGTCATTGCCACTCGCGCGGATCCGGGTGATCCGCGGAAACGCGGAACCCATCCTAGGCCCGTGTTGCCGGTAGCTAGTCCGCGGGCGGCAATTGGCGCGGACCCTCGGGCGCACGCAGCTCGCGTGGCCCATCGCGTCCCGCGAGCTCGCGATCGGTGGTCCGCTCGGCCCGCCCCGCCGACAGGCTCGCCAGGTCGTTGCGCGGTGCTTCGGGTAGCCGCGCCGGCTCGTGTCGCTGCTCGGGGCGCTGAAATGTGCGGTGCGGCTCGCCCCGTGACGATTCGATACGGCTGATGTCGCCGGGCGCCGCGGCGGCGGTCTGCGGTTGTTCGCCGACGTCCGAGCTCTCGGTGTTGACGGTGATCTTGCGGGTGCGCTTGAACGAGAACGCGATCTCCTCGACGTCTTCGAACACCTGCCGCGCGGTACGCAGCGGCTTGGTCAGCGGCTGAGTCGTGTTGTCGATGACGCGCCCAACGAGCGGCGGCACCAACGGGCGAATCCAGCGGGCCGCCGCCTTGCCCAGGTGCGCCGTTGCGTCCGGAATCGACGGAATCGACGGGGCGCCGCCTGGCTGCGCCGGTGCCGGCAAGTTCTGCGGGCTGTCGTGGCGTTGCCCCGCCGAAGCCGGCAATTCGGCGGCGGCCCGGCTGGCCGCTGCCTCGGCCTCGGCGGCGATCGGTAGGTACATGTCGTCCCCCACCGCCTCGACGGCACGCGCGGTATCCGCGTGCATGGGCGGCTCGAGGGCTTCGACGACGCGGCGCCGCTGCTGTTCGCGGTCGATTTCGGCCTGGGCCTCGATGGCGAGCCGGGCCTGGGTGAGTTGGTGCTCGGCCCACATGATTTCGGCTGCGCGGCGAACCTCGGCCCGTTTGATCGCGATCGCCGTGTCGGCCTCGAGCTCGGCGCGTTCGCGGTCCGCGCGGGCGGTCGTGTGGCGGTCCTCGGTTGTCTCGCCGCGCCATTGCCGCAGGATCAACGGCAGCAGGTAGAGCAGCGCAAACAACGCGATCGTGAGCGCCCGCAGGGCCAGCGTGGCGCCGCTGGCGGAGGTGAGCTCATTCAGCGCCACCCAGCGGGGGCCCAAACCGCGCCCGGCGTCGGCCACCACCTGCTGGCGGACCGCGGCCAGCGCCTGTTCGCCGCGCGCGACTTCGGCGTCCAATGCGGGTGCCTGACGATCGCGCGCCGCCAACGCATCGTCCAGCTCATGCTGGGCATCGCTGAGAAGCTCGTTCGCCGTTCGTGTTTCGGGACCGGCACCCGGGACGCCGGTGATCCGGGTCTGTGGGCACGCCGGCGTCGGGTGGTATTCGCACCGCGCGACGACCAACGCTTTGTCCTGGTTCTCGCGGGCCTGCTGGACGGCATTGTCGAGGGCAAGACGTGCGGCCTGCGATCGCTGCAGTGACGCGGACACCCGGGCGACCGCCGGCGACGAATCGGCGTGGGCGAAGGCCCGTTGGTCGAGCCGCTGCTCGATCGGGCCGGAAAACAGCACCAGCGCGGCCAGTTCGCCGACGACGACACCGACCGCGACCGCGACCGCCGCGCGGCCCACCGTGCCCGGCCAACCGTGGCGCGGCCCGCTGGCAGTACCGCGGGTCACCGCACCGACCATCAGACCGAAGACGAGGGTAAGCGCGACGACGGCGGGCATCGGCACGCGCGTCGACGCACCGATGGCCACGCTGGCCACCAGCCACGCCAGCGCGGCGCCGAACGCCACGACGGCGCCGGCAACCGCGTGGTTGGACCGCTCCCGATGTTCGCCGAGCTGGCGCCAGTCGCCGCCACCAAGCCAGGTGAGCGGACCCTCGATCCGGGATGCGATCGAGCGTGACTGGATCAATTTCTGGGCACACATGAGACTGCAAACCTCCCCAGTGCTCCAGCCTGGCAGGCCGCCGCGCGACACACCGAATCGAGGCAAGCCGTTGTGGTGCTCGTCACAACCCCCGGCGCAAGCCAGTTGGACGCGACGCGAGGCCGGACGCACGCAGATCAGCGCCGGTTCTGCCGGGCGACGTGAGACGGTATAAGCCTATGGAAAACCACGAATACGTCACCTACGAGGAGTTCGGACGCAAATTCTTCGAGGTCGCCGTCACCCCGGAACGCGTCGCGGCCGCACTCGCCGACATTGCGGGCAGCGAATTCGAGATGGAGCCGATTGCTCAGGGGCCCGGTGGGATCGCCAAAGTCAGCGCCAGCGTCGCGATCAAGGACCCCCGGGTCACCCGAAGCCTCGGTGATCTCATCACCTTCGTCATCCACATTCCCCTGGCGATCGATCTGCTGCTCGATCTGCGGCTGGACAAGCAGCGGTTCGCCGTCACCGGGGACATCGCGCTGCGGGCCACGGCACGCGCCGCCGAACCCCTGCTGCTGATCGTGGACGTCGCCAAGCCGCGGCCGTCCGATATCACCGTCAACGTGTCGTCCACCTCCATCCGCGGCGAGGTGTTGCGCATCCTTGCCGGCGTCGATGGCGAGATCCGGCGTTTCATCGCCCAGTACGTCGCGGACGAAATCGACGCTCCCCAATCCCAAGCCGCGCAGGTCATCGACGTCGCCGAATCGCTGGACGCCTTCTGGAGTGGCGACTAAGTTCGCCGGGGCCCCGTTTAACGCGTCGGCGCAACCGGGTATGCCCGGGTAGGCCTAGGGGAGAGCAGATAAGACATGGCACGAGTAGATGTTTCGACGTCGTCGGATCTGGATCCGGGCGCCGCCTGGAAGCTGGCGTCCGACCTGCACCGGTTCGATGAATGGATGACGATTTTCGGCGGATGGCGGTCGGAGGTGCCGTCGACCATCGAGCAGGGCACCCGCGTCTCGTCGTGCATCAAGGTCAAGGGCTTCCGCAGCGTCGTCCACTGGCAGGTGATCCACTACGACGAGCCGAAATCCGTTGAGCTGCAAGGCCGGGCCAAGGGCGGGATTCGAATATCGGTCGCGCTGCAGGTCTCTCCGGACGATCGGGGATCGGTTTTTCACCTCACGGCCGATCTCAAGGGCGGCGTACTCAGCGGGCCGGTCGGCAAGCTCGTCGCCAGAGTCCTCCGCTCCGATGTGCGCACGTCGGTGGAAAACCTGGCCGCCCTGCAGTAGCGACAGCGAAACCTACAGCCCGCCTAGAACAGTTGCGTGCTCATATCGTTCGATCAGGTTGGCGGCGCTCTGCGCGTCGTAGGCGCGCCGCTTTCCGCCTGGCGGACGCGCCCGCTGTCCATCGCGAGCCAGTCCATCCCGGCACCGAAGGCGAGCAATCCGGCGATCACGGCCGCGACGCCGACCCCGGCGTGTCCAAGCGCGAAATTGAGGACGCTGATCACCAACGCCAACACAACGGCCGCCATCACGGCGAGCCCGTGTCGGCGTACCGAGGTCTGCACCGATTGGACCGCATGAACACGATCGCGCGAAGTGTCCCTCATCAGCATCCCCTCCGCCATCATTTGGTGCGCCCGCATCCGGCAGCTTGGTCAAGTGAGGCTGGGACTGCATCTACCCGAAAATGCTTCTGAGCAAACACATTCGATGCGCTTCGGTCGCTACAGTGTCTGGTGGCGCCCGAAGAACTTGTGGTCCTCGCTGTAGCCGCCGTAGCCGCTACCGATGTCGGAGTAGTCGGCGACGAACTCGATCCCCTTGATCCACTTCACCAGTTTGAATCCATGCTGCAACTCGTTGCGCAACCGCAGCGGCCTGCCGTGCATGTAGGGGAGCGGCTGGTCGTTCATGTTGTAGGCCAGCATCGTCATGTGGTGGTCCATCTGGCCGATGTGATGGGCGTTGTAATAGATGCCGCCGGTAGCGCCCAGGCCCATCGAGTAGAACACCACCCATTTGGCCTCGGGCAGCGGCTTGACGATGTCCATGATCGTCCGCATCTGCACTCCGCCCCACTTCGCCACACCCGACCAGGCCTGGATGCAGAAGTGCTGACTGATCTGGTCGTGGTAGGGCAGCGCCTTGAGGTCGTCGAGCGAGAACTCCATCGGGTGCTCGACGAGGCCGTAGACCTTCAGCCGCCAATCACGAAAGTCGTTCTGCTCCAACTCTTTATACTCGACGGTTTCCGGCAAACGGCCGTTGCGCCAGTGGTGCGGCGAAATGTCATCCTCGGTGAAGGCGCCGGGCTTGGGGTCCAGCTGTTCGAGCACGCGTTGGAACGGGCCCACCAGCGCATAGCCGACACGCTGAATGACGCGGGGATGACGAATGGTGAACGGGGTGGCCCACACCCACGCGACCGCGGTCACCGCCATCGCGGCCGCGAAGATCCAGAATCCCATCCAGCTGTTGTCGTCGCGGGCCGCGAACATGTGATTGAGATTGCGCAGCGCACTGGTCGCGAACACCAGGGTGACGTGGACGAGGATGAAGAATAAGAAGTACACCAGCACAAGGAAATGCAGCGACCGCGCATGCTGAATGCTCAACCGCTTGCTCAGCCAGTGCACACGCTGAGATAGCGCCGGCGACATCCCCAGGCCGGTGATCAGCGCCGCCGGGGCCGCGATGAAGACCGTGGTGAAGTACGCGAGCAACTGCATGCCGTTGTAGGCGACCCATCCGTTGTCGGTGGGCCAGTCCAGCGACAGGTACTGAATCGCCACCGATGCCGCGTTGGGGAAGACATCCCAACTCGTCGGCACGATGTGACGCCACTGCCCGGTGGCGAACAACAGCACATAAAAGACCGCGCCGTTGAGCAGCCAGAGCACGTCGACGCCGAGATGCCACCAGCGGGCCAGCCCGATCGAATGCCGGAAGCCGGGCAGCCCGAATTGCGGTGGCAGCGCAACGGTGTCGGCGTTGGCGGTCCATAGCTCGTCATCCGGTACCGGCGGCCCGACCCGCAGCCACTCGTCCTTACCGGGGGTGGCGTTGCGACTGAAGTAAAGCCGGGGATGATCACAGAGAATCTGGATGCCCGTCCTGATGATGAACATCATCATGAACAGGTTGAAAAAGTGGGTCCACCCGATCCACGCGGGCAGGCCCGGACTGGTGCCGGAGTGGGCATCGGTACCGGGGTGCCGTTGGATGAACGACTGCACCGCCGGCATATTGTGCAACCCTTTGCCGATCGCGACGCCCGCGACCAACAGGGCGAAGCCGATCGGAATCAGCCATAACAGGTTGAACCATTTGTCGCGGCCCACCCGAAGCCGGGGGGCGGTGGCCCGCCGGGTGAGGTCGAATCCACCCCCGTAGGTCTCGACGTCGATGGCGTCTTCGGCGGTATGTATTTCGTTGCGGTAGTCGGGCACCGTTGCCAGCGGTGTGCCCACTACCAGCGTCGAAGCACGACCGCCCGCTATCTGATCTTCGGCCGGTCCGGCCGAATCACCGCGCCGGCCACCGCTCATCCCCTCCACAGTCACGGCGTCTAATTTACACGAGGACACTTGGATAAAAAGGTAGGCAGCCAAAGTCCTGGATTCGGCGCGGGGCCCGGCGGATCGACAGCGGTCAGTGCATCCCCGAATCAGGTGCCCGGCGCGATTAGCTAACCGCTACCCGGATCGCGTGGCAGAACTCGACGCACGGGCCGGACTTCGATCGCGAGGATCGTCAGGTCCCGGCGACTGATCCGCCAACCGGTCTCGGTCAACGCATACTCGTCGTCGTAGCGCAGGTGCCACACCACATCGATGAGCTCGTCCGCGCGCCGGTCGAAGTGATGCGCGCTGCACGCGATGCGTCCGCGCGCGGTGCCGGGTTCCGAGCACTCGCTGTAGACCTCACCGACGATCGCGTGCTGGGTGCGCTCGGTCTGGGCGACCGCGGCAACGGCCGCGGCGATGGCGGCCCGCCCCCGGTGCGAGTGGACCGGCCGCAGCTCGCCCGGCGGCTCGGGCACCGTCAACTCGGCGGTAGCAGTGAAAAGCTCTGCGACAGCATCGAATTGGCGGTCGTCGACATTGGCCGCGTAGCGGTGCACCAAATCGCTAAGCGTCGCGCGGTCCGTCACCGCAAGCGCACCGGAAGTCGTTGGCCCGCAACCGGTTCACCGGCCAGCGTCGGGGAGGCGTTCATGACCCTGAAGCTAACAGGTCGGCCTACCCCGTCGGCGGGGCGACCTCGGCATTCACCGCGTCGGCCAGCGCGGCGGCCCGCCGGTCGGTGAACACGTCTTCGAGCAGCACCGCCGCGCCGTCGGGACCGGTCAGCGGGACCCGCCAGTTGGGATATTCGTCGGTGGTGCCGGGCTGGTTTTGGGTTCGCCGATCGCCGACCGCGTCGGTGAGCGCCACCCCCAACAGCCGCGACGGCGTTCGGCCCAAATACCGGTACAGGGCCAGGATCACCTGTTCCGGGTCGACGTCGGGCCCTTCCGAATCGGAGAGCAACCCGACCCGTCGCAACTCGGCGATCCAGGCCGCCAGTTCGGCCCGGTCGGACTCGAGTTCGGTCTCGACCGGCCGGGTCAGCAGGCCGAGGGATTCGCGCAGCCGCACGTGGTCGGCGGCCAGGTACCCTGCGGTGGGCGGCAGATCGTGGGTGGTGACCGACGACAGGCAGTACTCCCGCCACCGCTCGGCGGGAAGCGGACCACCGGTTCCGTCTCGGTCCAGCTCGAACCACAGGATCGAGGTCCCCAGCACGCCGCGCAGTAGTAAGTAGTCGCGAACCCATGGTTCGACCGTGCCCAGGTCCTCGCCGACGACGAGCGCGCCGGCCCGGTGCGCTTCCAGGGCGACGATGCCGACCATCGCCTCGTGGTCGTAGCGGACGTAGGTGCCCTGGGTCGGGAGTGCGCCTTCGGGAATCCACCACAGCCGGAACAACCCGATGATGTGGTCGATGCGTACGCCGCCGGCATGGCGCAGCACGGCCCCGATCAGTGCGCGAAACGGCCGGTATTCCTGTTCTTCCAGCCGGTCCGGCCGCCACGGTGGCTGTGACCAGTCCTGGCCGAGCTGATTGAACTCGTCGGGCGGCGCACCCGCGGTCACACCTAACGCCAGCGCGTCCTGCAGCGCCCAGGCGTCGGCCCCGTTCGGATGCACACCGACGGCGAGGTCGTGCATGATCCCCAACGCCATCCCAGCGCGCACCGCCTGCGATTGCGCCGAGGCGAGCTGCTCGTCCAGTTGCCATTGCAGCCAGCGATGGAAATCGACAGCGTCCGAATACTTTTGGGCAAATCGGCCGACGCCGACCTCATCGGGGTGCTGCAAATAATCCGGCCAGGCATGCCAGTCGTCGCCGTATTTCTCGGCCAGCGCGCACCAGGTCGCGAAGTCGTCGAGCGCGCGCCCCTCCCGCTTGCAGAAGGCTTCGTAGGCCAGCTCGCGGCCGGCCGATCGCGGTGCGTCGTGCAACAGCTTGAGCGCCTCCCGCTTGGCCGCCCAGGCGCTGTCCCGGTCGATGGCGTCGCGCCGCCGGGCTCGATGCTGCACGTCGGATCGCAGCCGCCGCACCCGGCCGCGCTTGGTCAGCTCGGCGAATTCCGGGACGGACTCGACACGTAGGTACAGCGGGTTGAAGAACCGTCGCGACGTCGGTAGGTACGGGGATGGCTCCATCGGGGCGGTGGGCGCGGCCGCGTGCAGCGGATTGACCAGCAGATAGTCGGCACCGTGCCGAGACGCCGACCACACCGCGAGGTCGGTCAGATCGGTGAGGTCGCCGACGCCCCACGACTGCCGCGACCGCACGCTGTAGAGCTGAGCGGCCAAACCCCACGCGCGGCGGGCGCCGAGCTGCTCGGGCAGCCCGAGCCAATCCGGCGTGACGATCAACGCGGCGCTGGTGTGGAAGTCACCAGAGCCGAGATGTACGCGGTGATAACCCAGCGGCAGGTCGCCGGGCAGCACGAAACTGGCCTCGCCGATCCAGCGCCCGTCCAGGTCAAACGGCGGGGTGAAGTTATCGACCTGCGGCACTTCGCCCCGCACGGTGCCGTCCTCGAGCTCCAGCCAGACATCGGCGGGGGCCCCGTGGGTCACGTGCACCCAGAACCGGGTGGGCGCGCCGGTGCGCGCGACGATCGTGGCCGGTATGTGGCGCGCCCAGTAGGACCGCGAATGCGCCGTCAGGGCCGCGTTGCGGTCCTGCTCCGTGCCGGCGGCGACGCCGAACGAGGCAAGCACGCCCACCAGCGTCGGCTCGGCGACCTGCACCTGGCGGCCGGTCCAGTCCGCATACGCCGTGGCGATACCGAATCGCCGGGCCAGTTCGACCAGCGAGGGCGCAAGCTCAGTCATGCCGCCCATCTTGCGTCGAGAATCGTCGCGGTGCCGAACACGTCCACCCGAATCACCCGGGCGGGACCAGCTGGCAATCCCCGGCCGCACCCGGGCCACCGTTTGTTCGGCCGCCGTTCACCCTCGGTGATCTCCGCAGCTCAACCCGCGACGAGGTGGGCACACAAGTCGTCCGTTCCGCGGGCCGAGTCGGCCGTCTACGGCTAACATGCCTTCTGTAGGCACGACGAATCCGGTGGGAATCGGGCGGGGGACATGAGGAGTGGCAGCTCGGCGCCGGGGGCTGCAGTGGGCATCACGGTCGCCACACCGCGTGGCGAGGTCGGTGCAGGTGCCTTACCGTTATCGATGTGATACGCGCGTTGCTGCGGAAACAAGCGTGATATCCAGCGTTTTTGGGACAAAAAGTTGGACCGGAAGGTGATCTAACGTGGCTGAAGAGCGCCGCGGGCAGCGGGGGTCGGGTTACGGCCTCGGGTTGTCGACGCGGACCCAGGTGACGGGGTATCAGTTCCTCGCGCGCAGAACCGCCATGGCGCTGACCCGGTGGCGAGTCCGCATGGAGATCGAGCCGGGACGCCGTCAGACGCTGGCGGTGGTGGCGTCGGTTTCCGCGGCGGGCGTGATCTGCCTGGGCGCGCTGCTGTGGTCGTTCATCAGCCCGTCGGGTCAAATCAGTGAGTCGCCCATCATCGCGGACAAGGACTCGGGCGCCCTCTACGTCCGGGTGGGCGACCGGTTGTACCCGGCGCTCAACCTGGCATCGGCGCGGTTGATCACCGGACGGCCCGACAATCCGCACTCGGTCCGGGCAAGCCAGATCGCCGCCCTGCCGCACGGACCGATGGTCGGCATCCCTGGTGCGCCCTCCGAGTTCGCGCCGAAGACGCCCCAGACGTCGTCATGGTTGGTGTGCGACACCGTCGGAGGCTCCGCCACGTCGTCCGGGGTGCCCAGCACCCCACCGTCGTCGCAGGGTGTGACGGTCACGGTGATCAACGGTTCCCCGGACCTCTCCAGCCACCGCAAGGTCTTGTCCGGGTCGGACGCCGTGGTGTTGAACTACGGCGGCGACGCCTGGGTCATCCGGGAGGGCCGCCGGTCTCGCATCGACGCGACCAACCGATCCGTGCTGCTGCCGCTCGGCTTGACGCCCGAGCAGGTCAGCCAGGCCCGCCCGATGAGCCGCGCGTTGTTCGACGCTTTGCCGGTGGGACCGGAATTAGTGGTGCCGGACGTGCCGAACGCGGGGAGCCCGGCCACGTTCCCGGGGGCTCCCGGCCCGGTAGGGACGGTGATCGTCACCCCACAGATCAGCGGTCCGCAACAATATTCTTTGGTGTTGCCCGACGGCGTGCAGACGCTCCCGCCGCTGGTCGCCCAGATCATGGAGAACGCCGGCGGCGCGGTGAACACCCGACCGATCACGGTGGAACCCTCGGCGCTGGCCAAGATGCCGGTGGTCAACAAGCTGGATCTGTCGTCGTACCCGGACAACCCATTGAATGTGATGGACATCCGCGAGAACCCGTCGACCTGCTGGTGGTGGGAACGGACGGCCGGCGAGACCCGAGCCCGCGTGCAGGTGGTGAGCGGGCCGACCATTCCGATCAAGACCAGCGACCAGCCCAAGGTGGTGTCGCTGGTGAAGTCCGACACCTCCGGCCGCGAAGCCGACCAGGTCTTCTTCGGTCCCAACTACGCGAACTTCGTTGCCGTCACGGGTAATAACCCGGCGGCGCAAACCACCGAATCGCTGTGGTGGCTCACGGAGGCCGGCGCGCGGTTCGGGGTGGACGACACCAAAGAAGCACGCGAGGCGTTGGGACTGAACGGGACACCCAGCGTCGCGCCGTGGGTGGCGCTGAGGCTGCTGCCGCAAGGACCGACGCTGTCGCGGGCCGACGCGCTGGTGCAGCACGACACGCTCCCGATGGACATGACCCCTGCAGAGTTGGTGGTACCGAAGTGAAACGTGGATTTGCGCGCCCCACACCGGAAAAGCCTCCGGTCATCAAGCCGGAGAACATCGTCCTTCCGACGCCGCTGAGCATTCCGCCGCCCGAGGGCAAGCCCTGGTGGCTGATCGTGGTCGGCGTCCTGGTGATCGGCCTGCTGGGCGGCATGGTCGCCATGGTCTTCGCCAGCGGATCACACGTGTTCGGGGGCGCCGGCTCGATCTTCCCGATCTTCATGGTCGGCGGCATGATGATGATGATGTTCGGCGGCCGGTTCGGCGGTCAGCAGCAGATGAGCCGGCCCAAACTGGACGCGATGCGCGCCCAGTTCATGCTGATGCTGGACATGCTGCGGGAGACCGCCAACGAATCCGCGGACAGCATGGACGCCAACTACCGCTGGTATCACCCCGCGCCCAACACGCTGGCGGCCGCGGTGGGGTCGTCGCGAATGTGGGAGCGCAAGCCCGACGGCAAGGACCTCAACTTCGGCGTGGTCCGTGTCGGCGTCGGCATGACCCGGCCCGAGGTGACCTGGGGCGAGCCGCAGAACATGCCGACCGACATCGAGCTGGAGCCGGTGACCGGCAAGGCACTGCAGGAATTCGGGCGCTATCAAAGCGTCGTCTACAACCTGCCGAAGATGGTTTCGGTCATGGTCGAACCCTGGTATTCGCTGCTGGGCGAACGCGAGCAGGTGCTCGGGTTGATGCGGTCGATCATCTGCCAACTGGCGTTCTCGCACGGGCCCGACCACGTGCGCATGATCGTCGTCACCTCCGACCTGGAGGAGTGGGACTGGGTCAAATGGTTGCCCCATTTCGGTGACCCGAGGCGCCAGGACGCGGCGGGCAGCGCGCGGATGGTGTACGGCTCGGTGCGCGAGTTCGCCGCCGAGCAAGCCGAATTGTTCGCCGGCCGTGGGTCATTCACGCCCCGGCACGCCAGTTCGGCGGCGCAAACCCCGACACCTCACCATGTGATCATCGCCGACCTCACCGATCCCCAATGGGAGTATGTGATCAGCTCCGAGGGGGTCGACGGCGTGACGTTCTTCGACCTCACCGGGGCTTCGATGTGGTCATCGGTGCCGGAGCGGTCGTTGACGTTCGACAAGAGGGGCGTGATCGAGGCGCTGCCCCGCGACCGCGACACCTGGATGGTGATCGACGACAAGCCGTGGTTCTTTGCGCTCACCGACCACCTGAGCATCCCGGAGGCCGAAGAGTTCGCGCAGAAGGTGGCGCGCTGGCGGATCGCCGAGGCGTACGAAGAGATCGGCCAGCGGGTCGCCCACATCGGCGCCCGAGACATCCTGTCCTACTACGGGATTGAGGATCCGGCCGACATCGACTTCGACGCGCTGTGGGCCAGCCGCACCGATTCGATGGGCCGGTCGCGGTTGCGGGTCCCGTTCGGCAATCGTTCCGACAACGGCGAGCTGCTGTTCTTGGACATGAAGTCGCTCGACGAGGGCGGCGACGGGCCGCACGGCGTCATGTCCGGAACGACGGGCTCGGGCAAGTCGACGCTGGTGCGCACCGTGATCGAATCGCTGATGCTCGGTCATCCGCCGGAGGAACTGCAGTTCGTGTTGGCCGACCTCAAGGGTGGGTCGGCCGTCAAGCCGTTCGCCGGGGTGCCGCACGTGTCGCGGATCATCACCGACCTCGAAGAAGACCAGGCCCTGATGGAGCGCTTCCTGGACGCGCTGTGGGGCGAAATCGCCCGCCGCAAGGCGGTCTGCGACAGCGCCGGCGTGGACGACGCCAAGGAGTACAACTCGGTGCGGGCCAGGATGCGGGCGCGCGGCCAGGACATGATGCCGCTGCCGATGCTCGTGGTGGTCATCGACGAGTTTTACGAGTGGTTCCGCATCATGCCGACCGCGGTCGACGTCCTCGACTCGATCGGCCGGCAGGGCCGTGCCTACTGGATCCACCTGATGATGGCCTCGCAGACCATCGAGAGCCGGGCCGAAAAGCTCATGGAGAACATGGGTTACCGCCTGGTGCTGAAGGCGCGCACCGCCGGGGCGGCGCAGGCCGCCGGCGTGCCGAACGCGGTGAACCTGCCCGCGCAGGCGGGGCTGGGCTACTTCCGGAAGAGCCTCGAGGACATCATCCGGTTCCAGGCCGAATTCCTGTGGCGGGACTACTACGCCCGCGGCGTGACCGTCGACGGCGAGGAAGCGCCCGCGTTGGTGCACAGCATCGACTACGTTCGCCCACAGTTGTTCACCAATTCGTTCACGCCCCTCGAGGTGAGCGTGGGCGGCCCGGAGATCGAGCCCATCCTCAGCAACGGCAGCAACGGTGAGGCCATCGAGGCCGAGGAAGTCGACGACGAGGACGAGGGCGAGGGCCACATCAGGACGCCGAAGGTCGGCACGGTGATCATTGAGCAGCTGCGCAAGATCGACTTCGAGCCGTACCGGTTGTGGCAGCCGCCGCTGACCGAACCCGTCGCCATCGACGACCTGGTCGACCGGTTCCTCGGCCGTCCCTGGAACAAGGACTACGGCACCGCCCGGGATCTGGTGTTCCCGATCGGCATCATCGACCGGCCGTTCAAGCACGACCAGCCGCCGTGGACGGTAGACACCTCCGGGGCCGGCTCCAACGTCCTGATTCTGGGCGCCGGAGGATCGGGCAAGACCACCGCGCTGCAGACGCTGATCTGCGCGGCCGCATTGACGCACACGCCCGAGCAGGTGCAGTTCTACTGCCTGGCCTACAGCAGCACGGCGTTGACCACGGTGGCCCGCTTGCCCCACGTCGGTGAGGTTGTCGGCCCCACGGACCCGTACGGCGTGCGCCGTACGGTCGCCGAGATCCTCGCGCTGGTCCGGGACCGCAAGCGCAGCTTCCTCGAACACGGAATCGCCTCGATGGAGATGTTCCGGCGCCGCAAGTTCGGCGGCGAAGCCGGCCCCGTACCCAACGACGGTTTCGGCGACGTCTACCTGGTGATCGACAACTACCGGGCGCTGGCCGAGGAAAACGAGGTGCTGATCGAGCAGGTGAACGTGATCATCAACCAGGGCCCCTCGTTCGGCGTGCACGTGATCGCCACCGCCGACCGCGAATCGGAGCTGCGGCCGCCGGTGCGGAGCGGCTTCGGTTCCCGGGTCGAGTTGCGTCTGGCCGCCGTGGAAGACGCCAAGTTGGTGCGGTCGCGCTTCGCCAAGGACGTTCCGGTCAAGCCGGGCCGCGGCATGGTCGCGGTCAACTACGTCCGGCTCGACGCGGACCCGCAGTCGGGCCTGCACACGTTGGTGGCCCGGCCGGCCTTGGCCAGCACGCCCAACAACACGTTCGAGTCCGACAGCGTGGTCGAAGCGGTCAGCCGGGTCGCGACGAGCCAGGCCCCGCCGGTGCGCCGGCTGCCTGCGAAGTTCGGCGTGGAACAGGTGCGCGAGCTGGCAGCCCGGGACACCCGCCAAGGGGTGGGCGTGGGCGGAATCGTCTGGGCCATATCCGAATTGGACCTGCAGCCCGTCTACCTCAATTTCGCCGAGAACTCGCACTTGGTAATCACGGGTCGGCGCGAATGCGGACGGACCACGACGCTGGCCACCATCATGTCCGAGATCGGGCGGCTCTACGCGCCGGGGGCCACCAGCGCGCCCCCACCCCCGGCCGGTCGGCCGTCGGCGCAGGTGTGGCTGATCGACCCGCGGCGTCAGCTCCTGACCACCCTGGGCTCCGACTACGTGGAGAAGTTCGCCTACAACCTCGACGGTGTGGTGGCGATGATGGGCGAGCTGGCCGCGGCGTTGGCCGGCCGTGAGCCGCCGCCCGGCCTGTCCGCCGAGGAGTTGTTGTCGCGGTCGTGGTGGAGCGGTCCGGAGATCTTCTTGATCGTCGACGACATCCAGCAATTGCCACCCGGTTTCGACTCGCCGCTGCACAAGGCCGTGCCGTGGGTGACCAGGGCCGCCGACGTTGGGCTGCATGTGATCGCCACCCGCACGTTCGGTGGTTGGTCGTCGGCAGGCAGCGACCCGATGTTGCGAGCACTGCACCAGGCGAACGCGCCGCTGCTGGTGATGGACGCCGACCCCGACGAGGGCTTCATCCGCGGCAAGATGAAGGGTGGCCCGCTGCCCCGCGGTCGTGGCCTGCTGATGGCCGAGGACACCGGGGTGTTCGTCCAGGTCGCGGCGACCGAACTGAAGCGGTAGTCGATCGACAGCGCGGTGGTGGGGCTGACTTTCGAGTCAGCCCCACCGCACGCTTAGCTGCACCCAGTTACACCCAGCTCAGCGGTAATGACTTGAGCGCGAAGGACTTTGACGGGAATTTGATCTCGGGGACGTAGTCGGCGGGCACCTCGAAATCGGGAATCTGCTTGAGCCATTCCGCGACGATCAGGGTCAGCTCGATCCGCGCCAAATGCGAACCCAGGCAGCGGTGCGGCCCGCCGCCAAACCCCCAGTGCCGGTGCACCTTTCCGTCCATCACCAAGTCGTTGGTCGACCATTCGTCGCTGCCGTCACGGTTGACCGCGGCCATGCACAAGCGCACCTGGGAGCCCGGCGGTAGCACCATCCCGCCGACATGGGCGAACTCGGTGACAATGCGCGGCGCCACCGGCGCCGGTGGCTGCAGCCGAATGATCTCTTCCACGAAAACCCTGATCTGCCTTGGATTATCGCGAAGCTCCACGCGCAGCTCAGGCCTGCGCGCCAATTCGAACAGACAAAATCCGATGATCGCCGTCACGGTGTCCAGACCCGCCAGGATCAGCAGGTGGCTCATGCCCAACACCTCGAGGTCGGTGAAGTCGCCCGGTCCGGTCATCATTTGCGACAACATGTCCGAGCCCGGGTTTTGCCGGCGCTGGGCGATCACCTTGGACAGGTATTCGAACAATTCGACTTGACCCCCTCGCAACTCGGCGGGAGTGAGGTAGTCCTTATCGCCGACGATGGCGTCTTTCCAGCCGATCAGCATGTCGCGGTCCTCGAGCGGCAGACCGTAGAGGTCTAAGAACGCCTGAAAGGGGTAGAGGCTGGCGAACTCCGCCATCGCGTCACACTCGCCCTTCCCGGCGAACGCCCCGATCATCTCGGTGGCGTGGCGCTGCAACACCGGCCGAGACTTGGCCAGCCCGGCCGGGCTGAAATAGGGCTGCAAAATTTTGCGGTAGCGGGTGTGCTGCGGCGGATCGAGCGCCAGCGGGATCACCGGCAACGGATTCGTGGGCGGCTGCAGGATTGTCGACGAGAACACCTTCGGGTTCCGCAGCGCGGCAAGCACATCCTCGCGTCGGGTCAGGTAGTAGTGGCCGTTCATGAACACCACGGGTCCGGCGTCGCGAAGCACATTCCAGCCCACACCGCGGTCTTCGGCCATTGGCAACGACTCGTAATTGAGCCGCGGTAGGTGGAACCCGGCCTGGCCCTGGGTGCTCATGCGTTCAAGATTCTTCCCTTTGATCCGATAGCTCCGGCTTCGCCCGCGGCCGGTGCAGCCAACCCGTGCTGCCACAGCCAATATTGCATGCCTGCCAGGCCCCCACCAATCCGAAGGCGTCGGTCAGTCGCGGATAATCTTGTATCGATCTGCCCGCCCCGATCTGGCCCATCAGTCGTCGAGAGAGGACGCCGGAGTGAAGGTTCGTCTCGAACAGTCGAGGTGCGTAGGACACGCTCAGTGCTACGCGGTCGATCCCAACCTGTTCCCGATCGACGAATCGGGTTACTCGATCCTGGAAGAGCACGAGGTGCGTCCCGAGGACGAGCAATTGACCCGGGACGGTGTGGCTTCCTGCCCGGAGATGGCGCTCATCCTAGAGGACGACGACTCAAACGGGAAGTGAACGCACGGTATCTGGGATGCGTCGGTGACGGAGGACGATTCTGCCATCGCCGCAGGTCGCAGGGGCTTCTTGAGACTTGGGGTTTAACAGTACCTAAATAAAAATCTGCGTGGAATGAACACTTGGCTTCGCATTCGCAGAACGCCCGCCACGCCCTTTAAAGTCTTTGCCGAGCGACGGTTAGGTCACCACGAGGTGTCGCTCGCAAGACGTTCAAACCCTGAAGGGATATGAGGCAGAAAGTAATTTCCGCAGATGATCCCTATAGCAGCTCAGCAGTGAACGCCCGGAACATATCGGGCTGCCCGACGTGTCGTGCGGGCCAGAGGACGAGAAGTGTTCGCAGCGGTGCGGCTGCAAGTGCAGATGGCGTGTGATGAAAGCTAGCCGAAACCGTCGAACTGGCCGGTTGAGGAGGGGTGGTGTTTGACTTCGGAGCGTTGCCGCCTGAGGTTAATTCGGGTCGGATGTACGCGGGTCCTGGGTCGGGGTCGATGATGGCGGCGGCGTCGGCCTGGGATGGGTTGGCGACTGAATTGACTTCGGCGGCAACGGGTTACACGTCGGTGATCGATGAGTTGACGAGTTCGCCGTGGCTGGGTCCGACGTCGCGGGCGATGGTGGCCGCGGTGACGCCGTATGTGAGTTGGATCAGTGCGGCCGCTGCGCAGGCCGAGGAGGCGGCCAGTCAGGCGCGCACGGCGGCGGCGGCCTTTGAGACCGCGTTCACGTTGACGGTGCCGCCCCCGGTGATCGCGGCCAATCGGGTGTTGTTGGCGACGTTGGTGGCGACGAACTTTTTCGGGCAGAACACTCCGGCGATCGCGGCCACCGAGGCGCAGTATTTGGAGATGTGGGCCCAGGACGCGGCGGCGATGTATGGCTATGCCGGCTCCTCGGCGTTGGCCACCGAGCTGAGCCAGTTTGTCGACCCGCCGAAGACCACCAATGCCGGCGCGGTGGGTGGGCAGTCGGCGGCGGTGGCCCAGGCCACCGCGCAGCCGGCCGGACAGTCCGCGCAGACGGTGGCCACCACGGCCAGCCAACTGATCGCTTCGGTGCCCCAGGCGCTGCATCAGCTGGCGGCGAGTCCGGCGGCGATCACGACCCAGCATGGGTTGGTGTGGAACACCATCGAGGATTTCCTGACCTACGGCTTGCCCACGCCGACCAACAACTGGATCGGGCTTGCCCCCGGCCAGTACACCGCGATTATCAAGCAGACCCTGCAGGCCTATTTCGGCCTGGGGGTGGCGAACTTCGGTTGGTCCATCGGTCAGCAGACGTTCAACGGTCCGTTGGGTACCACGGCCGGTTCCGGTGGTGCGTTCATCCCGTCGCCGCAGTTCGCCGCCCTGGGCGCAGGCGGGTGGCATTTCCATGCGGCCGTGCCGTCGGCGAGCTTGTCGTCGGCGACCAGGATCGGCGGGCTGTCGGTGCCGTCGAGTTGGCTGAACGGGGCCGGTGCGCCGGTGACCGCGGGCGAGCAGGCCGCCACCAAGCTGGTCAGCGCCAACTTCGCCACGCCGGGTGGACCCGGCTCGGGGGTCAACGCCGCGCTGCCGGCCGTCCCGATGGCCGGGGGCCGCGGAGCCCAACGCGCGGGCAACCTGGGCGTGCGCTACGGCTTCCGATATAGCGTCCTGACCCGACCACCATCGGCAGGATGAGGCCGCCGATGGGGGACCAGAAACGCATGAAAGTGGCCAACAAATGAACAGTGGTTGTCTGGCAGCAACTATTGCGCAGCGAGTAGGTGCTGCGCCCCAGATCGAATTAACCTTGTTAGCAACCAATCCCGAAGGTGAGAGCCGGAAGGTTATCGAGGAGGAAATCGCATGTCGTTTGTGACTACGCAACCAGAGGCGCTGGCGGCGGCGGCCAGTACCTTGCAGGGGATCGGCGCTGCGATGAACTCGCAGAACGCGGCGGCGGCGGCGCCGACGACGGGTGTGGTGCCCGCGGCCGCCGACGAGGTGTCGGCGCTGACCGCGGCGCAGTTCGCCGCGCACGCGCAGGTGTACCAGGCGGTCAGTGCGCAGGCCGCCGCCATTCACGAGTTGTTCGTTCACACCCTGGGTTTGAGCTCGGGGTCTTATGCGGCAACCGAGGCGGCCAACGCCGCCTCGGCCGGTTAAGGGGTTTAGGGCATGTCCGATTTAGGTGCGTTGCCGCCCGAGGTCTCCTCGGCGTTGATTTACTCGGGCCCGGGATCGTCATCGCTGACGGCGGCGGCCTCGGCCTGGAACGCGGTGGCCGCCGAACTGGCTTCCACCGCACAGGGTTTGGACACCGTGGTCACCCAGCTGGCCGGCGAGTCGTGGTTGGGGCCGACCTCGGCGGCAATGGTTGCCGCGGTGCAACCGTATGTGGCCTGGGTGAGCACCACGGCCGGGCAGGCCGAGCAGACGGCCGCGCAGGCCTCGGCCGCGGCGGCGGCCTTTGAGACGGTGTTCGCCTCGGTGGTGCCCCCGCCGCTGATTGCGGCCAACCGTGCCGAGTTGGCCCAGGCCGTGCAGACCAACGTGTTGGGGTTGAACAACAGCGTGATCGCCCAACTGGAAGCCCAGTACGGCGAGTTCTGGTCGCAGAACGCCTCGGCGCTGTACAGCTACGCGGCGTCGTCGGCGGCGGCGACCAAGATCGAGTCGTTTACCGATGCGCCCGCGATCGCCAACCCGGCGGGGGCGCTGGCCGCGGCGGCCAACTCGACCACCGCCAGCCCGGCAACCTCGGTGCAGTCCTGGATTCAGGGTCTGCTGACCAACGTGCAGGCCCGCATCCAGTCACTGACCGGCCCGTTCATCGGCAACACCGCCACCTCAAAATCGGCGCTCAGCGAGATCTGGTTCCTGCTGACCGGCCAGACCGCACTGCCCACCAACCTCGGTGGACTCGTCAACGGCTACAGCCCGTTCGCGAGCTTCTTCTATAACACTGAAGGCCTGCCGTACTTCAGCGTTGGTATGGGCAACTTCGGTGTGCAGATCGCCAAGTCGGCGGGCTGGCTCACCAGCGCGGCCCCGGCCGCCGCGGCCGCGGTGCCCAAGGGCATCGGCGGCCTCGGCGGTGTGGCCGGCGGCGCCGGCAGCCAGGTCGCCGCCGGACTGGGCCACGGCGCTCACGTGGCCGGACTGTCGGTGCCCCACTCCTGGCCCGGATCCACCCTGGCCAGCGCCACCAAGCCGGTCTCGGCCATCCCGGTCAGCGAACCCATCACCGCCGGCGAGGGCGGCGCCGGAAACCTCGTCGGCGGCATGCCCGTCGGCGGCACGGGCGCCGCACGCGGAGCCGCCACCGGCCCCCGCTACGGATTCAAACCCACCATCATGGCCCGCCCCCTGCCCGCAGGCTGACGCCACAACCGCATACGCTGAAGGCGCGCCCACCGCATCGCGGTCGGCGCGCCTTCAGGCATCTCAGGGCAGACCGTCGGGACGGCCTTTTGCTGCTGGCGGATTTTTATCCGGGATCAAGGTGCTCACCCCTGCGCCACGTTCCCACGACGACCATGTGACCGCTCCCGCGCACCGCTCGGCGGTCGGCGTCGTCGGGGAGTTCTCCCAGGTCAAAGTCGTACCGGTGGGACACGCTGCACCGTGCGCACGTCCGCGCGTCCACTCTGGGCTGGCGCCGAGTGGCCGCATCGGCGTCGTGGTCGACGGCGTCGCCCAGGACTGGCAGGGGCCGCCAGATCGTCGTGTCGAACTAACCTCACACGAGATCGATTTCTTCTAAGGTCCTCAAGCGAAGGTGTGAGCGCATCCATGTCGTACGGGTTGGGCGGTTCGTAAGTGCTCGATTTCGGAGCGTTGCCGCCTGAGGTTAATTCGGGTCGGATGTACGCGGGTCCTGGGTCGGGGTCGATGATGGCGGCGGCGTCGGCCTGGGATGGGTTGGCGACTGAATTGACTTCGGCGGCAACGGGTTACACGTCGGTGATCGATGAGTTGACGAGTTCGCCGTGGCTGGGTCCGACGTCGCGGGCGATGGTGGCCGCGGTGACGCCGTATGTGAGTTGGATCAGTGCGGCCGCTGCGCAGGCCGAGGAGGCGGCCAGTCAGGCGCGCACGGCGGCGGCGGCCTTTGAGACCGCGTTCACGTTGACGGTGCCGCCCCCGGTGATCGCGGCCAATCGGGTGTTGTTGGCGACGTTGGTGGCGACGAACTTTTTCGGGCAGAACACTCCGGCGATCGCGGCCACCGAGGCGCAGTATTTGGAGATGTGGGCCCAGGACGCGGCGGCGATGTATGGCTATGCCGGCTCCTCGGCGTTGGCCACCGAGCTGAGCCAGTTTGTCGACCCGCCGAAGACCACCAATGCCGGCGCGGTGGGTGGGCAGTCGGCGGCGGTGGCCCAGGCCACCGCGCAGCCGGCCGGACAGTCCGCGCAGACGGTGGCCACCACGGCCAGCCAACTGATCGCTTCGGTGCCCCAGGCGCTGCATCAGCTGGCGGCGAGTCCGGCGGCGATCACGACCCAGCATGGGTTGGTGTGGAACACCATCGAGGATTTCCTGACCTACGGCTTGCCCACGCCGACCAACAACTGGATCGGGCTTGCCCCCGGCCAGTACACCGCGATCTTGAAGCAAACGCTGCAGGCCTATTTCGGCCTGGGGGTGGCGAACTTCGGTTGGTCCATCGGTCAGCAGACGTTCAACGGTCCGTTGGGTACCACGGCCGGTTCCGGTGGTGCGTTCATCCCGTCGCCGCAGTTCGCCGCCCTGGGCGCAGGCGGGTGGCATTTCCATGCGGCCGTGCCGTCGGCGAGCTTGTCGTCGGCGACCAGGATCGGCGGGCTGTCGGTGCCGTCGAGTTGGCTGAACGGGGCCGGTGCGCCGGTGACCGCGGGCGAGCAGGCCGCCACCAAGCTGGTCAGCGCCAACTTCGCCACGCCGGGTGGACCCGGCTCGGGGGTCAACGCCGCGCTGCCGGCCGTCCCGATGGCCGGGGGCCGCGGAGCCCAACGCGCGGGCAACCTGGGCGTGCGCTACGGCTTCCGATATAGCGTCCTGACCCGACCACCATCGGCAGGATGAGGCCATGAACCGAGTTGACCGCAGAAGTATCCAGATTCCCGAGGGTCTCGATGGCCGGAGGGTTGTTGAGAGGGAGATCAGATGGCGTTTGTGACTACGCAACCAGAGGCGCTGGCGGCGGCGGCCAGTACCTTGCAGGGGATCGGCGCTGCGATGAACTCGCAGAACGCGGCGGCGGCGGCGCCGACGACGGGTGTGGTGCCCGCGGCCGCCGACGAGGTGTCGGCGCTGACCGCGGCGCAGTTCGCCGCGCACGCGCAGGTGTACCAGGCGGTCAGTGCGCAGGCCGCCGCCATTCACGAGTTGTTCGTTCACACCCTGGGTTTGAGCTCGGGGTCTTATGCGGCAACCGAGGCGGCCAACGCCGCCTCGGCCGGTTAAGGGGTTTAGGGCATGTCCGATTTAGGTGCGTTGCCGCCCGAGGTCTCCTCGGCGTTGATTTACTCGGGCCCGGGATCGTCATCGCTGACGGCGGCGGCCTCGGCCTGGAACGCGGTGGCCGCCGAACTGGCTTCCACCGCACAGGGTTTGGACACCGTGGTCACCCAGCTGGCCGGCGAGTCGTGGTTGGGGCCGACCTCGGCGGCAATGGTTGCCGCGGTGCAACCGTATGTGGCCTGGGTGAGCACCACGGCCGGGCAGGCCGAGCAGACGGCCGCGCAGGCCTCGGCCGCGGCGGCGGCCTTTGAGACGGTGTTCGCCTCGGTGGTGCCCCCGCCGCTGATTGCGGCCAACCGTGCCGAGTTGGCCCAGGCCGTGCAGACCAACGTGTTGGGGTTGAACAACAGCGTGATCGCCCAACTGGAAGCCCAGTACGGCGAGTTCTGGTCGCAGAACGCCTCGGCGCTGTACAGCTACGCGGCGTCGTCGGCGGCGGCGACCAAGATCGAGTCGTTTACCGATGCGCCCGCGATCGCCAACCCGGCGGGGGCGCTGGCCGCGGCGGCCAACTCGACCACCGCCAGCCCGGCAACCTCGGTGCAGTCCTGGATTCAGGGTCTGCTGACCAACGTGCAGGCCCGCATCCAGTCACTGACCGGCCCGTTCATCGGCAACACCGCCACCTCAAAATCGGCGCTCAGCGAGATCTGGTTCCTGCTGACCGGCCAGACCGCACTGCCCACCAACATCGGCACGATGCTCAACGGCTTCCAACCGTTCGCCAGCTTCGCCTATAACACTGAGGGCCTGCCGTACTTCAGCGTCGGTATGGGCAACTTCGGTACCCAGATCGCCAAGTCGGCGGGCTGGCTCACCAGCGCGGCCCCGGCCGCCGCGGCCGCAGTGCCCAAGGGCATCGGCGGCCTCGGTGGTGTGGCCGGCGGCGCCGGCAGTCAGGTTGCCGCCGGTCTGGGCCACGGAGCGCACGTGGCCGGACTGTCGGTGCCCCACTCCTGGCCCGGATCCACCCTGGCCAGCGCCACCAAGCCGGTCTCGGCCATCCCGGTCAGCGAACCCATC
Organism: Mycobacterium conspicuum; assembly: GCF_010730195.1. Lineage (NCBI taxonomy): Bacteria > Bacillati > Actinomycetota > Actinomycetes > Mycobacteriales > Mycobacteriaceae > Mycobacterium > Mycobacterium conspicuum. The sequence goes on from NZ_AP022613.1 coordinate 2,829,905, forward strand.
ACCGCCGGCGAGGGCGGCGCCGGAAACCTCGTCGGCGGCATGCCCGTCGGCGGCACGGGCGCCGCACGCGGAGCCGCCACCGGCCCCCGCTACGGATTCAAACCCACCATCATGGCCCGCCCCCTGCCCGCAGGCTAGCCGGGGCATGGCATACCGCCCTGGCGCGGCGGAAGGTCAGTGAGATGCGAGGTTTTCCAGCACGCGCGAACCAACCGGCGCAACACCAGGTCAGCTCGGTTTTGTCGGGCCGCGCTGACACCCTGGTGCCGCGCGGGGTATTTGCCCCGGCGATCGCCCACAATTCCAGGTCAAGCGCTGTTACTGTGGCGTTACTGAAGGTGAATTCGTAGCGCTATCCCGTGAACAGTTGTGAACGGGCGGCCTGGAAAACAGCTCAGGCGGTAACCGTCATCTAGTCTCTTGCACAGACGCTGGGATTTTTGGGAGGAAAACAGCATGTCGTTTGTGACTACACAGCCGGAGGCCCTGGCTGCGGCGGCCAGCACCCTGCAGGGGATCGGCTCGACCATGAGCGCGCAGAACGCGGCTGCGGCCGCTCCGACGACCGGGGTGGTGCCGGCGGCTGCCGACGAGGTATCGGCGCTGACCGCGGCGCAGTTCGCCGCGCACGCCCAGATGTACCAGGCCGTCAGCGCGCAAGCTGCGGCGATTCACGAGTTGTTCGTGAATACCCTTTCGACCAGTTCCGGCTCTTACGCGGCCACCGAGGCCGCCAACGCAGCCGCCGCCGGCTAACCCGGCCGGTAGAAGAGGCAAGGGTTTGCATGGACCGTCACGGACCATTACGGACGGGCATCCACGCCAACCCCCCAGTAGTCGGTGATCCCGGGGATCGACGGCTGGGCCGTGGTAGCGCCCGGGACGGTATGAGCAGTCCGACTCGAACCCCCGCTGGGCTCGATATCTGCCGCACCGTGTTGGAACGGCCGGTGGTCGCCGGCAACTGACCGAGAGGGGGGACCAGTAGTTTCCGGCTCGGCATTCGCGTCTCGCGCGATCGGGTCGGAATCTTGACCGTTAAGACCTTCCAGCACGAAGACCAACCAACTTCAACCAAGGAGAGAAACATGGCACGTTTTATGACCGACCCGCACGCTATGCGGGCGATGGCTGGCCGTTTCGAGATGCACGCTCAGACGGTGTCTGACGAGGCTCGCAAGATGTGGGCGTCCTCGCAGAACATCGCCGGGGCCTCCTGGAGCGGTACGGCTCAGGCGACCTCTTACGACACGATGGGCCAGATGAACCAGGCCTTCAACAACATCGTGAACATGCTGCACGGCGTGCGTGACGGTCTGGTCCGCGACGCGAACAACTACGAGACCCAAGAGCAGGCCTCGCAGCAGATCCTCAGCAGCTAGTCATCCAAAACTGCTGCATCCCAAGAACATTCGACTTAGGAGGACGTAAGAATGAGCATCAATTACCAGTTCGGCGATGTTGACGCCCACGGCGCGCTGATCCGCGCGCAGGCTGCCTCGTTGGAGGCCGAGCACCAGGCCATCGTTCGCGATGTGCTGGCTGCCGGTGACTTCTGGGGTGGCGCCGGTTCGGTGGCTTGCCAGGAGTTCATCACCCAGTTGGGTCGCAACTTCCAGGTGATCTACGAGCAGGCCAACCAGCACGGCGCCAAGGTGCAGTCGGCCAGCAGCAACATGGCCAGCACGGACAGCGCTGTTGGCTCCAGCTGGGCCTAACAACTAGCGCAGGCGCGGCAGCACACCACGGGGTGGGTGTGCTGCCGCGTCCTGCGGTGTAATAAGGCATTGGTTACTGCGAGACTCACCGACGACTATTGAGGTACTGATGGACCAACAGAGCACCCGCACCGACATCACCGTGAACGTGGACGGATTCTGGATGCTCCAGGCACTCCTGGACATTCGACACGTCGCGCCGGAGTTGCGGTGCCGACCATTCGTATCCACCGACAACAACGAATGGCTGAACGAACACCCCGGGATGGCGGTCATGCGCGAGCAGGGCATTGTCGTCGGGGATGAGGTGCACGAGCAGGTCGCCGCGCGGATGCGTGTGCTCGCCGCTCCGGACATCGAGGTCGTCGCCCTGCTGTCGCGGGGCAAGCTGCTCTACGGCATCGTCGAAGACGAGAATCAGCCCCCCGGTTCACGCGACATCCCCGACAACGAGTTCCGCGTGGTGCTGGCCCGTCGGGCCAACCACTGGGTGTCGGCGGTGCGGGTCGGCAACGACATCACCGTCGATGATGTCGCGATCGCCGACAGCGCCTCCATCGCCTCGCTGGTGATGGACGGATTGGAATCGATTCACCACGCGGAGGCGGCCGCGATAAATGCGGTAAATGTCCCCCTTGAGGAGATGTTAGAAGCGACAAAGTCGTGGCAGGAATCGGGTTTTAACGTGTTCTCCGGTGGCGATCTGCGCAGAATGGGCATCTCCGCCGCCACCGTTGCCGCGCTGGGTCAGGCGCTGTCCGACCCGGCGGCCGAAGTCGCGGTCTACGCGCGCCAGTACCGTGACGACGCAAAGGGCCCCAGCGCCTCGGTGCTCTCACTCAAAGACGGCTCCGGCGGCCGAATCGCGTTGTACCAGCAGGCCCGTACGTCCGGGTCGGGCGAGGCCTGGCTGGCCATCTGCCCCGCGACCCCGCAACTCGTCCAGGTCGGCGTCAAGACCGTGTTGGACACGCTGCCCTACGGGGAGTGGAAGACGCACCGCCGGGTTTGAGTCGGGTTCGAGCCGGGTTGAACGCCCTATTACGAAATGTAAAGTTAACCAGCCTCATTGAACAAAGCCTGCGCTCGGGATGCGAACCCGTCATACTTCTCTAGAATCAGCAGCAACGTTACAAAGCAAAACCACCGTCCACTATTCGACACCGAGGCGAGGCAAATGAGTTCGAAGATCGTCGAGCTGCCCCACCCGACGGCACAGCCCCCCGTGCGGCTAGAGCCCCGGGGTAACCCATCCACGAGCTACCTCACGGCAGGGGGTGCGGCACGATGACCGCGATCGCTGAATCTCTACAAGCTGACGTCGAGGGCGTATCGGCGCCCAGGGCGGTCGTGGTTGGCATCATGGCCGGCGATGGCGTCCAGATCGGCGTCCTGCTGGATGCCAACGCCCCCGTTTCGGTGATGACCGATCCACTGCTCAAGGTGGTCAACGGCCGCCTGCGTGAGCTGGGCGAGACCCCGCTCGAGGCCGTGGGCCGCGGCCGGTGGGCGCTCTGCCTGGTCGACGGCACGCCCCTGCGCGCCACTCAGTCGCTGACCGAACAGGACGTCTACGACGGCGACCGGCTCTGGATCCGTTTCATCGCGGACACCGAGCGTCGCTCGCAGGTCATCGAGCACATTTCCACCGCGGTCGCATCGGATCTGAGCAAGCGATTCGCCTCGATCGACCCGGTCGTCGCCGTGCAGGTCGGCGCGACGATGGTGGCGGGCGGCGTGGTGAGCGGTTCGCTGCTGCTGGGCTGGTGGCGCTGGCATCACAACTCGTGGCTGACCACCATCTATGCGGCCGTGGTCGCGGTGCTGGCGTTGACGGTTGCGGTGCTGGTGTTGAGCCGCGCCAGCACGCGCCAGGACCGGCGCGCCGGCGACATCATGCTGCTGGGCGGGATCGCGCCGCTGACGGTGGCCGCCGCGGCCGCCCCGCCGGGACCGGTTGGCTCGCCCCAGGCGTTGCTGGGTTTCGCGGTGCTCACTGTCGCGGCAGCGATCGCGCTGAAGTTCACCGGTCGCCGATTGTCGACCTACACCGCGATCATCACCGTGGGCGCAGTGGCGACCGTCGCCAGTCTGGCTCGGATGGTCGCGGCGACAAGCGCGGTGACACTGCTCAGCTGTGTGGTCCTGGTCTCCGTGCTGGCCTACCACTTCGCCCCGGCGCTGTCCCGTCGACTGTCGGGCATCCGGCTGCCGGTTTTCCCGTCGGCGACCAGCCGGTGGGTCTTCGAGGCTCGGCCCGATCTGCCAACCACGGTGGTGCGCACTCCCGGTGCCCCGCCGGTCCTCGAAGGTCCGGCTTCGGTGCGCGACGTGCTGTTGCAGGCCGAACGGGCCCGGTCCTACCTCTCCGGTCTGCTGCTGGGCCTCGGGGTGTTGATGATCTTCTCGTTGACCGCCCTGTCCGACCCGCACACCTCGCAGCGCTGGTTGCCGCTGCTGCTGGCCGGCTTCTCCGCGGGCTTCCTGATGCTGCGCGGCCGGTCCTACGTCGACCGCTGGCAAGCGATCACGTTGGCCGGGACGTCGGTGCTCATCGTCGCGGCGGTGGTGGTGCGCTACGTGCTGGTGCTCGAGTCGCCGCTGTCGGTGTCGATCGGCGTGGGGATCATGGTCTTGCTGCCGGCGGCGGGCTTGATGGCCGCGGCGGTGGTGCCCAACACCATCTACAGCCCGTTGTTCCGCAAGTTCGTGGAATGGATTGAATACCTCTGCCTGATGCCGATTTTCCCGCTGGCATTCTGGTTGATGGATATCTATGCAGCGATTCGGTACAGGTAGCAGAGGGCGGCGGTCCGGTCGCGCCTCGCGCGCGACCGTCGCCGCGCTCCTGCTCACCTCGGGGGTGTTTGTCGGGTTGCCGCCGGCGTCGGCCATTACGCCGCCGACGATCGATCCGGCCGCGGTACCGCCCGACGGCCCGCCCGGGCCGCCGGCACCGATGAAGCAGAACTCGTACTGCACCGAGGTCGGTGTCCTGCCGGGCACCGACTTTCGAGTGCAGCCCAAGTACATGGAAATGCTGAACCTGCAGGAGGCCTGGGCATTCGGCCGGGGCGCCGGCCAGAAGGTCGCCGTCATCGATACCGGCGTCACGCCACACCCCAGGTTCCAGCACCTGATCGCCGGCGGCGACTACGTGATGGCCGGCGACGGGCTCTCGGACTGCGACGCCCACGGCACCATCGTGGCGTCGATGATCGGGGCGGCACCGGCAAACGGTGCGGCGGCGCCCCCGGCGGCGCCGCGCAAGCCCGTGACCATCCCGACCACCGAACCGCCGCCGAAAGCGCCGCCGCCACAGACCGTTACGTTGTCGCCGCTACCGCAGACCGTGACGATGGTTCCGCCGCCCCCGCCGGAGGCGCCCCCGCCGTTTGGCGCGCCGCCACCGCCACCGCCATCGCCACCACCAGGACCGCCTGGTCCGCCCCCGGGGCCTCCTCCGGTTCCGGGCGCGGCCAACCACGGCGGTGGCACGGTGACCATTCCGCATTGGGGTCCTGGCGCCGGCCGGGTGATCGCCGTCGACAATCCGACCGCGCCGCGCCCCCTGGACCCGACGCCCAAACCGCCACCGCCACCGCCACCCGCGCCCCCCGGGCCTGGGCCGGCTGACGCCTTCAGCGGCATCGCACCCGACGTCGACATCATCTCAATTCGCCAGTCCAGCAACGCTTTTACGCTAAAGGACCCGTACACCGGCGACGAAGATCCGCAGACGTCGCAGAAGATCGACTACGTCCAGACGATGGCGCGGGCGATCGTCCATGCCGCCAACATGGGTGCGTCGGTGATCAACATCTCCGAGGTTGAGTGCATGAGCGCGCGCAACATCATCGACCAGCGCGCGCTGGGTGCCGCGGTCCGTTATGCCGCGGTCGACAAGAACGCCGTCATCGTGGCGGCCGCCGGAGACAGCAGCAAGAAGGACTGCAAGCAGAACCCTGCCTATGATCCCTTGCAGCCCAACGACCCTCGCAACTGGAACGCGGTCACCACGGTGGTGACGCCATCGTGGTTCAGCGACTACGTCCTGACGGTGGGCGCGGTCGATACCAATGGTCAACCGCTGACTCAGGGCGGTGGGCAGGGCTCGATGAGCATCGCCGGGCCGTGGGTGGGGATCGCCGCCCCAGGCCTCGATGTCGTCGGACTCTCGCCGCGCGACGACGGCCTGATCAACGCGATCGACGGCCCGGACAACTCATTGCTGACCCCGGCCGGCACCAGCTTCTCGACGGCCATCGTGTCCGGGGTGGCCGCGCTGGTCCGCGCCAAGTTTCCCCAGCTGACGGCATACCAGATCATCAATCGTTTGGTCCGGACGGCCAGGCCGCCGGCTCGCGGGGTGGACAATCAGGTCGGTTATGGTGTGGTCGACCCCGTGGCGGCACTGACCTGGGATGTACCGGAAGGTCCGGCGAAACCACCACAGCAACTGTCGGCTCCGTTGAACCTGCCCAAGCCGGTGGCCCACCGCGATATGGTGCCGGTGTGGGTGGCCGTCGGAGGGTTCACCGCGGCACTACTGGTAGGCGGCGCTGCATTCGGTGTTGCGATGATGGTCGCGCGAACGCGTAAGCAGAAGGCGGAGCAGTGATGAAGGCTCAGCGCAGGTTTGGCGTGGCTTTGGCTTGGCCACGGGTCACCGCGGTATTCATTATCGACATCGTGATCTTGGTGTTGGCCAGTCATTGCCCGGAGTCATGGCAGGCGAATCACCATGTGGCCTGGTGGGTCGGGGTCGGCATCGCCGCAGCGGTGACGTTGCTGTCGCTGGTCACCTATCACGGCCTGACGGTGGCGTCGGGATTGGGCGCGTGGCTATGGGACTGGTCCGCCGATCCGGGCTCCGCCCTGGCCGCGGGGTGTACGCCGGCGATCGATCACCAGCGCCGCTTCGGGCGTGACGCGGTCGGCGTGCGAGAGCATCGCGGCCATCTGGTTACGGTGATCGCGGTCGAGGACCGCGAGGACGACCCGTCGGGGCGGCACCGGCATCGGTCCGCCGCGGAGGCGATGTTGCCGGTGTCCGCGGTGGCAAAAGGTTTGCGCCAGTTCGACATTCACCTCGAGGGCATCGACATCGTCGCGGTGAAGGTCCGGCGCGGGGGCAACGCGGCCGAGCTGACGGCGCTCGAAGACTGGGGCCCCGAAGAGTGGGACGTGGTGGGCGATCAGCCCGCGTCCTACCAGCGTCGCACCTGGCTGGTGTTGCGGATGAACCCGCAGCGCAATGTCGCCGCGGTCGCCGCCCGGGATTCGCTGGCCTCGACGCTGGCCGCGGCCACCGAGCGGCTCGCTCAGGATCTGGACGGCCCGACGTGCATCGCTCGGCCGTTGACCGCCGACGAAATCGCGGAGGTTGACAGCGCCGTGCTGTCCGACCTGGAACCGACCTGGAGCCGTCCGGGCTGGCGTCACCTCAAGCATTTCAACGGGTTCGTGACCAGCTTCTGGTTGTCGCCGTCGGGCATCGACTCCGAGAGACTGGACCAGCTGTGGTCGACCGAGAGCGCCGACATCGGCTCCACGGTGCTCACCCTGCGGCTGGTCAGCCGAGCCGGCCGGCCCCACGTGTCCGGCTGGGTGCGCTACCACAGCGACAACCGGCTACCCCGGGACGTCTCGGCGGGACTCAACCGGCTCACCGGCCGCCAGTTGGCCGCTGTGCGGGCCAGCATGCCTGCCCCGACGCCTCGGCCCCTGCTGAGCGTGCCCAGCCGAGAATTGCACAACGAAGAGGACCTGGTGCTATCCGTTAGTCAGGTGCGGGAGAACGCAACCAGCGTGCCTGTCGGGCAATGAGCCGCCCACAATCCACCGCCGAGGACGCGCGCAACGCAATGGTCGCGGGCCTGTTGGCGTCCGGGATTTCGGTCAACGGCCTACAGCCCAGCCACAACCCTCAAGTCGCCGCGCAAATGTTCAACACGGCCACCACGCTCGACCCGTCGATGTGCGATGCCTGGCTCGCCAGGGTGCTGGCGGGCGAACAGAGCATCGAGGTGCTCTCCGGGGCATGGGCGGCCGTGCGCCAATTCGGCTGGGAGACTCGCCGTCTCGGAGTCACCGACCTGCAATTCCGTCCCGAGGTGTCCGACGGATTGTTCCTGCGGCTCGCCGTCACCAGCGTGGAGTCGTTGGCGTGCGCGTACGCCGCCGTGCTCGCCGAGGCAAAGCGCTACCAGGAGGCGGCCAAACTGCTCGACGGCGTCGAACCACGTCACCCCTTCGACCACGAGTTGGTCGCCTACGTGCGGGGCGTGCTGTACTTCCGCACCCAGCGTTGGCCCGAGGTGCTGGTCCAGTTTCCCGAGGGCACACAGTGGCGCAACCCTGAGCTGAAGGCCGCGGGCGCGGCGATGGCAACCACCGCGTTGGCGTCGCTGGGGGTTTTCGAAGAGGCGTACCGGCGCGGGCAGGAAGCCGTCGAGGGGGACCGGGTGCCGGGGGCGGCCAACATTGCCTTGTACACCCAGGGCATGTGTCTGCGGCATGTGGGTCGCGAGGAAGAAGCCGTCGAGTTGCTGCGCCGGGTGTATTCGCGGGACCCGAAGTTCACCCCGGCCCGTGAAGCACTGGACAACCCCAACTATCGGCTGGTCCTGACCGACCCCGAGACGATCGAGGCCCGCACGGACCCGTGGGATCCCGCAAGCGCCCCGACCCGGGCACAGACCGAGGCCGCGCGCCACGCCGAGGCTGCCGCGAAGTACCTGGCCGAGGGAGACGCCGAGCTGAACGCGATGCTCGGCATGGAGCGCGCCAAGAAGGAAATCAAACTCATCAAGGCGACCACCAAGGTGAACCTGGCACGCGCCAAAATGGGGCTCCCGGTACCGGTGACGTCGCGCCACACCTTGCTGCTCGGCCCGCCCGGCACCGGCAAGACATCGGTGGCACGAGCCTTCAGCAAGCAGCTGTGCGGTTTGACCGTGCTGCGCAAACCGGTGGTGGTCGAGACCAGCCGCACCAAGCTGTTGGGCCGGTACATGGCCGACGCGGAGAAGAACACCGAGGAGATGCTCGAGGGAGCATTGGGCGGCGCCGTCTTCTTCGACGAGATGCACACCTTGCATGAGAAGGGCTACCACCAGGGCGACCCGTACGGCAACGCGATCATCAACACGCTGCTGCTGTACATGGAAAACCACCGTGACGAACTGGTGGTCTTTGGTGCGGGTTACGCCAAGGCCATGGACAAGATGCTCGAGGTGAATCAGGGTCTGCGGCGGCGCTTTTCGACGGTGATCGAATTCTTCAGCTACACCCCGGACGAGTTGCTTGCCCTGACGAAATTGATGGCCCAGGAGAACGAGGACCTCATCACCGACGAAGAAGTCCAGATCCTGCTACCGCAGTATGCCAAGTTTTACAACGACGAGAGTTACTCCGAAGACGGGGATTTGATTCGCGGCATCGACACGCTCGGCAACGCCGGCTTCGTGCGCAACGTGGTCGAGAAGGCTCGGGATCACCGGAGTTTCCGCCTGGACGACGAGGATCTCGACGCGGTGCTGGCCAGCGACCTCACCGACTTCAGCGAGGCCCAATTGCGCCGGTTCAAGGAATTGACCGCCGAAGACCTGGCCGAAGGTCTGAGCGCGGCGGTAGCCGAGAAGAAGTCCGGCTAGGTGCCCGCGATGGCGGCCGGCGTGCGCCCGACGTCATGCGCTACGACTTTCGCGATACACCCGGGCAACGGTCATTTGCGTGGTCTATGTGTTGCGCCCAAATCGCTTCCGCGGCTGCGGCGCTCGACTATGCTTCGGACCTCCACAGCGTCGCGGTAACGATGCCGCGCCCAACAAAATCTGCTGGGTGAGCGCGGCCAATCAGGCCTCCGATACCTGCATCTGACGGGAGGGGGCGGACAGGTCTACGTGACAGTTGCTGTACGAAATCGATGACAGTTTCTCCTCTCCGATCTGGTCACGGCGTCCTTCCTGGCCGAGACGGCCGGCGCCGAGTACCTGATGCTCGCCTCTACCGCCTGCGACTGGCCCCGTAGCCGGGTCGGACTCTTCCGAAAGGACAAGTCCGATGTCATGCGTTGTGACACAACCGGAATCACCCCGAGTTGAGCGCCAAACCGTATCCGCGTTTATCGCAACACAATTCGCGGCAGGCTGCGGCAGATGCTAGCCATGGACTACGGAGCGCTACCCCCGGAAATCAACTCTGCCCGAATGTATTCCGGGCCGGGCTCGCCCCCGATGCTGGCGGCCGCGGCGGCATGGGATGGGCTGGCGGCGGAGCTGTTTGCGACGGCATCCGCCTACCAGACGGTGATCGATCGGCTGGTCGGCGAGGGATGGCTGGGGCCGGCCTCCGCGTCGATGGCGGCCGCGGTGACCCCCTACATGATGTGGGTGAGTCTCACCGGCGCGCAGGCCGAGCGAGCCGCCAGTCAAGCATCATCGGCGGCCGGCGCCTATGAGGCCGCGTTCGCCGCGACGGTGCCTCCCGCTGCCGTCGCGGCCAACCGGGCTCAGCTGGCGGCGTTGGTCGCAACCAATTTTCTGGGCCAAAACACGGCCGCGATCGCGGCAACGGAGGCGCACTACGGCGAAATGTGGGCGCAGGACGCGGCGGCGATGTATGCGTATGCGGCGAGTTCGGCCGCGGCCGCGGCATTGGATCCGTTCAAACAACCACCGCCGACCACCGACCCGGCCGGGGCGGTCGGCCAGGCTGCCGCGGTCGCCCAGGCCACCGGCACACCGGCGGCCTCCGGCGCGCAGACGATGCTGGCCCAGCTGACGTCGGCGGTTCCGAATGCGCTGCAATCACTCGCCGTGCCGCTGGGCTTGCCGACCGACCTGTGGGGCTTCCTGGACTCCAACTTCGTCAACGGGTTCGTCTCGGCCGGGTACGTCAGCCCCGCCATCATCCAACAAACCGTCACCGCGGCGATGGCAGACATCAACGCGGTAGCCGTCGGGTCGGCACCCGGGGCCACGGCGCTACCACCCATGGGTGCCGGGCCGGGGAATGCCACCTGGGTGCCTTTGGGGACGCCCGTCGTGCCCTACAGCTCCGCTGCCGCGTCGCTCGGATCGACGGGTGTGCCGGGGGTAAGCGCGGGCATGCCTTCGGCGGAGTTGGCGCGCGGGGTGTTGGTCGGACGTCTGTCCGCGCCCCAGAGTTGGGTCGCGGCCACCCAGGTGGAGAACCACGCGGGGACCGCGCTCGCGGGGGGCGGCTGGAACAGCACGGCGCTCCCCGAGAGTCCGGCCGGTGTGCCCGGGATGCCGGGGATACCCGCGGCGAGCACCGCCGGACGCCACTTCGGCAGCGGACCGCGATACGGGTTCCACGTGACCGTCATGCCACGGCCACCGGCCGCCGGGTGATGGCAGCGGGCGCGGCCGGCAGTCAGCTTGACGCGCTCCCGCTGCGGGTGGAACCATGGCTGTCGCATGCACCTCGCTAGGTGAGGCGTCCGCACGGATATAGGCCACTGACCTCGAACGTCGAAAGACGCCCAGGGTCAGGACAGCTCCTCCCGGATTAAGGGTTGAGCCCAAGTGGCTTCCGGCATAGGGCCGGATACGCCGTGTGGTGCCGAAGCTCTGTCGAGAGGGGTGCAGGACTTGGCTGCTTCGCCGGGCTCTCATCCCATGTGCAAAGTGTTGGCATCCGCGCATGCCCCGGCCGTGAGGAGGTGAGAGCGAAATGAGTTCCGACGATAGTCCGTATTCCAGATCGACGATCATTTCGTTGCGCCCCGGCCCCGGCACCGTTGCCACGGTCTAACTCGGCCTCTTCGGCTACATCTTTTGACTCCGCGCGGGGGGAGTCCAGCTTCGTGCGCCGAATTGGCGTGAACTAGTTACGGCGGCCGGGCCTTTCGGCGAGGAGAAGCCCGATGTCGTTTGCAATCACGCGTTCGGAAATGCCTGCCGCGGCATTATCCGCTTTCGCGACAACATATTTCGCCGTTACGCCGAGAACAGGGGGGTAACGATGACTGCTGCACTGGATTTCGCCACGCTTCCGCCCGAGGTCAACTCGGCTCGGATGTATTCGGGGGCAGGCTCTGGTCCGATGCTGGCCGCGGCGTCGGCGTGGAACGTGCTGGCCGCCGAATTGCGTTCCACTGCATTGTCTTACGGCAAGGTGCTGACAGCGCTGGCCGGCGAGGAATGGCACGGCCCGGCGTCGGCGGCGATGGCGGCGGCCGCAATGCCGTATGTGGCGTGGATGAGCAGCACCGCCGCGCAGGCCGAGCGGACCGCGGCGCAGGCCACGGCGGCGGCGGCCGCCTACGAGTCGGCGTTTGCCGCTACGGTGGCACCGGCCCTGGTGGCGGCCAATCGCGCCCAGCTGTCGTCGCTCATCGCGACGAATGTAATCGGGCAAAACACCGCCGCGATCGCCGCCAACGAGGCGCAGTACGCCGAGATGTGGGCGCAAGACGCAGCGGCCATGTACGGCTACGCCGCCGCCTCGGCGTCGGCCAGCCGGTTGACGGCGTTCACGCAGCCTGCCCCGATCGCCAACGAAAGCGGGGCGAGCGCCCAAGCGGCGGCGCGCACCGGAGCCGCCGCCACCTCGGCCGGCAGCGGACAGCGCACGTTGTCCAGGGTGCTCTCCGCGGTGCCCAACGCGCTGCAAAGTTTGGCCGCGCCGACCTCGTCGGGGTCGGGCCTGGGCGGGTTCAACATCTTCGCGTCGGGGTCGGGTTCTGAGAGCTCGGGGCTGTCCGGCCTGCTCAATTTGGTCTCCGGCTCGAACGGCTCGGCCTTGGGAAACTTCTTGAACGCCAACCTGTGGAACACGATCTTTTCGTCGGGGTTCTACATGCCGGGCAACTTCATGGGCACGGCGGCCGACTTCATGGGCATCGCCGGGGGACAGGCCGCCCAACAGGCCATCGGCGAAATCGCCCAAGGCCCGCTCGGCACCGCGCTGGCCGGGCCGTTGCGAGCCATGTCCAGCTTCGGCAACTCCATCGACATGGGCTTGGGGCGTGCCGCCCTGGTCGGTCCGCTTTCGGTGCCGCCGAGCTGGGCCGAGGCGGCACCGCATGCACCGTTGTCCTCGACCCTGGGTGCAACGCCGATGGTGGCCCCTCCGGCCATGGCGACCGGCATGCCGGGAGTGCCGCTTGGCGGATTGGGTGCACAAGGCTTGGGGCGCAACGTCCCTCAGTACGGCTTTCGCCCCAGCTTCGTGACGCGTCCCCCGGCAGCCGGATAGCCCACCCGATGACGGCAGCACTGGACTTCGCGATGCTTCCGCCCGAAATCAATTCGGGCCGCATGTATTTCGGGCCGGGTCCCGGCTCGATGCTTGCCGCCGCATCGGCCTGGCATGAGCTGGCATCCGAATTATGTTTGGCAGCAACGGGTTACAGCTCCGTGCTTGCTGATCTCGCCGGCCAAGCATGGCATGGTCCGTCGTCGGCGACGATGGCGGCGGCGGTCGCGCCGTACGTGGCGTGGCTGAGCGGCACCGCGGCACTGGCCGAGCAGACCGCGGCGCAGGCCGAGGCGGCTGTGGCGGCGTACGAGGCGGCGTTCGCGGCCACGGTCCCCCCGTCCGTGATCGCGGCGAACCGCGCGCAACTGTTGGTGCTTGTCGCGACCAACTTCTTCGGGCAAAACACGCCGGCGATCGCGGCCACCGAAGCCCACTACACACAGATGTGGGCGCAGGATGCGACGGCGATGTACGGCTACGCCGGCTCCTCGGCGGTGGCCAGCCAGCTGACGCCATTCGACCAGCCCGCCCGGGTTGCCGACGCCACCGGACCCACGACTCAAGCCGCTGCCGTCGCGCAGGCTTCCGCCACACCGGCGGGCACCGCGCAGAGCACGTTGTCGCAGCTTGTGGCGACGCTGCCCGGCGCCCTGCAAAACCTGGCTTCCCCGGCTTCGTCCGGCTCCCAGCTGAGCGGCGCGCTCGGCGGATTCGATCTCTTCACGTCGGGGTCGTCGACCACCGGGCTGCCCGGAGTCCTCGACGCGATATTCGGGCCGAACGGCTCCGCCTTGGCAGACTTCCTCAACTCCGAGGTCTTGAACAGCGTCTTTGCCTCGGGCTTCTTCATGCCGGCCCGGTTTATGGGCAACACGTCTGACTTTTTGGGCCTGGCCGGCAAAGGCGCCGATCCCGCCGCGGCCGTGCCCGGCGCGGCCGCCGAGGCAGTTCAAACCCCGCTGGGCGGTGTCGGAGCGTTGGGTAACTCCGCCGGGATGGGACGAGCAAACCTCATCGGGCCGCTTTCGGTGCCACCCGGCTGGGCAACCCCTGCGCAGCTGTACAACTCCCTGCCGGCGCCGCCAGGCGGCGCGCCCTTGGGAACCCCGGCAGCGGCCGTGGCCGACGGCACGCCGCCGGTGCCGCTAGCCAAGATGGCGGCCGGCACCGGCGAGGGGCGCGCTGTGCCGCAATACGGCTTCCGCCCGCGGTTCGTCGCACGTCCACCCGCGGCCGGGTGACCGGGCTACCGGCCCGACCACGCCCTCCATGCCCGCGTGGTGAGCATGTAGCAACCTCACAACTGGGCAGCATGATGTTTCCAGGAATACCCAATAGCGTAGTGAACTGCGGAAATACTCTTTCGATGCTCCCAGGAAACTTCCAGCAGCAAATCAGCCTCGTGACAGTTGACAATGATTATTCTTGATAAACTTTAGGGGAGTGTCAGATGACAACTAGCTGTCGAGTATGAAGGCTGCGCCAATGCCAATGAAGAACGCGCGACGCCCCGCGCCCGGGCCGCACCGCGAGAAACCGCCCCTCGGGCGCGCCTGGCGGCGACGGCTAGCGCCGATAGCACGCTTGGCACGAGTGAGGGCTGAGTCGGGTCGATGGCTTCGTGTGTCGGCACAAAAACGTCAGTCACCGCCCGGCAGCGCTCGCCATGTTCCGAATTCTAATCGTTTACATCTAGGGCATTAGGGGGCTTGCTGACCTAGCGATCAACATGGGTGGTAAATAGCGCGCGGCATCGGCAAACGCATCTTAGATCTATTTCGGTGCGTGGAATATCTTTGCGTGTAAATATACGTACAAACTATTTGCCGATATTCGATGATAGGTCACTGGACTGCGTTATCAGCGATCGTGCTGTTTGCTGTGAATCTCACTGAACCTCGGCGGATTGGACAATAATTTGTTACATCATGTTACCAGGCGCGATACCAATCGAGCCCATTTAATTCATTATGATCGCTATGTTGAACGGGACGCCTGGATCGGGGATGGCGTCGAATCTTTCAAGCCGGACGAGAACGCTTGACGAAATACACAGGACAACACATTCTAAGGAGACGATTTATGTCCTTTGTTACCGCACAACCTGAGGCGCTGGCGGCTGCGGCCAGCAACCTGGCCGGGATCGGATCGGCGATGAGTTCCGCAAACGCCGCCGCGGCCGCCCCAACCACCGGCGTGGTTCCCGCCGCTGCTGACGAGGTGTCGGCCCTGACCGCGGCGCAGTTCGCCGCGCACGCGCAGATGTATCAGGCAGTGGCGGCGCAGGCTGCCGCCATTCACGAACAGTTCGTGGCGGCGCTGAGCGCGAGTTCGGGTTCATATGCGGCCACCGAGGCGGCGAACGCGGCCGCGGCTACCTAGGGGAGAGGCGGACTTCGATGTTGGATTTCGGGGCGCTACCGCCAGAGATCAATTCCGGCCGAATGTATCTCGGAGCGGGATCGGGGCCAATGCTGGCCGCCGCGGCCGCCTGGGATTCGTTGGCGGCGGATTTGCAGTCCGCGGCCTCGTCGTATGGGTCGACGGTCGAGGGCCTGGTGGCCGGGGCGTGGACGGGTCCGTCGTCGATGACGATGGCGGCAGCGGCCGCACCCTTCACGACGTGGGTCAGCGGCGCGGCCGCGCAGGCCGAACAAGCCGCCGCGCAAGCCAAGCTGGCGGCCGGCGCCTACGAGACGGCCTTCGCGGCCACGGTGCCTCCTCCGGTAATCGCGGCGAATCGCGCGTTGTTGGCAATGTTGGTCGCGACCAACTTCTTAGGTCAGAACACCCCCGCGATCGCGGCCACCGAAGCCCACTACATGGAAATGTGGGCGCAGGACGCCGCCGCGATGTACGCCTACGCCGGGTCGTCGTCGGCCGCCTCGCAGCTGACGCCGTTCACCGAACCGCCGCAGACTACCAACCCCGCGGGCGTCGCGGCGCAATCGGCCGCGGTCTCGCAGTCCGGCGCCGAGAGCGGCTTGGACATCGGCACGAAGCTTTCCCAGCTGATCGACTCGGTGCCGACGTGGCTGCAAAACCTGGCGACGACCCTCGGGTCGGCCGGGCAGGCGGGCGGGGCGGGCAACCTGTTGTCGGGCCTGGATCTGCCTCAGCTCGCCAACGTCGGAAATTTGGTGCCGGCGAGCTGGACGACCGACCTGGCCAACTGGAACACCATCATGTCCACCATCGCCTCGGGGCCCTACTCCCTGCAGGGTTTGACGTCCATCCCCGGTGGTCCGTTCCTGTCGTTCGGCCAGGTGTACTCCTACGCCCAGAACGGCCAAGGTTTGGTCGCTTTCGGTGCTCCGAAAGTCGCTCATGGGGCGTTGTCGCCGCTGATGAGTGAACTGCCCAAGGTGGCGACCGCGGGAAGCGTCAGTCCCGTCACCGGCGCGATGGGCAAGTCGGCGCTGGTGGGAAGCATGTCGGTGCCGCAGGGCTGGACCGAGGCCGCGCCGACGACGATCAGGACACTCGCCTCGGCACTACCCACCAACCTCGCGGCGCTGCCGGAGGCCCCGATGGCCGGTGAAGGTGGGGTGTTCAGCCAGATGGCCCTGTCGAGCCTGGCGGGACGTGCCATGTCCGCTTCCGCGGTCCATTCCGTGAGCGGTGGTGCCGCGGCGAGCTCGCTCGGCGGCCTCGCCGAAGCTGATCCGGCCGCGGCCACCATCATCGTGATTCCGGCGCTCGACGACTAGCTGAGACTGAGGGGATAGAGCCGTGTTCTATGCAGCGTTTCCACCGGAATTCAACTCGGGCAGGATGTATAGCGGTGCGGGATCGGGGTCTTTGCGCTCCGCCGCCGCGGCCTGGGAGGGACTGGCGGGCGAGATCCAGTCGACCGTGGGTTCCTATTCGTCGGTGGTCGACGACTTGGTCAGCGGCGCGTGGAGTGGACCGACGTCGATGGCCATGTTGGCGGCGGTCACACCGTATTTGAGCTGGATGCAGGCCGCCGGGGCCACCGCCGGCGAAGCAGCAGCGCAGGCCACCGCGGCGGCAAGCGCCTATGAGGCGGCGTTCGCCGCCCATGTGCCACCCGCCGAGATCTCGGCCAATCGCACCCGACTGGCCCAGCTCGTGGCGACCAACATCTTCGGCCAGAACACCCCGGCCATCGCCTCCACCGAGATTGAATACGCCGAAATGTGGGTGCAAGACGCCCTCGCCATGGACGGCTACGCGGGCTCGTCGGCGGCGGCCACCAAGTTGACCCCGTTCACCGCGGCACCGCAGATCACCAATGCCGGCGGGCTGGCGGGGCAAGCCGCCGCGGTCACTCAGGCCGTCGGTACCTCGGCGGGCAGCGCGCAGTCGGCTGTGTCGTCGCTGTCGTCGCTGACCGACCCGTGGTCGTGGCTGTTACAAGTGGGCGCGAACCTGTCTACCGACTACACGGACACCCTCAATGGGCTGCTGAATTCGCTGTTTGGCACGGGCACGTCCGCGCTGTATTCCAGCGTGTACAACGCCGTAAAAGTCCCGCTCGGCTTCACCACCGGGTTCAACGACATCGGGTTGCTGATCAACCTGCCCGCCTCGCAGTTCCTCAAGTTCGCCCCGCACGCCGTGGCGGGCGCGATCCCCAGGGACGCGCTGGGAGCCGGGCTCGCGGCACCGCATTGGGGCCGGGGCACGCTGTTCGGTTCGGTCACCCCGGAGGCGCATTTCGGCCGGGGCACCCTGGTCGGAAACCTGCGCGTGCCGCCCAGCTGGGCCCCGGCCACCCCGGCCATCCGTACGGTTGCAGCCGCCCTCACCGCGGCCGGGCCCGAGGCGGTGCCGGCAGCGGCACTGGGTGAGGGCGGACTGCTGAGCGCGGCGTCGCTGGCGGGCATGCTCGGAGCCGCCGCCGGGGCGGGCGCACCCGACGTCGCCACGGCCGGCGTGCGCGGCCGACTCACCCCGCTCAAGGACCTCAAGGACAGCACGTCGCCGGAGAAGTTGAAGCGTCTGGTGGCACAGATATCGGAGAAACCCGAAAGCGTGCAACACCATCGCGTCGATCAAGAAGGCCTGGACAGCCTGCTCGAACAGCTGGCCAAGAAGCCCGGCATCCACGCGGTGCACCTGTCCAAGGGCGACAAACCCAAAGTCGTGCCGGCGGATGCCCGATTGGGCTGACGGGCGGGCATTTCCATCGAAAATGATTGGTAATAGGCATCTTTGAGAAGCCTGGACTGAAAGGTTGGTGAATTGTGAGGCAGCTTGTACCGCTACTCGGGGTTGCCGCCCTGATCGGCTTCGCCGCGCCCGCTTACGCGGATCCGGGTGACGGCGACGATGCAAGCTTTTTGGCAGCGCTGAACAAGGTCGGCATCTCCTACGCGAGTCCTGCGCAGGCCGTCACGTCCGGCAGGGCGGTATGTGAGTGCTTGAGCAACGGTGAATCGGGTCTGGAGCTCGTCCACGACGTCAAGACCCACAATCCCGGAATGGACATGGAGAACGCGTCGAATTTCGCCATGATTTCGGCGAAATTCTTCTGTCCCGACCAACTCTCCAAGGCCTGAGCGGGGCGCGTTCGCGACGCGATGGTTGCCCAGGCGTGGCCACATGGCGACGGTTATGCCGAGGGTCTACCTGCCGTTTACCTGCAGGTGGTTAGCTGCTCGCAAAAGCAGCGCTGGAGGGCTGGAACACCACAAGGGGAATTGCGCGTCATGCAGACATTGAGCGTCGCCGATTTCGCTATCCGACTCGCCGTCGGGGTCGGCTGCGGCGCCCTGATCGGCATCGAGCGGCAGTGGCGCGCACGCAGGGCGGGCCTGCGCACCAACGCATTAGTGGCCGCGGGCGCGACCTTGTTCGTGCTGTATGCGGTGGCCACGCCGGACAGCAGCCCCACCCGGGTCGCGTCCTACGTGGTGTCCGGTATCGGATTCTTGGGCGGTGGGGTGATCCTGCGTGAAGGGGTCAACGTCCGAGGCCTCAACACCGCCGCCACCCTGTGGTGTTCCGCGGCGGTAGGCGTGCTGGCCGCGTCCGGCAACCTACTCTTCACGGCGATCGGCACCGGTGCCGTCATCGCCATCCACCTCTTCATGCGCCCGTTGGGCAGGCTGATCGACCACGACAATACGAGCGACGATGACGAAACCCTGCAGCCCTATCTGCTGCAAGTTGTCAGCCGACCGAAACACGAGCAATACGCGCGCGCCCAGATTATCCAGCACGCCGGCGGTAATGACATCACGCTGCGCGGACTCCACACCGGACGAGCCGGCGACGACGAAATCACTTTGACCGCACACCTACTCCTGAACGGCGACGTTCCCGCCCGGCTGGAGCGTTTGGTCGCCGAGCTGTCGCTGCAGCCGGGAGTTCGTGCGGTGCAGTGGTATGCCGGCGACGAAGCCCAGTCCGACGGGCACCGCTAGGGACGGGCCTGCAGCTCCGGCGCGGCCGCGGCCAACAGGTCCGCCCGGTTGCCGGTCAATGGGGGATAGATCCGCCGGGTGTTGATGGTTTGCTTGGTCGCCTTGGCCTTCGCCCCGGCGGCCACCACCACCCGGTCCCACCCCTCGGTGTAGACGGCACCGGCCGCGCCGAGGTCGAGAACCGTGACGTACCAAGGGATTCGCAGGGTCAGCATCGGTTCGCCGCACACGTCGCTGATGACGTTGTATCCGGCGTAGCGGCCCATCGGGCGGCCGTGCTGACAAGACATCACCGACACATGTTCGTCGTCCATGCGGGCGGCGGCGACGTCGCCGGCGGCGAATATCGACGGCACCCCGGCCACCCGCAGGTGGTCGTCGACCGGCACCCGACCCAGCCGGTCGCCGGGCACCGGCAGCTGCTCGGTCAGTGCACTGGCCCGCATACCGGCGCACCACACCACGGTGGCCGTGTGCAGCCACTCGCCCGAGCTCAGCGACACGCCATCGCGGCTGACTTCCTGGACACCCACTGAAGTCCTGGTCTCAATGCCGTTGTGCGACAACGCTCGTTCGATCACTGGACGCGCCGACGTGCCCATGTCGGAACCCACGAAGGGGTTGCGGTCGACCAATACGACCCGGCCATCGTCACCGAATAGCGTTCGCAATCTGCCCGGCAGCTCGCACGCCGTCTCGATACCGGTGAGCCCGGCGCCGACGACGACGACCGTCGCGGCCGCCGCCCGCGGCATTGCGGCCGAGCCGCGCGCGAGCCGCTGTAGATGGTCCTGCAGCGCCAGGGCCCCGTCGTGGGTGTCGACGTCAAAGCCGAACTCGCGCAAGCCCGGAACCGCGGGCCTGACCACCTGGCTACCCGACGCCAGCACCACGCGGTCGTAGCCGTACGTCACGCCACGTGACGTCGTGACGGTGCGCGCATCGGTGTCGATCGCCTGCACCTCGGCGGCGACGTGCGCGACGCCGACCGGGTCGAGCAGATCGGCGAGCGGGATGCGGCAGGCGCTGAGGTCGGCCTCGTAGTTGCGAACCCGGATGTCATGAAAAGGCTTGGCGCTCAACACGGTGATATCGATGGCGCCGGGCGGCACTCCGAGTTCGTCGAGTCGCCGGGCGGCACCCAGCGCGGCCCACAGCCCCGCGAACCCGGAGCCGATCACCATCACGGAGGTCACCCGCTCAAAACCTCGGTGATCTGATCCAGCGCGTGCGCGGCGTCCCGACCGGGCAGCAGCATCCACGCGTGCAGCCCGCCCTCGAGTTCGTACCAGCCGATGTCGAGACCTTCGGCGGCGGCCCGCCTGCGGAAGGCGCGGGCGTCGGGGTTGAGCACGTCGTGGGTCCCGGTGAAAACGGTCAGCCGGGGCAGACCGGTCAGCGGTCCCACGCTGGGACTGAGCAGGGGACTGTCCAGGGGATCGCCGCCGGCATAACGAATTCCCGCCGCGCGCAAATCCTCTGGGTTGAGAAACGGGTCGATTTTGGCGGCGACCGGCACGTGCGGGTCCGGCAGCGCGAGGTGCATCCACGGTGAGAGCAGCACGGCATCCGTCGGCGGCGGAAGGTTGGCATCCCGCACCGCGTGACACAGCGCGAAAGCCATTCCGCCCCCGGCCGAATCACCCATGAAGGCAATCGAATTGGGATCCCGGCTTTGCAATTCACGCCGGTACACCTGCAGCAGGAACGGGAACACCTCGCGGTACGTGTGCTCGGGTGCGATGGGGTAGATCGGCACGGTGACGGTGCGCCTTAGCGCGGTCGCCAGCTTCGCGATGGCGGGCCAATGGAAATACGGCAACAGGTCCAGCACGTAGGCCCCGCCGTGCAGATAGAGCAGGTGGCCGGTGATCTCGCCGGCGCCGGCACGTCGCGGGCGGACCTGATAGACCGGTCGGCCGTTGAGGTCGTCCCGGGTGACGTCGATCTTCTTCAATGCGCGCTTCGGCGGCCGGCCGGTGTAAGGCGGACGCGGGTGGGCGGCCCAGCGGTCCAGCTTGGCGACGGGGAACAGCCGATTCCGGACGCCGGTGGCACGGAGCAGCCGCTGCGTCACACCGAGCTTGAGCATGCCTCGATCTTCTGCCGTCATCAGCGTGACGCCGCCTGTTCAGCGGCGGCCGGTGGGCGGAGCGAGGCGGGCCATCCCGCGCAGGATCCACGGTGTCCGCTTGGCCATTACCGCCACGGCACGATCCGAGGGGCGCATCGCAGTCTGAGGGCCGGGGGTCGGCATGGCGGCCAGCTCCGACTCCGCCGATCCTGGTCCCGGGCCGTGGCGACTGACCGCCAGGAGTTGCCAGGTGCCGGGCACGCCGCGCAACTCGACGCTGCCGCGGTCTTCGAACCCCAGGCCCGAGCCAACGACTAGATCACGCACGGTGCGGGAGACGAGGATGTCGCCGGCGCCGGCGTGACCGAGGATTCGCGCCGCGATGTGTACGGCGATACCCCCGATGTCGCTGTCCAGCAGTTCGCACTCGCCGGTGTGAACCCCAGCGCGGATCTCGATGCCCAGTGTCTCGGCGTCAACGCGCAGCGCCTCGGCGCAGCGGATGGCCTGTGTCGGGCCGTCGAACGTCGCGAGGTGGCCGTCGCCGGTGCTCTTGACCACCGTGCCGCCGAATCGTTTCGTGAGCTCGGCTGTCATCTCACCAAAGCGTTGAAGCACCGCCCGCCACCGCTCGTCGCCCGCTGCCGCGGCGTGTTGCGTCG
Source organism: Mycobacterium conspicuum (assembly GCF_010730195.1). Lineage (NCBI taxonomy): Bacteria > Bacillati > Actinomycetota > Actinomycetes > Mycobacteriales > Mycobacteriaceae > Mycobacterium > Mycobacterium conspicuum. The sequence goes on from NZ_AP022613.1 coordinate 2,851,983, forward strand.
AGGCCACCATGTCGGTGAACAGCACGGTGCGCAGAGCGCGATGCGACTGCGGCGGCGCCGCGCGGCTGCCGGTGAGGAACTCCTCGATTCCGGTCGTGATCTTGTCGGGCTCGGTTAAAAAGGGCACGTGATCCACGCCGTCGACCTCAAGCATTCGCGCGCCGGGGATGTGGTCGGCCAGGTACCGGCCGCCCTGCACGGGAACGGGGTCCTCGCGGGCATGGATGACCAGGGTTGGCGCGGTGATAGTCGGCAGGACCGTCCGGACATCGACCCGGAACACCGCTTCGAGTGTCGCGCGCGCCATCGCCGGGCTCGCGCTCATGCGCTCCAACATTGCGAGCTGGCGTGTCGACCGTACCGACGGGAGCAGAATCTTGAGTGCCGCGCCGCTGCCCCACGCCGAGCGCACGGCGCGGCCGAATCCCTGCCAGCGGGCAAGCTGCTGCGTTGACGGTGTGTAGTCCTCGCCCAGCTCGGGTAAGAAGTGCGCCCGCAGCTCGGCGGGGTCGCGTTCGGTGTCGTCCCATCCGGCGAAGCCCCAGTACGCTATCGTGCCGGTAAGAATCAAGGCCCGCGTTCGCTGCGGTCGTGTTGCCGCGAAAACCATCGCGGCTGGGCCGCCCTCGCTCACGCCGAAAAGGACGGCATCTCGGAAGTCGGCAGCGTCCATGACGGCCTCGATCTCGGCCGCTCGATCATCCAGCGTGCGAACTTGCCGGACGGGGTCCGATAGCCCGACCCCGGCCTTATCGAACAGGAGCACACGGCAGAACGTGGCGAGCCGGTCCATGAACGCGTTGAACTCGGGCAGGGTCCAAAACATTTCGACGTGGCTGACAAAGGACCCCGCGAAGACGAGCTCGACGGGCCCGTCGCCGAACGCCTGATACGCGAGGCTGAGATCGCCGCATGGTGCGTATGACGTTTCGGGCACGGTAGTGAGCGTAGCGATGCACGGCGCTACGACCGCGATTTTGTTCACTGTTACGGACCGGTGGCTGGCGTGGCGATAAGTCGCTCGCCTGGTGAGCGCCGGGTCGTAATCTGTCTGTGTGAACGCGGTGACGGGATTCTGGTTCGGGCTGCCCGAGCAGGTACGCGACCCGGTGCTGTTCGCCATCCCGTTTTTCCTCCTGCTGCTGATCCTGGAGTGGACGGCGGCGCGCAAGCTGCAGCGCGTCGAGCAGGAGCGGTCGCCGTCGGGCTCGTATCTCGCCCAGGATTCCTGGGCGAGCATCTCGATGGGACTGGTTTCGATACTGACCAGCGCCGGGTGGAAGGCACTGGCCTTGCTGGGTTACAGCGCGATCTACGCCTACGTGGCGCCCTGGCACCTATCGCCCAGCAAGTGGTACACCTGGGTCGTTGCGCTGTTGGGTGTTGACCTGCTGTACTACGGCTACCACCGCATGGCCCACCGGGTGCGGCTGGTCTGGGCGACGCATCAGGCCCACCACTCCAGCGAGTACTACAACTTCGCCACCGCGGTGCGCCAGAAGTGGAACAACAGCGGCGAGGTGCTGATGTGGGCTCCGTTGCCGCTGCTGGGCCTGCCGCCGTGGATGGTGTACTTCAGCTGGTCGCTGAACCTGATCTATCAGTTCTGGGTGCACACCGAGCGGATCGACAAGCTGCCGCGGCCCTTCGAGTTCGTCCTCAACACCCCGTCGCACCACCGGGTGCACCACGGGATGGACCAGCTCTACCTGGACAAGAACTACGGGGGCATCCTGATCCTGTGGGACCGGCTGTTCGGCACCTTCCAGCCCGAGGTGTTCCGCCCGCACTATGGCCTGACCAAGAAGGTCGACACCTTCAACATCTGGAAGCTGCAGACCCGCGAGTACGTGGCGATCGCCCGCGACTGGCGCGCGGCCACGCGCTGGCGCGACCGGCTGGGCTATATGTTCGGGCCTCCGGGCTGGGAGCCGCGCGGCGCCGGGCAGGCCGGCGGGGCAGTCCCGGCAATAACGGCGCGGTAACGCTTTAGCCACGGGGGGCGAAAGAGTCAGCAGGGGAGGATCACCCCCAACCGCAAACCCCGGCCGGTGCTCGCGCTGGCCTCGACGGATCGGAGTCCGATGATGCCCGGACTGACGAGCCTGACGATGCGCGCCTCTGCCGCGCTGGCCGCCGTCACGGTGTCGGCCGCAGGGCTGTCGCCCGTGCCCGCCAGCGCGGAGCCCACGCTGGTCTTTCCGGGCATGGAAATCCACCAGGACAACCGCGTCTGCACGTTGGCCTATGTGGACCTGGCGACCAGGATCGCGTACACGGCGGGCCATTGCCGCGGCGGCGCGCCCGTCGTCACCGACAGGGACCACAACGTGATCGGTCGGCTGGCGACATTCCGGGACAACACGCCCAGCGGCACCACGGTCGCCACGGATCAGTCGATCAACGACTACGAGGCGATCGTGTTGGACGACCGCGTGGCGGTGAGCGACGTGCTGCCCGGCGGGCGCCGACTCGAAGCAAACCCGGGCGCGACACTCGCTCCCGGCCAGGCGATTTGCCACTTCGGCGTCATCACCGGCGAAACCTGCGGAACCGTGGAGAGCGTCAACAACGGCTGGTTCACCATGTCCCACGGCGTCCAGAGCCAAAAGGGCGACTCGGGCGGACCGGTGTACCTGCCCGGCGGGGGACCCGAGCAGCTGGTGGGGATCTTCAACAGCGTGTGGGGCGAGTTCCCCGCGGCGGTGTCGTGGCGGGCCACCTCCGACCAGGTCCGCCAGGATCTCGGCGGGGCGGCGCCCAACCCCAGTTGATCAACGCTAGGGGGCGAGCTCGAACACCGGGATCGACGCGGCCCCGGCGAGCAACTGCTCATTGGTGGATTGCGGCGTCAACCCGCCGACGTAGTCCTTGACCTGGTAGTACCACCGGTCCAGATAGCGCCTCAGCAGCTCGGGTTTGGCGGCATCGCTCACCTCGGTGATGCCCCGTTGGCGGCGTTTGGACCGGGGCCAGCGGGGTCCGATCTCCACGACGCCGGCGGCCCGGACGTTGCGCGCCCACTGGGTGTTGCCCCGGGGCGAGACCACGTAGTCCACGCCGTCGACGTTGAGCAGGTTGATCACCACGCCGCGCTCTTTGCCGGTCTTGCGACCGCGGACGCGCAGCGGCTGCGTCCCGGCGATGCTGATCCCGATCTCGGCCAGCCAGCGGATCACCCGGTTGGCGGCCTGGACGGCCCGGCCCGGTTCGTCGTATCGCGTGGACATGGTGCTTCCTTCCGGCTAACGCTTGGTACTTGCGAGAGCAGTGCTCTCTCTACCGGACACGGTGGCACAGCCGCGCGGAAAAAGCAAGAGCGGTGATCTCGGATGTGTCAGACTGGCCGCGTGGGCAAACGCCAGCAGTCGAGGGCGCAGATCGAGGCCAAGATCATCGAGCTCGGCCGTCGCCAGCTGGTGGATCACGGTGCAGCCGGATTGTCGCTGCGCGCGATAGCGCGAGACCTGGGCATGGTGTCGTCGGCCGTGTACCGGTATGTGTCCAGCCGCGACGAGCTGCTGACCTTGCTGCTGGTGGACGCCTATTCGGAGCTGGCCGACACCGTGGACCGAGCCCGCGACACCGTGTCCGACCTGTGGAGCGATGACGTGATCGCCATCGCGCGCGCGGCGCGGGGATGGGCGGTCGCGCACCCCGCGCGGTGGGCCCTGCTGTACGGCAGCCCAGTGCCCGGCTACCACGCACCGCCGGAACGCACCGTCGGAGTCGGCACCCGGGTGGTCGGCTCCCTCTTCGACGCGGTCGCGGCCGGCATCGCCACCGGCGACATCAGGCTGACCAATGATGTTGCGCCACAACCGATGTCATCGGACTTCGAACAGATTCGGCAGGAGTTCGGCTTTCCCGGCGACGATCGCGTCGTCGCCAAGTGCTTTCTGCTCTGGGCCGCTGTCGTGGGCGCGATCAGCCTGGAGGTGTTCGGGCAGTACGGCCACGACACGCTGACCGACTCGGGCATGGTGTTCGACACCCAGGTGCGACTGCTGATGGATGTGCTGACCCACGAACGTGGGCCGAATTAGAACACGTTCACTCGGCCTTCCGCGGCCCGATCGGGCCGAGCGCGGCAAAGCCCTTTGCCGCCCTTCTGCCGACCGGCGGGCTGGGTTATCCTGCGACACGATGAACCTGACCGCCCAATCTCCGACACAGATCGCCTGGGTCACCTCGGACCTGGATGCCACCGAAACGGCTCTCACCGGGCTCTTAGGCGTCCGGAAATGGGTGCGGATACCCGAGGTGCACTTTGCTCCGGACACGTGCAGCTATCACGGCAAGCCAGCGGACTTCGTGGCCAGCATCTCGCTGAGCTACCTCGGGGACATGCAGCTGGAGCTGATCCAGCCGGTCCGCGGGGAGAATGTCTATAGTGACTTTCTGGCCGCCGCCGGACCGGGTTTGCACCACATCTGCATGGCGGCCGACAGTCCCGAGCAGTTCGACGCGGCGCTGGCCGAGGCCACCCGCCAGGGCGCCCCGGTGGTGCAGCAGGGCGTCATGCAAGGCGGGATCCAATTCGCCTACGTGGCGGCGCCCCAGGCCGGCGTGCCGTTCCTCGAGATCGCCTATGTCCCAACAGAAATGCAAGCCTTCTACGACTACATCAAACAGGAGCAGCGGTGAACACCACCGACATACCGCAGACGGTCAACGCCAACACCGTGACGTCCTGGTCGGACGACGTCGACGTGGTGGTGATCGGTTTCGGCATCGGCGGTGGTTGCGCGGCGGTGAGTGCGGCCGCGGCCGGGGCGAAGGTATTGGTGCTCGAGCGAGCGGCGGTCGCGGGCGGCACCACTTCGCTTGCCGGCGGCCACTTTTACCTCGGCGGGGGAACCGCGGTGCAACAGGCCACGGGTCACCCCGACTCGCCGGAGGAGATGTACAAGTACCTGGTCGCGGTGTCGCAGCAGCCCGATCACGAAAAGATCCGCGCATACTGCGACGGCAGCGTCGAGCACTTCGATTGGCTGGAAGACCTGGGCTTCCAATTCGAGCGCAGCTATTTTCCCGGCAAGGCGGTGATCCAGCCCAACACCGAGGGGTTGATGTTCACCGGCAACGAGAAGGTGTGGCCGTTCCTCGAGCAGGCGGTGCCGGCACCGCGCGGGCACAAGGTACCGGTCCCCGGCGACACGGGCGGGGCCAGCATGGTGATCGACCTACTGCTCAAGCGCGCCGCCAGCCTCGGCGTGCAGGTGCGATACGAGACCGGCGCCACGGAGCTCGTCGTGGACGACGCGGGTGCGGTGACCGGCGTGCAATGGAAGCGGTTCACCGAAGTCGGTGCGATCAAGGCAAAGTCGGTGATCATTGCTGCCGGGGGATTCGTGATGAACCCCGATATGGTGGCCGCGTACACCCCGAAGCTTGCCGAGAAGCCGTTCGTGCTCGGCAACACCTACGACGACGGCCTCGGCATCCGGCTGGGGGTCTCGGCCGGCGGGTTCACCCAGCACATGGACCAGGCCTTCATCACCGCGCCGCCGTACCCGCCGTCGATCCTGCTCACCGGGATTATTGTCAACAAGCTCGGCAAGCGGTTCGTCACCGAAGACTCCTACCACTCCCGGACAGCGGGTTTCATCATGGAACAGCCCGACAGCGCGGCGTATTTGATCGTCGACGAGGCGCATCTGGAACACCCCACCATGCCGCTGGTCCCCCTGATCGACGGCTGGGAAACGGTCGTCGAAATGGAAGCCGCGCTGGGCATCCCCCAGGGCAACCTGGTCGCGACGCTGGACCGCTACAACACGTATGCCGCGCTCGGCGAGGACCCGGACTTCCACAAGCAGCCGGAATTCCTTGCGCCGCAAGACAAAGGGCCGTGGGGCGCGTTCGACATGTCGCTGGGCAAGGCGATGTACGCCGGATTCACGCTAGGCGGACTGGCCACATCGGTCGACGGCCAGGTGCTGCGCGAGGATCACACGGTGGTGCCCGGCCTGTACGCCGTCGGGGCGTGTGCCTCCAACATCGCCCAGGACGGCAAGGGCTACGCCAGCGGCACGCAGTTGGGTGAGGGGTCGTTCTTCGGCCGCCGCGCGGGCGCGCACGCGGCAACGCGGGGTTAGTTCGGCGTCACGCCGTCCTTGCCGATCAGCCCGCCCGAACCATTGATCCCCGGCGTGGGACCGGGGGCTCCGCCCAGCCCGACGTTGCCGCCGTTGCCGCCGTCGCCGATCAGGACGGCATTGCCGCCGTTCCCGCCGTTGCCACCGGGGTGTTGCCCGGGCCCGAATCCACCCGCGCCGCCGTTGCCGCCGTCGCCGAGCAGCAGGCCCCCGTCGCCGCCAGCGCCACCGGCCCCGCCGGGCCCACCCTTGTCTTCGACGCCGGCCCCGCCCATGCCGCCGGACCCGCCGGCGCCGAACAGTTGCCCGCCGTGGCCGCCGGCCCCGCCAGCCCCACCGCCGCCGGTGCCCCCGACACCGCCCATCCCGCCGACCCCGCCGGTCCCGCCGAACAGTCCGCCGGTCCCGCCGGCCCCACCGGTCCCGCCCTTGCTCGCTATGCCGCCGGCCCCGCCGGAACCGCCCGCCCCGCCGGAGCCGAACATCAGGCCGCCGCGGCCGCCCGCCCCGCCGTTGCCGCCGTTGCCCGACCCGGTGTCGCCGCCCGCGCCGCCGGCACCGCCGCTGCCGAACAGCCCGGCGTTTCCGCCCCGGCCACCAGGGTTGCCCTGTGAGCCCGATCCGCCGGCGCCGCCGTTGCCGAACAGGATGCCGCCGTCCCCGCCGTTTTGCCCGGTTCCCGGGGTTCCGTTGGCGCCGTTGCCAATTAGCGGTCGCCCCATCACCGCCATCGTGGGTGCGTTGATCAGGTTCAGCGCTTCTTGCAGCGGGGTGACGTTGGCCGCCTCGGCGCCCGAATAGGCATTCGCAGTGGCGCTGAGGGTTCGCACAAACTGGTCGTGAAACGCCGCCGCCCGCGCGCCGAGCGCCTGGTACTCCTTGGCGTGCCCGGAAAACAGCGCGGCGATCGCCGTCGACACCTCGTCGGCGCCGGCGGCCGTAATCTTCGTCGTGATGGCCGCCGCGTCAGCGTTGGCGGTGCTGACCGACGAGCCGACGTTCGCCAGCTCGGTCGCGGCCGCCTCCATCATCGGAGTCGTGGTGATCACGAAAGACATGGCAGCCCCTTTGCGTCGCACCCGCTTGCTGTTGCGACGCTACGAAAGCGACAGGTGGCGCGTCATGACCACAACGAGGCATTTGCCGCGCACCGCGCGATAGTCAGATCTGACCATCGAAGCGCCGGCGGGCCAGCTAAACGCGCGCCTCCACCCGGCCCAACCGCCATTGGCCTTCGCCCAGCAATTCCAGCATGTGGTTGTGGTGCTGTTCGACCGTCGGCCGGTGGCTGACGCTGACGACGACGCAGTCGGGCAGTTCGGTTCGCACCAACTGGTAGAGCGCGAACTCCAGCCCCGGGTCCAGCGCGGAGGTGGCCTCGTCGAGGAACACCGCGCGCGGTTTGGTCAACAGAATTCTGGCGAAGGCGATGCGCTGCTGCTCACCGGGTGAGAGCACCTTGGCCCAGTCGTCGACCTGGTCGAGCTGATCGCCCAACGGGGCCAGCGCCACCTTGGTCAGGGCCTCGCGCAGGGCGGCGTCGGGGATGTCGCCGGGTTCGTTCGGGTAGCAGACAACGTCGCGCAGACTCCCCAGCGGCACGTAGGGCAGCTGCGACAGGAACATCGTTTCGTTGTCGCCTTCCGGCCGACTCAGCGTGCCCGACGCGTACGGCCACAATTCGGCGAGGCTGCGCAGCAGCGTCGTCTTGCCGACCCCCGACGAGCCGACGACCACCAACGAATCTCCGCTGGGCAGGTCCAGGTCGAGCGGATCGATCAATCGCTCGCCCGTCGGTGTTCGCACCTCGATGCGCTCGAGCCGCACCGAACCGTCATTGGTGGAACCCGTTGCGATCTTGGGCAATTCGCGCCCCTTCTCGTTGGCGTCGACCAGCCCGTGCAACCGGATGATCGCCGCGCGGAATGCGGCGAACGCGTCGTAGTTGTTGCGGAAGAACGACAACGAGTCGTTGATGTTGCCGAATGCGGATGCCGACTGGCCCACGTCGCCGAAATGGATCTGCCCGGCGAACAGCCGCGGGGCCTGCACGACCCAGGGCAGCGGGACGATGATCTGCGTCATCGACCAGTTCCACCCGTTGAAGATGATGGTCCGGCGCACGAAGCGGCGGTAGTTGTCGATGATCGGTGTGAAACGCCGCCACAGTTGGCGCCGCTCCACCCGTTCGCCGCGGTAGAAGCCCACCGCCTCCGCGGCGTCACGCAACCGCACCAGGGCGTAACGGAATGCGGCGTTGAGCTTTTCGTTGTTGAAGCTCAGCCAGATCAGCGGGCGCCCCAGCCAAAAGGCGACGATCGTCGCGAGCAGCACGTAGAGCACCACTATCCAGAACAGCGCGCGCGGCAGCTGGAAGCCGAGGATGTTCAGGTGCCCCGAGAGATTCCACAGGATCGCGGTGAAGGAGACCACCGACACCACGGCATGGACCGCACCCAGCAGCAGCGTGGAGTTCGTACCGTTGGACGGGATGTTGGGGGTCGCGCCGACGCCGGCGGTGAAGATGTCGATGTCTTGCTGGATGCGCTGGTCGGGGTTGTCGATGGTGTTATCGATGAAAAGGTCGCGGTAGTAGGCCCGGCCGTGTAACCAGTCGTCGGTCAGGTGTCCGGTCAGCCACACCCGCCACGCGATGATGAAGCGCTGGGTCAGATAGATGTCGAGCATTATCCGGCCGATGAACAACGCCGCCAGCAGAGAGAAGATGGCGATCGACATCCAAAAGCCATGGACGCCTGAGCTTTTGATCTTGTCGTCGCCGACGGCAATGCCTTCGAACGCCGTCTGCACCGCCGTGTAAAGGTCGTTGCTCTGGTAGCTGAACAACACGTTGAGCCGCACCGCGACGATGACCGACAACAGCAGCACCCCAAACATCAGCCACACCGGCACGGCTCGGCGCCCCTTGAAGTAGGCGCCCGTGATCCGCCAGTATTGCCGGCCCCAGACGGTGAGGTAGCGCATCAGCACCAGCACGATGAGGACGACCACCGCGGCGATCGCCCAGGCTTTCAGCGTCCACAGCACGGAGTCGTGGAATGCCGCAGACCAGTTGATGGACGGCTTGAACGGCTTCGGCTCCACTTTCAAGTCTCCTTGCTTTCGAGGTGCCCGAGCGGCGCCTCACCAAAAATCCCTGTCGGCGAAGGTACCCGAAGCCGGTGGCTAGGCTCCGGATATGAGTCTCGACGCTCCCTCCACCCAGACCGTGCACGCCGGTCAACTCATCGCGCGGCGGCTGCGGGCCAGCGGCATCGACACGATGTTCACCCTGTCCGGCGGCCACCTGTTCTCCATCTATGACGGCTGCCGCAGCGAGGGCATCCGGCTGATCGACACCCGTCACGAGCAGACCGCCGCCTTCGCCGCCGAGGGCTGGTCGAAGGTCACCCGGGTGCCGGGGGTGGCCGCGCTGACGGCCGGACCCGGCGTCACCAACGGGATGAGCGCGATGGCCGCCGCGCAGCAGAACTGCTCGCCGCTGCTGATTCTCGGCGGCCGCGCCCCGGCGCTGCGCTGGGGCATGGGATCGCTCCAGGAGATCGACCATGTTCCGTTCGTGGCCCCGCTGACGCGCTTCGCGGCGACCGCGCAGTCCGCCGAGGCCGCGGGTCGGCTGGTCGACGACGCGCTGCGGGCGACCGTCGGCGCCCCCTCGGGCGTCGGCTTCGTCGACTTCCCGATGGACCACGTGTTCTCCAGCTCCGACGATGACGGCCGGCCTGGCGCCCTGGACAGCTTGCCGGCCGCGCCGCACGCCGACCCCGACGCCGTCGATCGGGCCTGCCAGCTGCTGTCCGCGGCGCAACGCCCGGTGATCATGGCCGGCACCAACGTCTGGTGGGGACGCGGCGAGGCCGCGCTGCTCCGCCTGGCCGAGCAGCGACGGATCCCGGTGCTGATGAACGGCATGGCCCGCGGCGCGGTGCCCGCCGACCACCCGCTGGCGTTCTCCCGCGCACGCTCAAAAGCGTTGGGGGAGGCTGATGTTGCCGTGGTGATCGGGGTGCCGATGGATTTCCGGCTGGGTTTCGGCAAGGTGTTCGGCGCGCAGACCCAGCTGATCGTGGCGGACCGTGTCGTCCCGGAACGCGAGCATCCGCGCCCCGTCGCGGCCGGACTGTACGGCGACCTGACGCACACCCTTTCGGCTTTGGCGGGCGCCGGTGCCGGCGAGCATCGGGACTGGATCGGCGAGCTGCGCGCGACCGAGGCCGCGGCGCGTGCCGGCGAGCGGGCCGAGCTGGCCGACGATCGGACCCCGCTGCACCCGATGCGGGTGTACGCCGAGTTGGCGCCCATGCTGGACCGCGACGCCATCGTCGTCATCGACGGCGGGGATTTCGGCTCCTATGCCGGCCGGGTGATCGACAGCTATTTGCCCGGCTGCTGGCTGGACAGCGGACCGTTCGGCTGCCTCGGCTCGGGCCCGGGCTACGCGTTGGCCGCCAAACTCGCCCGACCCGACCGTCAGGTCGTCCTGCTGCAGGGCGATGGCGCGTTCGGGTTCAGCGGCATGGAATGGGACACCCTGGTGCGGCACAACGTGCCCGTCGTCTCGGTGATCGGCAACAACGGAATCTGGGCTCTCGAAAAGCATCCCATGGAGGCGTTGTACGGCTATTCGGTGGTGGCCGAGCTACGGCCCGGCACCCGCTACGACGAGGTGGTGCGCGCGCTCGGTGGCCACGGCGAGCTGGTCTCGACGCCGGCCGAGCTGCGGCCCGCCCTCGAACGCGCCTTCACCAGTGGGCGGCCCGCTGTGGTCAACGTGCTCACCGACCCGAACGTCGTCTACCCAAGGCGCTCCAACCTGGCCTGACGGCCGCGCGAGGGTCCCCAAATGTACAGCTTTTAGGGCGTGTCGCTGTACATACGGGGACGCTCGCGGTGAGGTGGGCACCCGGTACCGTTGAGCTGTGTCAAAGACCACCAGCGACCGGCCTGGCCGCTTCAGCAGCCGATTTTGGCGCCTGCTCGGCGCCAGCACCGAGAAGAATCAGAGCCGCTCCCTCACTCAGGTCACCGCCTCGGAGGAGTACAACGAGGAAGCCGCCGAGCTCACCGACGACAAGCTGCGCAAGGCGGCGGGGCTGCTCAAGCTGGAGGATCTCGCCGACTCCGAAGACATTCCGCAGTTCCTGGCGATCGCCCGGGAAGCGGCGGAACGCTCAACGGGGTTGCGGCCCTTCGACGTTCAGCTGCTGGGGGCGCTGCGGATGCTGGCCGGCGACGTGATCGAGATGGCTACCGGTGAGGGCAAGACGCTCGCGGGCGCGATCGCGGCCGCGGGCTATGCGCTGGCGGGCCGGCACGTGCACGTGGTGACCATCAACGACTACCTGGCCCGCCGCGACGCCGAGTGGATGGGTCCGCTGATCGAGGCCATGGGCCTGACCGTCGGCTGGATCACCGGGGAGTCGACGAGCGAAGAGCGCCGCGCCGCCTACGAATGCGACGTCACCTACGCCTCGGTCAACGAGATCGGCTTCGACGTGCTGCGCGACCAGCTGGTGACCGACGTCGCCGACCTGGTGTCGCCCAATCCCGATGTGGCGCTGATCGATGAGGCCGATTCCGTGCTGGTCGACGAGGCGCTGGTGCCGCTGGTGCTGGCCGGCACCACGCACCGCGAGACGCCGCGACTGGAGATCATCGAGCTGGTCGGCCAGCTCGACGCCGAGACCGATTACGACACCGACTCCGACAACCGCAACGTGCATCTCACCGACGTCGGCGCCCGCAAGGTGGAAAAGGCGCTCGGCGGCATCGACCTGTACTCCGAGGAACACGTCGGCACCACGCTCACCGAGGTCAACGTCGCGCTGCACGCCCACGTGCTGCTGCAGCGCGACGTGCACTACATCGTGCGCGACGACGCGGTGCACCTGATCAACGCCTCCCGCGGCCGCATCGCGCAACTGCAGCGCTGGCCGGACGGCCTGCAGGCCGCCGTCGAGGCCAAGGAGGGCATCGAAACCACCGAGACCGGTGAGGTGCTCGACACCATCACGGTGCAGGCGCTGATCAACCGCTACGCGACCGTGTGCGGCATGACCGGTACCGCGCTGGCCGCCGGCGAGCAGCTGCGCCAGTTCTACAAGCTCGGCGTGTCACCGATACCGCCCAACACCCCCAACATTCGCGAGGACGAGGCCGACCGGGTGTACATCACCGCGGCCGCCAAGAACGACGCGATCGTCGATCACATCGCCGAGGTGCACGACACCGGGCAGCCGGTGCTCGTCGGGACCCGCGACGTCGCCGAATCCGAGGAGCTGCACGAGCGGCTGGTGCGCCGCGGCGTGCCCGCGGTGGTGCTCAACGCCAAGAACGACGCCGAGGAGGCGCAGGTGATCGCCGAGGCCGGCACCTACGGCACCGTCACGGTGTCCACCCAGATGGCCGGCCGCGGCACCGACATCCGGCTCGGCGGCTCCGACGAGTCCGACCACGACCGGGTCGCCGAGCTGGGCGGGCTGCACGTGGTCGGCACCGGCCGCCATCACACCGAGCGGCTGGACAACCAGCTGCGCGGCCGCGCCGGACGCCAGGGCGACCCGGGGTCGTCGGTGTTCTTCTCCAGCTGGGAGGACGACGTCGTCGCGGCCAACCTCGACCGCAACAAGCTGCCCACCGAAACCGACGAGGACGGCCGGATCGTCAGCCCCAAGAGCAGCGGGCTGCTCGACCACGCGCAGCGCGTCGCCGAGGGCCGGCTACTGGATGTGCACGCCAACACCTGGCGCTACAACCAGCTGATCGCCCAGCAGCGCGCCATCATCGTCGATCGGCGAAACACGTTGCTGCGCACCGCAACCGCGCGCGAGGAGCTGGCCGAACTGGCGCCCGACCGCTACGAGGAGCTGTCCAAGGACATCGACGAGGAGCGCCTCGAGACGATTTGCCGGCAGATCATGCTCTTTCACCTCGACCGCGGCTGGGCCGACCATCTGGCGTACCTGGCCGACATCCGCGAGAGCATCCACCTGCGCGCGCTCGGCCGGCAGAACCCGCTCGACGAGTTTCACCGGATGGCCGTCGACGCGTTCGCGTCACTGGCGGCCGACGCGATCGAAGCGGCCCAGCAGACGTTCGAAACCGCCAACGTCCTCGAAGAGGAGCAGGGGCTGGACCTGTCCAAGCTGGCGCGGCCGACGTCGACGTGGACCTACATGGTCAACGACAACCCGCTGTCCGATGACACGCTGTCGACGCTGAGCCTGCCCGGGGTCTTCCGCTAGCGCGGCGCAGCGGGGCGCAGCGGGTCGCCACCACTGTCTCGTGGCGATCGCAAGCGCGGCGTAGCCGGGCGCGGCGGGTCGCCACCACTGTCTCGTGGCGATCGCAAGCGCGGCGTAGCCGGGCGCGGCGGGTCGCCACCACTGTTAAGGTCACGGCTCATGGAGGCCGAGCTTCCGCCAGATCGGGTGCTGACGGTGCCCAACCTGCTGAGCGCCATTCGGCTGGCGCTCATCCCAGTCTTCATCTATCTGCTGCTGGTCGCGCACGCCCAGGGCTGGGCGGTGGCAATCCTGATGTTCAGTGGCGCTTCGGACTGGGCCGACGGCAAGATCGCCCGGTCGCTGAACCAGTCGTCGCGCCTGGGCGTCCTGCTCGACCCGGCCGTCGATCGGCTCTACATGGTGGCGGTTCCGGTCACGATGGCGGTGCGCGGGATCGTGCCGTGGTGGTTCGTCGTGACGCTGCTGGCGCGCGACGCACTGCTGGCCGCGACGCTGCCGCTGCTGCGCAGCCGCGGGCTCTCGGCACTGCCGGTGACCTACGTCGGCAAGGCCGCGACGTTCGCGTTGATGTCGGGCTTTCCGCTGGTACTGCTGGGGCAGTGGCCCGCGCTGTGGAGCCGCGTGGTGGGAAACTTCGGATGGGGGTTTTTGATCTGGGGTATGTACATGTACCTGTGGGCGTTCGTGCTCTACGTGGTGCAGATAACGCAGGTGGTGCGCCAGATGCCCAAGCTCAGCAAGGCCGATCAGCGGCTGGCCCACGAAGCAGGTGAACATGGCTGAACCGGATCGGCTGCTCGGGGGCTATGACCCCAGCGCCGGGTACCGGGCCCACGCGCCGCAGCCCAAGCACATTCCGGTGCCCTCCCTGCTGCGCGCCTTGCTCTCCGAGCACCTCGACCCCGGCTATGCCGCGGCGGCCGCCACCCGCGCGAGCGCACCGCCGAGCGCGCGGGCGCGCGTATTCGGCTGGTTTTGGCAGGCCCTGGCCGCGGGGCTGGTCGCAGCGGTGTTCGCCGCCGCAGTCGCGCAGGCGCGCTCGGTGGCTCCCGGGGTGCGCAGCGCCCAGCAGCTGCTGGCGACCAGCGTGCGCTCCACCGAGGCCGCCGCCACCAAGTTGGCCCAACGGCGCAGCGTGCTCACCAGGGAACTCGACGACGACCAACGGCGCGTTTTGGCCAGCGACGCCGAGGGGCAGCGCCTGCTGACCCGCCTCGACGCGCTCAGCCTTGCGGCAGCCAGCACGGCCGTCATCGGTCCGGGCCTGACGGTGACCATCACCGATCCCGGCGTCGGCCCGAACCTGTCCGACGTGTCCAAGCAGCGGGTCAACGGCAGCCGGCAGATCATTCTCGACCGCGACCTGCAACTCGTCGTCAACTCGCTGTGGGCCAGCGGTGCCGAGGCCATGGCCGTCGGCGGCGCCCGGATCGGGCCGAATATGACCATCCGACAGGCCGGCGGCGCGATCCTGGTCGACAACAACCCCACCGCCAGCCCCTACACCATCCTGGCCGTGGGACCGCCGCACGCAATGCGCGATGTCTTCGATCACAGCCCGGGGCTGCAGCGGCTGCGCCTGCTGGAAACCTCCTACGGCGTCGGCGTCACCGTCAAGGTTTCCGACGGGCTGTCGCTGCCGGCCGGCGCGGTCCGGGATGTCAAGTTCGCCAAGCAGATTGGGCCCTGATGAACGAAGCTTCGGCAACATGATCGGTATCGCGGCGCTTGCCATCGGCATCGTGTTGGGTTTGGTTTTCCACCCCAGCGTGCCCGAGGCCATCCAGCCCTACCTGCCGATCGCGGTGGTCGCCGCTCTCGACGCGGTCTTCGGCGGCCTGCGCGCCTACCTCGAGCGGATTTTCGACCCGAAGGTGTTCGTGATTTCGTTCGTGTTCAACGTCTTGGTGGCCGCGCTCATCGTCTACGTCGGCGACCAACTGGGGGTGGGCACGCAGCTGTCCACGGCGATCATCGTGGTGCTGGGCATCCGCATCTTCGGCAACGCGGCGGCCCTGCGCCGCCGGCTGTTCGGGGCTTGACGGAGATCCGATGAGCGAGAACCAGGACCCCCCGGAGCGCGGCCGTCACGAGCTGCGCGGCGGGCGAACGCGGTTGGCGTTCGGCGCGCTAGCCGTCGTGTTATGCCTGGTGCTGGGGATCGCGATCGTCACCCAGGCCCGCCAGACCCGTTCCGGGGACTCGCTGGACACCGCCCGCCCGGCGGACCTGTTGGTGTTGCTGGATTCGCTGCGGCAACGCGAAGCAACGCTCAACACCGAAGTGGCCGACCTGCAGAACACCCTGAACTCGCTGCAAGCCTCGGGCAACAGCGACCAGGCCGCCATCCAGAGCGCTCAGGCCAGGCTGGCGGCGCTGTCCATCCTGGTCGGCGCGGTGGGTGCCACCGGGCGCGGTGTCACGTTGACCATCGACGACCCCGGACCCGGCGTGACGCCGGAAGCGATGCTCGACGTGATCAACGAGTTGCGGGCCGCAGGTGCCGAGGCGATCGAGACCAACGACGCCCACGATTCGGTGCGCGTCGGCGTCGACACCTGGGTGGTCGGCGCGCCCGGCTCGCTGACCATCGACAACAAAACGCTGTCGCCGCCGTATTCGATTCTGGCGATTGGTGATCCGCCGACGCTGGCCGCCGCGATGAACATTCCCGGTGGCGCCGAGGACAGCGTCAAACGCGTGGGCGCGCGCATGACCGTGCAGCAGTCGGACCGGGTGGACGTGACCACCTTGCGGCAACCGAAACCGCACCAATACGCTCAGCCCGTCAAGTGAACCCGCCCGACCGCCAGACCAGAACAGGATCACCGTGAGCGATATCCCCGCCGATCTGCACTACACCGCCGAACACGAGTGGGTTCGCCGCAGCGGGGGAGACACCGTGCGCGTCGGGATCACCGATTTCGCGCAGTCGGCACTGGGCGACGTCGTCTTTGTGCAGTTGCCCGACGTCGGCAGCGAGGTGTCCGCGGGCGAGTCGTTCGGCGAGGTGGAGTCGACCAAGTCGGTCTCCGATCTCTACGCGCCGGTCTCGGGCAAGGTGGTGGCCGTCAACGGCGACCTCGAGGGCAGCCCGCAACTGGTGAACTCCGACCCGTACGGCGCGGGCTGGCTGCTCGATGTGCAGGCCGCCGACCTGGGCGCTTTGGAGTCGGAGGTGTCCGAGTTGCTCGACGCCGAGGCCTACCGCGGCACGCTGACCGAATGACGGTTGCTAAGTTTTTCCGAGGTGCTCGCCAGCGGGCGCCGATAGGGGTCACGGAGGACCATCGAGGCTCATCCGGCGGTGGGGGCACGATGCGTTGCAGTGCGCGGTACGGTCAACACACCGGCCTGGGAGCCTCCGTCGGGCTTCGGCGAGTATTGGACGGTTGAGACGGTAGTAATCGGTAAAACAAGGCGGAGAATCGAGTGGGAGGCCGGCCGAACGGCCCGGTCAGACAAGGCGATATAGAGCCGCGAAGCTAGTCACAGGGCCAGAAGGAGCAGCGGGTGACGGACAACAACGAGCAGACTTCTGACGAAGTCACCGTGGAGACGACCTCGGTCTTTCGCGCCGATTTCCTCAACGAACTGGATGCTCCGGCACAAGCGGGCACCGAGAGCGCGGTATCCGGGGTGGAAGGACTCCCCGCCGGTTCGGCCTTGCTGGTCGTCAAACGCGGACCCAACGCCGGGTCGCGCTTCCTGCTCGACCAGGCCATCACGTCCGCTGGCCGGCACCCCGACAGCGACATATTCCTCGATGACGTCACCGTGAGCCGGCGCCACGCCGAATTCCGGTTGGAGGGCAACGAGTTCCACGTCGTCGACGTCGGCAGCCTGAACGGCACCTACGTCAACCGCGAGCCGGTAGATTCGGCGGTGTTGGCCAACAGTGACGAGGTGCAAATCGGCAAGTTCCGGTTGGTGTTCCTGACCGGACCCAAGCAAGGTGACGACGGTGGCGACTCGGGAGGGGGAACCGGAGGCTAGTGAGCGCGCCCGATAGCCCGGCACTGGCCGGGATGTCGATCGGGGGGGTCCTCGAGCTGCTGAGGCCGGATTTCCCCGACGTCACCATCTCCAAGATCCGCTTCCTGGAGGCCGAAGGGCTGGTGACGCCGCAGCGCGCCGCATCGGGCTATCGGAGATTCACCGCGTACGACTGTGCACGGCTGCGCTTCATCCTCACCGCGCAGCGCGACCACTACCTGCCCCTGAAGGTGATCCGCGCGCAGCTGGACGCTCAACCCGACGGTGAGCTACCGCCGTTCGGATCGCCTTATGGCGTACCGCGATTGGTGTCGGTGGGGGACAGCGCCGGCTCGGGGGCTGAGCATCCCATCGGATCCAAAGTCGGATCCGAGGCGGGACCGGCCCCCGTCCGGCTGAGCCGAAAGGACGTCCTGGAGCGCTCGGGGGTGGACGACGATCTGCTGACTGCGCTGCTCAGGGCGGGCGTGATCACCACCGGGCGGGGCGGATTCTTCGACGAGCACGCGGTCGTGATCCTGCAATGTGCGCGGGCGCTGTCGGAGTACGGCGTCGAGCCGCGCCATCTGCGGGCGTTTCGCTCGGCGGCCGATCGGCAGTCCGACCTGATCGCGCAGATCGCGGGGCCGTTGGTCAAGGGCGGTAGGGCCGGTGCCCGCGACCGCGCCGACGACTTGGCGCGGGAGGTCGCCGCGCTCGCCATAACTTTGCACACCTCGTTGATCAAGTCCGCGGTGCGCGACGTTCTGCAGCGCTGAGGATTAGACTTCGATGGACACACTTGGTGTTCGTGCGGCATGGCGGAGGGCAGACACAGATGGGTGAAGTTCGTGTGGTCGGCATTCGTGTCGAGCAGCCGCAGAACCAGCCGGTGCTGTTGCTGCGCGAGTCCGACGGTGACCGGTACTTGCCGATCTGGATCGGTCAGTCGGAAGCCGCCGCGATCGCGCTGGAACAGCAGGGCGTCGAACCACCCCGCCCGCTGACACACGATTTGATCAGGGATCTCATTGCCGCGCTTGGACATTCGCTCAAAGAGGTGCGGATCGTCGATCTGCAGGAGGGCACCTTCTACGCCGATCTGATTTTCGACCGCGACATCAAGGTGTCGGCGCGCCCCTCGGACTCGGTGGCGATCGCGCTGCGGGTCGGCGTCCCGATCTATGTCGAGGAAGCGGTGCTGGCCCAGGCCGGCCTGCTGATCCCCGACGAGACCGACGAAGAGGGCAACACCGCCGTCCGTGAGGACGAGGTGGAGAAGTTCAAGGAGTTTCTCGACAGCGTGTCACCCGACGATTTCAAGGCGACCTAGCCGCGGAGGGGTTTAGCTGTTTCGGGGGTTGTCAATAGTCACGGATGCATCTCATCTAGCCCCGAAACGCGACACGCCTGCCGGTTAGCCACCTACCGACCGAAGCGGCGGCCATACTTTCATCAAGACTTAGGTCACAGTAGCTATCGAACAGCAGTAAGCTTTCTAGCACTCGGGCCTGACCAAGGGTGGCTGTCCAGGCAGTCAGAGACGCAGCTAGCGACCACAGCGCGATCGGCGAGAGGAAGCACCGTGAGCGAGCAGCCACGTCAAGGTCAACTGGACCTTGGTGACCACGCGGACGGCGCGACCAGTGGTGACGGCGCCCCGGAAAACCCCACCGCGACCGCACCCGTGCAACCCGGACTGTTTCCCGACGACTCCGTGCCCGACGAGTTGGTCGGCTACCGCGGGCCCAGCGCCTGCCAGATCGCCGGAATCACGTATCGCCAGCTGGACTACTGGGCGCGGACCTCGCTGGTGGTGCCCTCGATCCGCAGCGCGGCCGGCTCCGGCAGCCAGCGGCTCTATTCGTTCAAGGACATCCTGGTTCTCAAGATCGTCAAGCGGCTGCTCGACACCGGTATCTCGCTGCACAACATCCGCGTGGCCGTCGATCATCTGCGTCAGCGCGGCGTCCAGGACCTGGCCAACATCACCCTGTTCTCCGACGGGACCACGGTGTACGAGTGCACGTCGGCCGAAGAGGTCGTCGACCTGCTGCAGGGCGGTCAGGGCGTGTTCGGCATCGCGGTGTCCGGTGCGATGCGCGAGCTGACCGGCGTCATCGCCGACTTCCGCGGTGAGCGCGCCGACGGCGGCGAGTCGATCGCCGCCCCGGAAGACGAGCTGGCTTCCCGTCGCAAGCACCGCGACCGCAAGATCGGCTGATTTCTCGCCATTTGGCGCGAGCGTCCCCATTTGCACCGCTTTACCGGCGTGTCCCTGTACCTACGGGGCCCCTCGCGGTCTAGTAAGCTCGACAACGCATCGCACTCGTGCGGGAGAGTTCTGTGGCCGCCAGCTACGGACGCCGAAGGAGCAATACCTCTCCGTCAACCTCTCAGGCCCCCGGACCGCGCGAGATAACGATGCCTCTGGAAAGCGGCGTGGACGGATACCGGTCCACGCCCGCCGATGGGGAAAGGCGCAGGCATACGGCGCTGAATCTCTCAGGCGCCCGATTGGCGGGTGAAGACAGAGGGAGAGGGCCAGTAGTCCCCTCTGCCCGCTGTACCCGTCAGGAGTTTCGCCAGTGGCTCACCAATCGTCATTCGCAGACCGGCACATCGGCCCCGACGGCCAGGCCGTCGCCACCCTGCTCGCGGCCATCGGGGTCGACTCCCTCGACGAACTCGCGGCCAAGGCCCTGCCCGCCGGCATCCTGGACAAGCTCAGCAACGGTGACGCCCCCGGGCTGGACCGGCTGCCCCCGGCGGCCAGCGAGGCCGAGGCGCTGGCCGAGTTGCGGGCGCTGGCCGACAGCAACACCGTCGCCGTGTCGATGATCGGGCAGGGCTACTACGACACGCTCACACCCCCGGTGTTGTTGCGCAACATCATGGAGAACCCGGCCTGGTACACCGCCTACACCCCGTACCAGCCCGAGATCAGTCAGGGCCGGCTGGAGGCGCTGCTGAACTTCCAGACCATGGTCGCCGACCTCACCGGCCTCGAGATCGCCAACGCGTCGATGCTCGACGAGGGCACCGCGGCCGCCGAGGCCATGACCCTGCTGCACCGCGCCGCCCGCGGCGGCTCGAACCGCCTCGCCGTCGACACCGACATCTTCGCCCAGACCGCCGCCGTGCTGGCCACCCGCGCCAAGCCGTTGGGCATCGAAGTCGTCACCGCCGACCTGCGTGACGGCCTGCCCGACGGTGAGTTCTTCGGCGTCGTCGTGCAGCTGCCCGGCGCCAGCGGGCGCATCACGGACTGGTCGGATCTGGTGGCCGAGGCGCACGAGCGCGGCGCGCTGGTGGCCGTCGGCGCCGATCTGCTGGCGTGCACCCTGATCACCCCGCCCGGCGAAATCGGGGCGGACGTCGCGTTCGGTACCACCCAAAGATTCGGTGTGCCAATGGGATTCGGTGGCCCGCACGCCGGCTACCTGGCGCTGCACAGCAAGCACGCCCGGCAGCTACCGGGCCGGCTGGTCGGCGTATCGGTGGATGCCGACGGGTCGCCGGCCTACCGGCTGGCGCTGCAAACCCGCGAGCAGCACATCCGCCGCGACAAGGCGACCAGCAACATCTGCACCGCGCAGGTGCTGCTGGCGGTGATGGCCGCGATGTACGCGAGCTATCACGGCGCCGAGGGCCTGACCGCGATCGCCCGCCGCGTGCACGGTCACGCCGAGGCGATCGCCGCCGGCCTGGGTGACGCCCTGGTGCACGAGCGCTACTTCGACACCGTGCTGGCCCGGGTGCCGGGGCGCGCCGACGAGGTGGTGGACAAGGCCAAGGCGCAGGGCATCAACCTGTGGCGTGTCGACGCCGACCACGTGTCGGTGGCCTGCGACGAGGCGACCATCGGGGCGCACGTCAACGCGGTTCTGGACGCTTTCGGAGTTGCCGCTGGCGAGCCGGTCGACAGCCCGATCGCCACCCGCACCTCGGCGTTCCTCACCCACCCGGCGTTCACCCAGTACCGCACCGAGACGTCGATGATGCGCTACCTGCGCACGCTGGCGGATAAGGATATCGCCTTGGACCGCAGCATGATTCCGCTCGGCTCGTGCACGATGAAGCTCAATGCCGCGGCGGAGATGGAATCGATCACCTGGCCCGAAATCGCGCGACAGCATCCGTTCGCCCCGGCCTCCGACACCCCGGGGCTGCGCCGGCTGATCGCCGACCTGGAGGGCTGGCTGGTGGACATCACCGGCTACGACGCCGTCTCGCTGCAGCCCAACGCCGGATCGCAAGGCGAGTACGCCGGCCTGCTGGCGATCCACGACTACCACGAAAGCCGCGGCGAACCGCACCGCGACATCTGCCTGATCCCGTCCAGCGCGCACGGCACCAACGCGGCGTCGGCGGCCCTGGCCGGGCTGCGGGTGGCCGTGGTGGCCTGCCGCGAAAACGGCGACGTCGACCTCGACGACCTGCGGGCCAAGGTGGCCGAGCATGCCGACCGGCTGGCGGCGTTGATGATCACCTACCCGTCCACGCACGGCGTCTACGAGCACGACATCGCCGACATCTGCGCGGCCGTGCACGACGCCGGTGGCCAGGTCTACATCGACGGCGCCAACCTCAACGCGCTCGTTGGCCTGGCCCGGCCGGGCAAGTTCGGCGGCGACGTCAGCCACCTGAACCTGCACAAGACGTTCTGCATTCCGCACGGCGGCGGCGGCCCGGGCGTCGGCCCGGTGGCGGCGCGCTCGCATCTGGCGCCGTTCCTGCCCGGCCACCCCTACGCCCCGGAGCTGCCCGCCGGCCGGCCGGTTTCGTCGGCGCCCTACGGCTCGGCGTCGATTCTGCCGATCACCTGGGCCTACATCCGGATGATGGGCGCTGACGGCCTGCGGGCGGCGTCGCTCACCGCGATCGCCGCGGCCAACTACATCGCTCGCCGGCTCGACGAGCACTTCCCGGTGCTCTACACCGGCGAGAACGGCATGGTCGCCCACGAGTGCATCCTGGACCTGCGGCCGATCACAAAGGCCACCGGCGTGACCGTCGACGATGTCGCAAAACGCTTGGCGGACTATGGTTTTCACGCACCGACCATGAGCTTCCCGGTGGCCGGCACCCTGATGGTGGAGCCCACCGAGAGCGAGAGCCTGGCCGAACTCGATGCCTTCTGTGAGGCGATGATCGCCATCCGCGGCGAGATCGACCGGGTCGGCGCGGGGGAGTGGACCGTCGACGACAACCCGCTGCGCGGCGCACCGCACACCGCCGAATGCCTCCTGGTCGCCGACTGGGATCACCCGTATACCCGCGAGGAGGCCGCCTACCCGCTGGGCAAGGCCTTCCGGCCCAAGGTGTGGCCGCCGGTGCGGCGCATCGACGGCGCGTACGGCGACCGCAACCTGGTCTGCTCATGCCCGCCGGTGGAGGCGTTCGCTTAGAAACTCACGGCCCGGCCGTCAAACGCCAGATCGAAGGCCGCGTCATCGGCATGGCCGAGCATGTCGGCCGACATGTGGGTCAGGATGATGTGCCGGCTTGCCAGCTGATCGCGATGGGCGATGAGGTCGCAATGCCGAAGATGGTAGGGCACCGGTTTGTCCCAGTAGTAGGACTCGGCGATGAAGAGGTCGCTGTCCGCGGCCAGATCGATGAGGGTGTCGGTCCACGCGGTGTCGCCGGTGTACGCGATCGTCTTGCCGGCCACAGCGATTCGCAACCCCAGGGCGGTGTTGCCCGGCATCCCGTGGTCGACCTCGACGGCGTGTATCACTGCGGTGTCGATGCTTTCTGCGCGGTTGTCGGGCTGCAATTCGATCACGTTGACGTCGAACCGCCGGCGCACCGTCGAAGAGCCGGGAAACATCACCTCCAGGGCTGCGGTGAGCCGGTCGGCCGTGCCGACCGGCCCGGCAATCGTCAACGGGGCCTCACGACGGTTGAACTGTCCCTCCAGGATCAGCTGCGGCAGTCCACCGTAATGATCGACGTGTAGATGCGAAACCACCACAGCGCCAACCTGATTGGGGTCGATGCCTTGGCGTTTGAGGGCGACCAGGCTGGTCGCCCCGCAGTCGAGCAGAATCGGCCCCTGCCCACCGGCCTGCACTGCGATGCAGGCTTGCAAGCGCCCCCCACTTCCGAACGCATCGCCAGATCCGGCGAACGTCACCGTGACATCACCTGGGCCAGATTCGCCGGACTCGGCAATCAACGTCATTTCCCGATTGTTGCCGACCAGACGGGAGAAATCGACGCTCATGGCGTTCCTGCAGCGGACAGCGTGATGTCACCGGCGACAGCAACTTTCAAAAGGTGTCGTGCCTTGCATTGCCCTGGTTTCAGGGGGCGGGTGGGACCCACCTGACTCCACCGGGAGATGGCGCGGTCAGCCCAAAAACGTCGTGATCGCGGTGGCGAGTTCGGGAGTCGCCGACGTCGGCAAGTTTCGATAGCTACCACCACTGAGCTGGGCGACGGCTTCCCACGTCGCCCGGTCCGGGTCGGCGCCGAAGTCGATGACGTTGACCGCGACCGGCTTGGCCGGATCGGCACTGCGTTTGATGAAGTCCTGCAGACCCGGCCCGTCCAGGGTTTGATCCGTGTGCGGACCGCCGGTGATCACCAGCACCGAATTCGTTTGGCCGCCACGGTAATTGGCGAGCATCTCGCCGTACACGATGCGCAGCGTGGTAAACGACACGGCACCGCCATTGGAGGAATACTGCTTGTCCAGCGCGCCGAGCAGGGCGGCCGAGCGGGGCTGGCCGTTGACCGGGTCGCTCAGCGGCCCGGCGGCCACCTCCGATCGGCCCTCGTGGCCGTCGAATGTCCACAACCCCAGGACCGAGTTGGGTGGCAGCGCCTTGACCCGGTCCTGCAGCGCCGCGATCACGTTGGCCAGCCTGGTCTTTCCGCCGTCGTCGGTGGGCAGCGACTGGTCGAGCATGATCGTCGCCGCCACCCCGTTCGACGGTGTGCGGATCGCGTCGGCCAGCGTCGCGCGCTCCGCGTCGTCACCCACGGACAGCGTGGCGGGCAGCGCCGCGAAGCTGGTGACGGCGCTGCTCGGCGGTTTGACGCCGTTAACCCGGAAGCCGGCTTTGGCCAGCTTCGCGAGTTGCTCCGGCTTGTGCAGGTAATGGGCGAACTGGCTGGCCGCCTCGGTCTGCTCCTTCGACAGCCACGAGCCGCTGAGCAGCACGGTGGGATAGTCGGCGACCGGCACCGCGCCGGGCGGTAGCCAGGAGCCCAGCGTGCTCTTGGCGTCCGGCAGCGACTGGCCACGCTGGAACAGTTGCTGCTCGGTGGTGATCACCGCGTGCACCGGCGCCGCGGCCGCGTCACCGGGCTTGAGCAGCGCATCCATCGCCTCGGTCAGCGTGCCGTCCGGCAGTTTGGGCTGTGCGCCGATCAGGGCCCGCACCGGCCCGACACCCTGCGTTGGCGGCGCGCCCGCGGGCACGGACGCGGCGGCCACCGCCTCGCCGGCGAGCGCCGCGGCGTCGGCGTTGCCTTTGCTGGGTAGCGCAAGTCGCAGTGAGCCCCAGGGCGCTAAGTTCAGGCCGGCCAACGAGTTCGGGTTGGTTTGCAGGGCCGGCAGCGCGGCCCAGCTCTGGTTTGCCAGCGCCGACTGCAATTCGGGCCGCACCGCCAGCAGCACCGGCGACGTCACCAGTGAGCGGCTGTCGGTGATCGCCTTCTGACCCGAGGCCGCGGCGAGCCGCGCCGCGGAGATCGAGCTGCCCGGGATCCACAACGCGGGCTGGCAGCCCAGCTCGGCGGGCCACTTGGTGGCCAGGCCACCCAGGACGGCGTCGGCGCCGGCGGGCTTGACGCTCACCGACACACAGCGATCGCCGACCGGGCCGGCCGACGCGTTGAAGCCCTCGACGAACTCCTGCAGGTGATCGGCGATCGACGGGTCGGCGACCACCGCGACCGTTTCGTTGCCGCCCAGGCAGCGCGCCGCCGCGGTGTGCCCGCGGTGCGATAGCGCGTCGCCGAAGAAGCTCCAGATGATCACGGTGCCGACCACCACGACGACCGCGACCAGAGCCGCGATCAACCCGACGCTGACCCCGCGCCGGCCGCCGGCGCTGCGGTGGCCGCCCTGCCAGGCACCGAATCCGCGGTGGCCGGAGGTTGGCGGTGGGGGCGCGGCGACCGCCTCGGACTGACGAGGCGGAAAGTCGGGGTACTCGGGGAATTCCTGGGCGGGTCCGGATGCCGAGACATCGCCGGCATCGCCGGCGTAGGCGTCCTCATCGACCGCCGGCAGCGGCCCAGACTCCTCCCGTTCCTCCCGGTCGTCCTTCCGGTGCCTACCCATGCCGGCGCCCGCTGTCGTCCCGTCGCTTCACCGCCCGGCCAATCGAGCCGCGATCAGGCACCGGCCCGAGCTTTGGCTTCACGACGGCGCCGGTGCAGGATGGGCTCGGTGTAGCCGTTGGTTTGCTGCCCCCCGGACAAAATCAGCTCCTGGGCGGCCAGGAAGGCGATGCTGTCGTCGAAGTTGGGCGCCATCGGCCGGTAGGCGGGGTCGCCGGCGTTCTGCTGGTCGACCATCGGCGCCATCCGCTCCAGGCTGGCCCGCACGTCCTCGGCGGTGATCACGCCGTGCCGCAGCCAGTTGGCCAGCAGCTGGCTGGAGATCCGCAGGGTGGCGCGGTCCTCCATGAGCGCGACGTTGTGGATGTCGGGCACCTTCGAGCAGCCGACGCCCTGGTCGATCCAGCGCACCACGTAGCCGAGGATCGACTGGCAGTTGTTGTCGACCTCCTCGCGGATCTCCTCGGGGGCCCACGCCAGTTCCTTGGCCAGCGGGATCGTCAGCAGCTGGTCGATGCTGGTGCGGTTCTGACCGGACAGCTCCTGCTGCACCGCGGCCACGTCGACGAAGTGGTAGTGCATCGCGTGCAGGGTGGCCGCCGTGGGCGAGGGCACCCAGGCGGTGCTGGCGCCCGCGCGGGGCTGGGCGATCTTCTGCTCGATCATGTCGGCCATCAGCTCGGTCATGGCCCACATGCCCTTGCCGATCTGGGCACGGCCGATGAAGCCGGCGCCCAGGCCGGCGTCGACATTGTGGTCCTCGTAGGCGAGGATCCACGGCTGGCTCTTCATAGTGCCCTTGCGCACCATCGGGCCGGCCTCCATCGAGGTGTGGATCTCGTCGCCGGTGCGGTCCAGGAACCCGGTGTTGATGAACACCACCCGGTCGGCGGCGGCCTTGATGCACGCCCGCAGGTTCACCGTGGTGCGGCGCTCTTCGTCCATGATGCCGACCTTCAAGGTGCCCTGCGGCAACCCGAGCACGTCCTCGACGCGGCTGAACAGCTCGACGGTGAACGCCACCTCGTCGGGCCCGTGCATTTTGGGTTTGACGATGTAGATCGAACCGGTGCGGCTGTTGAGCAGCGGCCCGTTGGCGCCGTCATTCTGGGACCCGTCCCGTAGCCCGTGGATCGCGGTCACGCCGGTGAGCAGGGCGTCCATGATGCCCTCGAACACCTCTTTGTCCTCGTTGCCGTCGCTGACAAGGATGGCGTCGTTGGTCATCAGGTGACCGACGTTGCGCACGAACATCAGGCTGCGTCCGGGCAGGGTGAACTCGCTGCCGTCGGGGGCGGTGTAGCGCCGGTCCGCGTTGAGCTTCCTGGTGAAGGTCTTGCCGTCCTTGTCGACCTCTTCGGACAGGTCCCCGCGGTTCAGGCCGAGCCAGTTGCGGTAGCCGAGCACCTTGTCGTCGGCGTCGACGGCCGCGACCGAGTCCTCGAAGTCCATGATCGTGGTGACCGCCGACTCCAGGACCACGTCCTTGATGCCCGCGCG
This sequence comes from Mycobacterium conspicuum, assembly GCF_010730195.1. NCBI lineage: Bacteria > Bacillati > Actinomycetota > Actinomycetes > Mycobacteriales > Mycobacteriaceae > Mycobacterium > Mycobacterium conspicuum. The sequence continues at coordinate 2,879,128 of NZ_AP022613.1, forward strand.
GTCGGTCTTGCCGATCGGCGATTCCGGGTCGATCAGGATCTCGATGTGCAGACCGTGGTTGACCAGCAACACCGACCAGCTGGGGGAGCCAAGCTCGCCGGTGTACCCGGCGAACTGCCCGGGGTCCGCGAGCCCGGTGGCACCTTCGGGCAGGGCGACCGCCAGCCGCCCGTCCTCGACGGTGATGCCGGTGGCGTTGGACCATGAGTCGGAGGCCAGCGGCACGGCGCCGTCAAGGAATTTGCGCGCGTAGGCGATCACCTTGTCGCCGCGCACCTTGTTGTAGCTGGTGCCCTTCTCGGCGCCGTCCTTCTCCGGAATCGCGTCGGTGCCGTAGAGGGCGTCGTACAGCGAGCCCCAGCGTGCGTTGGCCGCGTTCAGCGCAAACCGCGCATTGAGCACCGGCACCACCAGCTGCGGGCCCGCCATGGTCTTGATCTCGTCATCAACGCCGGACGTGGTGATGGTGAAGTCGTCGGGTTCCGGTTCCAGGTAGCCGATCTCGGTGAGGAACTGCCGGTATTCGTCGGCGTCGACGGGGGCGATTACGCGTTGCTTGTGCCATCGGTCGATCTGCGCCTGCAACTCGTCACGGCGGGCCAGCAAATCCTGGTTCCGCGGGGTGAGATCGGTGACGACCTTGTCGACACCGGCCCAGAAGCTGTCCGGGTCGATATCGGTGCCGGGCAGCGCCTCTTTGTTCACGAAGTCGTAGAGCACCCGGGCGATGCGCAGGTTGCCCACCGACACGCGATCGGTCATTGTTCTCCTCCATTTTTGCCTCACCGGCAATTAGTCCAGCCTACCGACCAGCAGCCCGAAGAACCTATTCCGTCGCGCGCCCTGCCAGGTCGGAGCCAGGTCAGGGCGCGCTGACGACTGCGGTCATCCCGATTCGGCGGTCGCGGGAATCGCCTCTGGCGAACCGGCGCACTGTTGCGGGCAATTCCAGGTCGACTACCGCCGCTGGTGATCATACGGGCTGCTAATGATCGCGCATCGCGCCGACCAAGTCCTCCACCAAATCCTCCATCGCGACCATCGCGACCAATTGCCCCGCCTCGCCGGTGACCAGCGCCAGATGGCTGTTGCTGCGCCGCATCCGGGACAGGGCATCGACCAACGGCAATGACTCGGGGACCCGCGGCAGGGGCCGCACCAGCGCCGGGTCGATGACGGTCGCCGGGTCGTCGCCCAGCGTCAGCACGTCCTTGATGTGCAGGTATCCGATGTAGCCACCGTCGCGGCTGATCACCGGAAAGCGGGAGTAGCCGGTCTGGGCCAGGGCCGCTTCCACCGCGCCGACGGTCGGCCCCGAGCCGGAATCCGCGACCTGGATCGCGTGGATGTCGGCCAGCGGGCGCGCGACGTCGGCCACCACCCTGGTGCGGATCTGCAGCGCCCGGGTCAGCCGGGTGTGTTCCTCGGCGTCCAGCAGCCCCTCGGACACCGACTCGGCGATCATCTCGGACAGTTGGGCCGGGGATACCGTGCTGTCCAGCTCGTCTTTCGGCTCCACCCGCAGCCCGCGCAGCACCGCATTGGCGCACTGGTTGTAGAACCCGATGAACGGTCGAGCTATCCGCACATAGGCCAGGTAGGGCGGTACCAGCAGCATCGCCGTCCGCTCCGGGCCGGCCAGGGCGATGTTCTTCGGCACCATCTCGCCGAGCAGCACATGCAGCGTCACGACGATCGCCAGGGCGATCGCGAACGCCAGCGAGTGCGCCAGCGCCGGGTGCATCCGGGTCAGCGCGAACGATTCGCGCAACAGGTCGGCGACCGCCGCCTCGCCGATCCGGCCGAGCAGGATGGAGGCCACCGTCACGCCGAGCTGCGCGCCCGCCAGCATCGACGACAGCTGCTCACCGGCCCGGATCACGGTGACCGCCCTGGCCTTGCCCTGCTCGGCCAATGCCTCGAGGCGGTCGCGTCGGGCCGAAATCAGCGCGAACTCGGCGCCCACGAAAAACGCGTTGGCCGCGATCAGCAGGATCGCCGCCAGCACGCCCAGCGCTTCGTGCATCAGCGGCCCAGCTCCGAGTTGGCTTCGTCGTGGCTTTCCGGCCGAGCGCCCAGTTCGGTCAGCTCGAGCAGGTCGATCCGGCGGCCGTCCATCCGCAACACCGTCGCCCGCCAGCGCATCGACTCGTCGGGCAGGCCGTCCGCGTCGAGGGCGGGCAGCTCGACCGTCTCCCCGGGCTCGGGGATGTGGCCGAGCTGTTCGAGCACCAGGCCGCCGATGGTCTCGTATTCGCCCTCGGGGCCCCGGTATCCGGTCTCGGTGGACACCTCGTCGATGCGCAGCAGGCCCGACACCCGCCATCCGCCGCCGGCGGCCACCACGTCCGGGGTGGCGTCGTCGTGCTCGTCGCGCACATCGCCGACGATCTCTTCGATCAGGTCCTCGATGGTCACCATGCCGGCCGTACCGCCGTACTCGTCGACGACCAGCGCGGTCTGCAGCGGGTTGGCGCGGATTTCGGCCATCACCGCGTCGCCGTCCAGTGTCGAGGGCACCACGGGAACCGGCTTGACGACCGAGGTGAGCAGGGTGCTCGCGCGATCGGCCGGCGGTATCTGGAACACCTGCTTGACGTGCACGATGCCCACGGTCGAGTCGAGGTCGCCGTCGACGAGCGGAAATCGGGAGAACCCGGACTCCGCGGCGGCCGCGATCAGGTCGGCGACGGTGTCGTCGGTCTGCAGCGCGACGACCTCCGTGCGCGGCGTCATCAGTTCCTCGGCGGTCAGCGTGCCGAACTGCAGCGACCGACGCACCAGCGACGCGGTCGCAAGGTCCAGGGACCCGCTCCGCGCCGACGTCCGCACCAGCGACAACAGCTCCTGCGCCGAGCGGGCCGAGCGCAGCTCCTCGGCGGGCTCGATGCCGAACCGGCGCACGATCCAGTTCGCCGCCCCGTTGGTGGCCCGGATGGCCGGGGTGAGCAGCGCCGAAAACACCAGTTGCGGGCCGACGACGGTGCGGGCGGTGCGCAGCGGACGCGCGACCGCCAGGTACTTCGGGACCAGCTCGCCGAACACCATCGACACCGAGGTGACGATCACCAGCGCCACCACCGCCATGATCGTGTCGGCCACCGGATCGGACATCCCCATCGCGTCGAACCAGGGATGCGGCAGGTTCGCCACCAGCGGTTCGGTGAGGTAACCCGTTACCAGCGTGGTGATCGAGATGCCCAGCTGCGCGCCCGACAGCTGAAACGACAGCCGCTGCTGTGCGCGCTGGATGAAGCGGTCCCGGCGCCTGCCGCTGCGGGCGTTGGCCTCCACGGTGCTGCGGTCCAGCGCGGTGAGCGAGAATTCGGCCGCGACGAACAGCGCGTTGCCGAAGATGAGCACCACGATGGCCAGCACGCTGACGGTGGTGATGGACAGACCCACGGCCGGCTCAGCTCATCCCTATCGCTCGATGTCACGCAACATGCTAGCGAAACGTTTGCCACAACTTCCGGCGCCGTCACGGACAGAGGCGTCACCAGCCGGTGGGCAGCGGGTGACCCTCGGCGTAGCCGGCCGGCGACTGCACGCCGACGACGGCCCGCTCGTGCAGCTCCGCCAGGCTGGAGGCGCCGACGTAGGTGCAGGTGCTGCGCACGCCGGAGGTGATGTGGTCGAGCAGGTCCTCCACGCCGCCGCGATCCGGGTCCAGCCCCATCCGGGCCGTCGAGATGCCTTCCTCGAACAGCGCCTTGCGCGCGCGGTCGAACGCGGTGTCGACGGCGGTGCGCGCGACCACCGCCCGCTTGGACGCCATGCCGTAGCTCTCCTTGAACGGCCGGTCGTCGCGGTCGCGCATCAGGTCCCCGGGCGACTCGTAGGTGCCGGCGAACCACGAGCCGATCATCACGTTCGACGCCCCGGCGGCCAACGCCAGCGCCACGTCGCGCGGATGGCGAATCCCGCCGTCGGCCCACACGTGACCGCCGAGTTCGGCTGCCGCAGAAGCGCATTCGAGCACCGCGGAGAATTGCGGGCGGCCGACGCCGGTCATCATCCGGGTGGTGCACATCGCGCCCGGTCCGACGCCGACCTTGACGATGCTGGCCCCGGCGGCCAGCAGATCCCGGGTGCCCTCGGCCGACACCACGTTGCCCGCGGCCAGCGGGACGTCGAGGCCCAACTCGGAAAGAACCTCCGCCACCGCCTTGATCGCGGCCAGCGTCTTGGCCTGATGCCCGTGAGCGGTGTCGATGACGAGCACGTCGACGCCGGCTTCGGCCAGCGAGCGCGCCTTGGCGCCGACGTCGCCGCTGATCCCGACGGCCGCGCCCACCCGCAGCCGCCCGCGCGCGTCGGTGGCCGGGGTATAGAGGCCGGCGCGGATGGCGCCAGTGCGGGTCAGCACCCCGGCCAGCGTGCCGTCGGCGTTGGTCACCACCGCGACCCCGATCGGGGCGTGCTCGAGCAGGTCGAAGATCTTGCGCGGCTCGGTGCCCACCGGTGCGGTGACGAAGTCGGTGATCGCGACGTCGCGCACCCGGGTGAAGCGGTCGACGCCCAGGCAACTGGCTTCGCTGACCAGCCCGATGGGTCGCCCCTCGAAGAGCACCACCGCGACACCGTGGGCGCGCTTGTGAATCAGGGCGGTCGCGTCGGACACCGAATCGTCGGGCTCCAGCACCACCGGGGTGTCCCAGACCAGGTCACGGCTTTTAACGAACCCCACCGTCTGCTGCACGGCCGTGATCGGAAGATCTTGCGGCAGAACGACAATGCCGCCGCGACGCGCGACCGTCTCGGCCATCCGCCGTCCCGCCACCGCGGTCATGTTGGCCACCACCACCGGGATCGTGGTCCCCGAGCCGTCGGCGGAAGACAGATCGACGTCGAACCGCGAGTCGACGTCTGAGCGGTTGGGCATGATGAAGACGTCGTTGTAGGTCAGGTCGTACCCGGGCGAGTGCCCGTTCAGAAACCTCATCGCTGTCGGCTTGCCCCCTAACTAGACCGGCACTTCGCTGCGGTCCCCGCTCCACAGCGTGTGGAACTTCTTGCTCGGCTCCTCGTCGGTGCGCCCATAGGTGTGCGCACCGAAGAAGTCCCGCAAACCCTGGGTCAACGCGGCGGGCAACCGTTCGGTGCGCAGCGCGTCGTAGTAGGACAGGGCCGAGGCGAAACCCGGAATCGGGATACCCAGTTGGGTCGCGGTCACCACCACACGTCGCCAGCCGTCGACGGCGGCCTCGATCGCGCTGCGGAAATACGGCGCCACGATCAGCGTCGCCAAATCCGGGTCGGAGTCGTACGCCTCCTTGATGCGGTTGAGGAACTTGGCCCGGATGATGCAGCCGCCGCGCCAGATGGTGGCCAGGTCGCCAGGCGTGATGCCCCAGTCGTATTCGGCGCTGCCGGCCTGAATCTGGTTGAACCCCTGGGCGTAGGCGATGATCTTCGACGCGTAGAGCGCTTGACGGACGTCCTCGATGAACTGGGCCGCGTCGCTCGGCCGGCTGCCCAGCCCGCCCGACGCCAGCCCAGTGGTGGCCTTGCGCTGGGCCACCGAACCCGACAGCGCGCGGGCGAAGACGGCCTCGGCGATGCCGGTGACGGGCACACCAAGGTCCAGGGCCGACTTCACCGTCCAGCGGCCGGTGCCCTTCTGCTCGGCCTCGTCGAGGATGACGTCGACGAGCGGCTTGCCGGTCTTGGCGTCGGTTTGGCGCAGCACTTCGGCGGTGATCTCGATCAGGTAGCTGTCCAGATCGCCCTTGTTCCATTCGGCGAAGACGTCGGCGATCTCGGGGGCGGTCTTGCCGAGCCCGTCGCGCAGCAGCTGGTAGGCCTCGCCGATGAGCTGCATGTCGGAGTACTCGATGCCGTTGTGCACCATCTTGACGAAGTGCCCGGAGCCGTCGGGGCCGATGTGGGTGCAGCACGGCACGCCGTCGACGTGCGCCGAGATCTCCTCGAGCAGCGGGCCCAGCGACTTGTAGGACTCGGCGGGGCCGCCCGGCATGATCGACGGCCCGTTCAGTGCGCCCTCCTCGCCGCCGGAGATCCCGGCGCCGACGAAGTGCAGGCCGCGCTCGCGGATCGCCTTCTCGCGGCGGATGGTGTCGGTGTAGAGCGCGTTGCCGCCGTCGATGATGATGTCGCCCTCTTCCATCGCTTCGGCGAGCTCGTTGATGACGGCGTCGGTCGGGTCGCCGGCCTTGACCATGATGATCACCCGCCGCGGCTTTTCCAGCGCGTCCAAAAATTCCTCGATGGTCTCCGACCGGACGAACTTGCCCTCGTCACCGTGCTGCTCTAGCAGGGCATCGGTCTTGGCGACCGAGCGGTTGTGCAGCGCCACCGTGTAGCCGTGGTGGGCGAAATTGCGGGCGAGGTTCGACCCCATCACCGCCAGGCCGGTAACGCCGATCTGCGCCGTTCCCGTCTTCGATCCATCGGACTTTTGGGCACTCATGGTTCTGCCTCTCAGGTTGCAGAGCATTCTCGACACGCCGTCGGATCACACTGTGGCACAGCCGACTCCGACTGGCATTCCGGGGTGTTTAGACGTTGAACAGGCGGCGCAGCTCGGTGAGCCACGGTACGGCCACCGCCACGGTGGGCACCACGAAGACGCCGACCGCGGCCAGGTACGCGGCCGCGGCCAGCACCGCGCTGTTGCCGCGCCCGGACAGCCGACGCACCCGCAGCACCGCGTTGGGCCCGTTCGCGGCCAACGCGCCGGACGGCGCCCGTCCGGACGCGCAGGCGACCAATGCCCGAGCCAGGGGAGTGCGCCCGGTGGCGCGCACGGCGGCGTCGTCGGCGAGCAACTCGACGAGCAGTTGCACCGCGCGCAGCGCGTTGGCGCTGCGGACGAATCGCGGGAAGGCGGCGTGCGCCGCGGTGAACGCCTCGAGGACCAGGTCGTGGCGGGCGCGCAGATGGGCCCGCTCGTGGGTGAGGATGGCCGCGACTTCGGCGTCGGTGAGCGTGTTCAGCGTTCCCTCGCTGACCACCACTCGGCTACGCACGCCCGGCAGGCAATAGGCAAGGGGTTGCGGGACGTCCAGGACCCGCAGATCGCGCGTGTTCGCGCGCGCCTGCGCCAGGGCCGCATCGTGGCCGACGCCGACCAGGTCCACCACCATGCGGTGATGCGCGCGCCGTCGCCGATTGGCGATGGCCACCCGCGCCAGCGCCACCATCAGCCGGACCCCGATCAGCACCGTCAGCGCGAAGACCGCGATGTATGCCGTCCACAGCGGCCACCCGAGCCGGTCGGCCGCGCCGACGATGCTGGCGGTCGGCCGGCCGTCGGGGCCGGGCATGAGCACCCGAGTCGCGATCGCGATGCCCGCGCTGAACGCCGAGAAGACGGCGGCCAGGGCGACGGCCTGCCATAACACCATCGCGGCGCGGGGCGCGCGCAGCGGCCACGTCGCTCGGGCTAACAGGGCCGGTACCGGGCCGACCAGTAGCACCGCGAGAACGGTGAATACCAGCGCGGACACGGTGTAAGTCTCCCTTACTCCTCCGCAGTAACGCCAACCGACGGCGTATTACGTTGCGCGGCTTCCAATTCCGCGAGGGCGCGGCGCAGCGCGTCGGCCTCGTCGGCGCCGACACGCTCGACGAAATTCACCAGCGCGGCCTGCCTGCCCCCCTTGTCCTCGGCCTGGGCCAGCGCGTCCACCATCAGCCCGGCCACCAGTTCGTCGCGGCCGTGCACGGGGGCGTAGCGGTGGGCGCGGTCGTCGCGCAGCTGCGACACCAGATTCTTTTTCGCCAGCCGCTGCAGCACGGTCATGATCGTCGTGTAGGCGAGGTCGCGTTGTGCCGACAGCGCTTCATGCACCTGCCGGACCGTCTGCGGCTCCGGCGTGGACCAGAGGTGGTCCATGACAGCGCGTTCTAAATCTCCGAGCCGCGTCAGCTTGGCCATTGGTTCGTTCCATCTCCCGAAAGTTGGTGTCCAGCGTACTCCGGCTTACTACCGACTGTCGTATGCAAGGCCCGAGGGGTTCCCGTCAGTATGCCGCAAAAACGCTTGCAAAATTAGGGAAGCCTTGCCTATGCTAATCCACGATCGAGCGACTATGACCGCAGCGGCGTCCTGAGGGCTGCAGTGACCCCGGGTCTACTCGATCGGCGAGCCCCGTGCCCTATACGCACGGGGCTCGCCCGTGTCTGGAGCGCGCGCATTACCGCGAACCGAACCAGGCTGCGAATTCCGGCGCGGATTTTCGCAGCACGGTTCGGCTCGCGTGCGGTGCTGGTGTGATGGTGTAAACACAAGGACGTGCAGCCGCCGGAAGCGATCATCCCGCCTGATTTCACCGCGCCGTTCGACCAGGAATTGGGGCTGCGGTTCACCGAGCTCACGCCCGACGGCGCTCGCGCCCAGCTGGAGGTCACGCCCAAGCTGCTGCAGCCGATGGGCCTGGTTCACGGCGGCGTGTACTGCTCGATCATCGAGAGCATGGCCAGCGTGGCGGCGTTCACCTGGCTGAACTCCGGCAACGGCACGGGCGGCAACGTCGTCGGCGTGAACAACAACACCGACTTTCTGCGTTCCATCGGCTCGGGAACGGTGTACGGGACCGCGGAGCCGATCCACCGCGGTCGCCGCCAGCAGCTGTGGCTGGTGACGATCACCGACGACGACAGCCGGGCAGTGGCCCGCGGGCAGGTGCGGTTGCAGAACCTCGAGGCTTAGAGCGGGATTAGCTGGCGGCCCTGGTGGCGGCCGCATCTCGTGCCTCGGCGGCCAGCTCGGCCAGCTGTTCGAGCCGCGTCCGGGCAAACGCCTGCTGTTCGGTGATGGCCAGCTGACCCCGGTGCGTGCTGACGAACGTCACCGTCCAGGACAGCAGCGTGCTGACCTTGGTCTTGAATCCGACCAGGTAGACCAGGTGCAGCACCAGCCAGGCCAGCCAGGCGATAAAGCCGCTGAACTCCAGCGGGCCGATCTTGGCGACCGCCGAAAACCGCGACACCGTCGCCATCGAGCCCTTGTCGAAGTACTGGAAGGGTTCGCGTTCGGCGGGATCGGCGCCGGCCAGTTCGGCCTTGACGATGTTGGCGACATACTTGGCGCCCTGGATGGCGCCCTGCGCCACCCCCGGAACGCCTTCGACGGCGGCCATGTCGCCGACGACGAACACGTTGGGATGTCCGGGGACCGACAGATCGGGAAGCACCTTGAGCCGGCCGGACCGGTCCAGTTCGGCGGCGGATTGTTCGGCGAGGTCGCGGCCCAAACGGCTGGCCTGGACTCCGGCAGACCACACCTTGCACGCCGACTCGATGCGCCGCTCGGTGCCGTCGGGGTCCTTGACCGTGATGCCGGTGCGATCGACGCCGGTGACCATGGCGTTGAGCTGGACTTCCACGCCCATCTTTGCCAGCCGCGCGGCCGCGCGCTGGCCGAGCTTTTCGCCCATCGACGGCAGCACCGCGGGGGCGGCGTCGAGCAGGATCACCCGCGCCCTGGTGGTGTCGATGCGCCGGAAGGCACCCTTCAGCGTGTGGTCGGCCAGCTCGGCGATCTGCCCGGCCATTTCCACTCCGGTGGGCCCGGCGCCGACCACGGTGAACGTCAGGAGCCGCTGGCGGCGCTCCGGGTCGTTGGACCGCTCGGCCGCCTCGAAAGCGCTCAGGATGCGGCCGCGCAATTCCAGGGCGTCGTCGATGGATTTCATGCCGGGCGCGAACTCGGCGAACTGGTCGTTGCCGAAGTAGGACTGGCCGGCGCCGGCGGCGACGATCAGGGTGTCGTAAGGCGTGTCGTAGGTGTGGTCGAGCAGTTCGGAGACGACGGTCCGGTTGGCGAGGTCGATGTGGGTGACGTTGCCCAAAAGCACCTCGACGTTGCGCTGCCGGCGCAACACCACGCGGGTTGCCGGGGCGATCTCGCCCTCCGAAAGAATGCCGGTGGCCACCTGGTACAGCAACGGCTGGAACAGGTGATGCGTGGTCCGGGCGATCAATTTGACGTCGACGTCGGCGTGCTTGAGTTTCTTTGCTGCATTCAGCCCGCCGAACCCTGAACCGATGATGACCACGCGGTGGCGACGCGGCGCTTCAGCTGTGCCTTCTGGCTGGGGGCTCATTTCGGGCTGCTCCTGACGAGGTCTCCTCGGTGCGCGAATGCAGTTAGCTAGTAACCCTTCTCAGCCTAGTCAAACGCGGTCGGCAACCCCAAGCCGCGGGCGTGTGTCATCAGCCACAACGAGGGCCCGCCACGGCCTGGGTTACACGCCCAGCAGCGGGCGCACCGCCTCCGCGACCGCGGTGATCACTCCGGGCGTGTGGCCGTTGGGCAGGTTGATGATCACTCCGCCGATGCCGACGTCGAGAATTTTGGCCTGGATCTGGTCGGCGATCTGGGCCGCGCCGCCGGCGATCCGGCGCGGGCTCGCTTTCGCCTGGTCGAAGTTCTCGTCGAAGATCACGGTCAACATCAGGCTCGTCTCGAGCGTCGCGGGGTCCCGGTCGGCCTCGTCGCAGCGGGCCTTCAGCGCGTCCATCTTGCGCGGCAGATCGTCAAGGGACGCAATGATATTGAGATGGTCGAAGTAGCGCGCGGCGAGTCCAAAGGTCTTCATTTCACCGCCGCCGCCGATCATCAGCGGAATGTGGTCGCGGAAGCGGGGATTCGCCATGGCCTCGCTGGCTCGGTACCACTTGCCCGAGAACGTGGGACGCTCGCCCCTGATCATCGGCAGGATGATCTGCAGGGCTTCGTCGAGCCTGTTGAACCTGTCGGTGAAGGTGCCGAATTCGAATCCGAGTTGGTCATGTTCGAGTTGGAACCAGCCGGCACCGATACCCAGGATCGCCCGGCCCTGGCTCACCACGTCGAGCGTGGTGATGATCTTGGCCAGCAGCGCCGGGTTGCGGTAGGTGTTGCCGGTGACCAAGGTGCCCAGCTGCAGGCGCTGCGTGGCGGTCGCCAGCGCGCCCAGGGCGGTGTAGGCCTCGAGCATCGGCTCCTCGGGCGGCGCGATCACCGGCAGTTGGTAGAAGTGGTCCATCACGAACAAGGAGTCGTAGCCCGCCGCCTCGGCCTCCTGGGCTTGGGCGATCACCGTCGGGAAAAGCTTTTCCACACCGGTGCCGTAGGAGAAGTTGGGGATCTGGTAGCCCAGCCGAATAGTCACGGCTTCCACCGTAGCTTTCGGCGCTATTGGAGAAAGAGAGCGCTCAGGCGAACTGGGTCAGTGCGCCATGGCTGACGTGCAGCGTCTGACCGGTGATGTGGCGCGCGCCGGTGGTGGTCAAAAACAGTGCCAGCCGGGCGACCTCGGCCGCGACCGATGGCGGCGTCCGAGACAGGCCGTCGTAGCCGGGCTGGACGCCGCGCCCGCAGGCGATGGCGTTGACCGTGATGCCGCGGGTTCCGTACACGCCCGCTTGCCCGGTGACCCAGCTCGACAGGGCGGCCTTGATCGCGGCGTCGGCGCTTCCCGCGGGCGGGTTTTCGGCCATCACGGTGATAATCGAGCCCCCGGACCGCAGGTAATCACCGAGGGCCTGCACCGTCAGCACCGCCGAGAGCACCGTCGCGTCCAGCGTGTTGCGCCACGCATTGGCGGTATCGGACAGCGCGTAGGTGCGGGGGTCGCCCGCGTCGAAGCTCGGCGCCGGCACGTGGACGATGGTGTCCAGGTGATGCGGGAACACCCCGCGAACCTCACTGAGGCTGGCCGGATCGGTGGTGTCGCAGACGATCCCGTCCACGTCGAGCTCTTTGGCAGCGACCTCCAGGTCACCGCGACGGGCACCCAACAGGGTTACCTTGTGGCCGTCGTCGCGGAAGCCCTCGGCGACCGCGCGCCCCAGGTCGGTATCGCCGCCGGTGACCAAGACCTCCACTGCGATGACCTCCTCGCGTTCGGTGTCGAACTCAGATCCTGGCAGTTCAGGGGTCCGCCGCCGGGGATCTCAGCGTGTTATGGCATCAATCGACGTTGATGTTACTGGACAGTAGCTATTTAAGGAAATCTTAATCGCGCGACGCGCGGATGATTTTTCGTAACTATTCGGCCATCACTTAGTACCGTCGCCGCGAACATGGCCCGGTTAGGGTTTGACTCGTGCTTCGGATCGGCGTGCTGACGGGTTTGTCGACGATGCTGGTGGCTGGCCTGCTGGGCGCAACGGTCGCGTGCAGCTCCACATCGCCGCCGTCTGCCCAGTCCTCACACCCCTCGGCACCCTCGCAGGCATCCGGGACGATCGTCGTTTTCGCGGCGGCGTCGTTGAAGCCCTCGTTCACCAAGATCGGTCAGCAGTTCAAGGCCGACAATCCGGGCAGCGACGTCAATTTCGAGTTCATGGGCTCCTCCGAGCTGGCGACTCAGTTGACGCAGGGTGCGACGGCGGATGTCTTCGCATCAGCGGATACCGCGCAGATGGACACGGTCGTCAAGGCCGGCCTGGTAAACGGCAACCCGACGAACTTCGCCGCCAACACGTTGGTCATCGTCACCGCGCCGGGCAACCCGAAACAGATCGGATCCTTCGCCGACCTGAATAAGCCCGGGCTCAACGTGGTGATCTGCCAGAAGCCGGTGCCGTGCGGATCGGCGACCCAGCGCGTCGAGGACAGCACCGGGGTCCAGCTGCACCCGGTCAGTGAGGAACTCAGCGTGACCGACGTGCTCAACAAGGTCACCACCGGGCAGGCCGACGCGGCGCTGGTTTACGTGACCGATGCGCTCAGCGCCAAAGACAAGGTGACGACGGTGAAGTTCCCCGAGGCGGCGGGCGCGGTGAACGTCTATCCGATTGGGGTGCTGAAGAAGGCCCCCCAACCGGCGCTGGCAAAAAGGTTCGTGGCCTTGGTGACCGGCGACGCCGGCCAGAACATCCTGGCGCAGGCGGGGTTTGCCAAGCCCTGACGGGTGGCCAGGTCACGCCGAAGGGCTCGCAACTCGGGTTGATGCCGATCTGGCGCGGCTAAATCAAGCTCCAATGGAAAGCCAGCAAAGGACACACCAGACGCCTACAATTAGCTGGTTCTGACGGCCGGGGACCGCCGGGCTCCTGACAACCAGGGGGGCTTGCGAGTAGGTGGTCGATATGTCGTGTGTGATCGCGGCTCCGGAACTAGTGCAGGCGGCAGCGGCTGACGCGGCGGGCATCGGCTCGTCGCTCAGCGCGGCCAGCAGTGCCGCAGGGGCGCCGATAACGGCGGTCATGAGCGCGGCTGCCGACGAGGTGTCGACGGCCGTCGCTGCGCTGTTTTCCAATCACGGCAAGGACTTTCAAGCGCTTAGCGCTCGGGCGGCGGTGCTTCATAGCCAGTTTGTGCAGGCCCTCAATAACGCCGCGAGCGCCTATGCGGCCGCCGAGGCGGCTAATGCGTCACCCTTGACAGCCGCGGTGCAGGGCGCTCAGAGCTTGGCGGTGTTCTCACCCGTGAAGGACATGACGGGGCGACCGCTTGTCGGCAACGGCGCCAACGGCGCGAACGCGAGCACCCCCGGCGGCTCTGGCGGTAAAGGCGCGGACGGCGGGTGGCTGATCGGTAACGGCGGCAACGGAGGGGCAGGCGCAAGCCAGCTTTTCGGAACCGGCGGTAACGGCGGGGCCGGTGGAGCAGCGGGCCTGTGGGGCCACGGCGGCAACGGCGGCGCCGGAGCCGTCGGCGGCGTCATCGGCCAAGGCGGTAACGGTGGCGCCGGCGGGGCCAATGGCTTGATCGGCGGCGGAAACGGCGGGAACGGCGGCGCCGGCGGGCGGGTGGGCGGGCTCGCCCGGTGGCTCCGGCGGGGCCGGCGGGGCCAACCGGCAACTGTTGTCGCTCCACGGCGTCGGTGGGGCCGGCGGGGCCGGCGGCGCCGGTGGCACGGGTCTGCCGGGCGCCGCGGCCAACCCCGTCGGGGAGACCGGCAAACCTGGCGGGGCCAGCGGTGATGGTGGGGTTGGCGGCGCCAACCAAGCGTGGCTAGGCGGGACCGGCGGGGCGGGCGGGGCCGGCGGAAACGGCGGCAACGGCGGGCAGGGCGGCGCGGGCGACCCCACCGTTGGCGGGAACGGCGGAGCCGGTGGGGTTGGCGCAACCGGTGGAGCCGGTGGGGCGGGCGGCGCCGGCGGAGGGTTGTTTGGGCACGCCGGAAACGGCGGTCACGGCGGCCTCGGCGGCACCGGCGGCGCCGGCGGATCCAACGGCACCGTCAACGCTTCCGCCATCAGCGGCAATGGCGGAAATGGCGGCGCCGGCGGGGCCGGCGGGGCCGGCGGCGCCGCTAGCACGACCGGAACCAACGGCACCGGCGGCGCCGGCGGCAACGGGGGTGCCGGCGGCACCGGCGGAACCACCTCGACCGGAACCTTTTTCGGCGGTGGCGGCGGCGGCGGAGGCGCCGGCGGCACGGGCGGCAACGCCGGCACCGGTGGCAGCGGCGGCAACGCCGGCACCGGCGGCAACGGCGGCGCCGGTGGCAACGGCGGCAACGCCCACCTCAACCTCAGCCCCAATGTCGCGTCGGGCGGCCTCGGGGGCGGTGGCGGGAACGGCGCAGCCGGCTCGGGCGGCATCGGCGGCTCCGGCGGAGCCGGCGGCGGAGGCGGCGCGGGCGGCACCGTTAACTCCGGGGGTCAAGCGTGGGGCGGGGGCGGCGGTGGCGGCGGTGGTGCCGTCGCCGGCCGCACCGGTGGTCACGGCGGCGCCGGCGGCGGTGCGGTCGGCGTCATCGGCGGCGTCCCTGCCGCTCCCAGCGGGGGCGCCGGTGGATCGGGCGGCGCAGACACCGGCGGTGGTGGGGGCGGCGGCGCCACCGTCGACCCCACCGTTGCGCCGCCGCCGGGCTTGGCGGGCAACGGTGGGGCCGGCGCCGCCGGCGGCGCTGGCGGCACCGGTGGCCAGCGCGCCACAGGCGGTACCGAAAACAACAGCGGAGGCAACGGCGGCGCAGCCGGCAATGGCGGCGCGGGTGGCCTAGGCGTAGGCGGCGTCAACGATGGCGGCAACGGCCAACACGCCTAACTCGACCACGCCGTATCTTTGGCTCACTGTTCTTGATTTGACGATCTCCTGCGTTCTGGCGGTTAGGGTCTTCGGATTAGCAAGCGTCGCAGCGAACTACCCCGTTGGGTGTACCTCCCCGCCGCGGTGGGGACGCTCTTTGTGGTGCTGCCGCTGCTGGCGGTCGCGGTCAAGGTCGACTGGCCGAATTTCTGGTCGCTGATCACCAGCGACTCCTCGAAGACGGCGCTGCTACTCAGCCTTAAGACCGCCGCGGCCAGCACTACGCTGTGCGTCCTGCTTGGCGTTCCGATGGCGCTGGTGCTGGCCCGCAGCCGCGCGCGCCTGGTGCGCTTGTTGCGCCCGCTGATTCTGCTGCCGCTGGTGCTGCCCCCGGTCGTGGGCGGCATCGCGCTGCTGTATGCGTTCGGCCGGCTCGGACTCATCGGGCGCTACCTCGAGGCCGCCGGCCTTTCCATCGCGTTCAGCACGACTGCAGTCGTGTTGGCGCAGACGTTCGTCTCGTTGCCGTTTTTGGTGATCTCCCTTGAGGGGGCCGCCCGCACCGCCGGAGCCGACTACGAAGTGGTGGCGGCCACGCTCGGCGCGCGACCCAGCACCGTCTGGTGGCGGGTCACCCTCCCGCTGCTGGTGCCGGGCATGCTGTCAGGGGCCGTGCTGGCGTTCGCCCGCTCGCTGGGGGAGTTCGGCGCGACGCTGACGTTCGCCGGTTCCCGGCAGGGCGTCACCCGCACGCTGCCGCTGGAGATCTATCTGCAACGGGTCAGCGACCCGAATGCCGCTGTGGCCCTGTCGATTCTGCTGGTCGCGGTGGCCGCGGCGGTGGTCTTGGGGTTGGGCGCGCGCAGCCTGACCGGAAGCGATCCGACGTGAGCGAATTGCAGCTTCGCGCGGTGGTGGCCGAGCGCCAGCTGGATGTGGAGTTCTCGGTGGGCGCCGGGGAGGTACTGGCCGTGCTGGGTCCCAACGGCGCGGGCAAATCCACCGCACTGCACGTCATCGCCGGGCTGGTCCACCCGGACGCGGGTCGCGTGCGCCTGGGCGACCGGGTGTTGACCGACACCGAAACCGGGGTGAACGTGCCCACGCATGACCGGCGCGTCGGACTGCTGCTGCAGGACCCGTTGCTGTTCCCGCACATGAGCGTCGCCGCCAATGTCGCGTTCGGGGCGCACAGCCGGGGCGGAATGGCCCGGCTGTTTGCGCGCACTAAGGACAAGGCGACCGCGCTGCGCTGGCTGCGCGAGGTGGACGCCGAGCAGTTCGCCGACCGCAAGCCGCGCCAGCTGTCCGGCGGTCAGGCCCAGCGGGTGGCGATCGCGCGGGCGCTGGCCGCCGAACCCGCGGTGCTGCTGCTCGACGAGCCGCTGACCGGGCTCGACGTCGCGGCGGCCGCGTCAATCCGGGCGGTGCTGCGCGCCGTGGTCAGCCGCAGCGGCTGCGCCGTCATCCTGATCACCCACGACCTGCTCGACGTGTTCACCCTGGCCGATCGGGTGCTGGTCCTCGAATCGGGCAAGATCGCCGAGATCGGGGCCGTCGCCGACGTGCTCGCCGCGCCGCGCAGTCATTTCGGCGCTCGCATCGCCGGCGTCAACCTGGTCAACGGCACCATCGGCCCGGACGGTTCGCTGCGTGCCCGGTCGGGTGTGCACTGGCACGGGATTCCGGCCCCCGAGCTTGCCGAAGCGCTCCCGGAGGGACACGACGGCGTCGCGGTGTTTCCGCCGACGGCGGTGGCCGTCTATCGGGACGAACCGCACGGCAGCCCCCGCAACACCGTCGAGCAGACCGTCGCGGAGCTGGATGTGCGGGGAGCCGCGGTGCTGGTGCGTGGTCCCGAGCAGCCCGATGGGGCGCCCGGTCTGGCCGCCGAGATCACTGTCGAGGCCGCCGCGGAGCTGCGGCTCACCCCCGGGGATCGCGTGTGGTTCAGCGTCAAAACGCTCGAGGTGGCGCTGTACCCGATGGCGCACCGATGAGCTGCGTCGCGATCCGGAAAACCACACCACATCCTCAGCACGGCACCCTTGCGTCACAGCCGTAACGCGGTAGGTTCGTCGCCATGGACCAGGTGGACCCGAGCTCGACCCGTCACAAGGGACTTTGGGCGACGCTGGCGATCACCGCGGTGACCAGCGCCAGCGCCGTCGCGATCGCGCTGCCGGCGACCTCCACGGCCGATCCGGTACCCGCGCCGCCGACCAACACCGCGCCGCCGCCCGCCGCTTCGCCCGCGCCCGCCGCACCGGGTGCGCCCGCCACACCGCCGCCAGCGCCGCCGGGGGACCCCAATGCCGCGCCGCCACCACCTAACGCCGCGCCGCCACCACCTCCGGTGGACCCGAACGCGCCGCAGCCACCCCCGGTCGACCCGAACGCCGGCCGCGTCACCAATGCAGTGGGTGGATTCAGCTTCGTCGTGCCCCCGGGCTGGGTGGAGTCCGACGCCTCGCATCTCGACTACGGCTCGGCGATGCTGAGCAAGACGACGGGGCAGCCGCCCATGCCCGGCCAGCCGCCGCCGGTGGCCAACGACACCCGCGTCGTGCTCGGGCGGCTGGACCAAAAGCTTTATGCCAGTGCCGAAGCCAACGACGCCAAGGCCGCGGTGCGGCTCGGCTCGGACATGGGTGAATTCTTCATGCCGTACCCCGGCATGCGAATTAACCAGGACGCCACGCCGCTCGCCGCCAATGGGTTATCCGGCAGCGCGTCGTATTACGAGGTCAAGTTCAGCGATGCGGCCAAGCCGAACGGCCAGATCTGGACCGGCGTGATCGGCGCGCCGGCGAGCAACGCCGGCCCGCCGCAGCGGTGGTTTGTGGTGTGGCTCGGAACCTCGAACGACCCCGTCGACAAGGTCGCGGCCAAAGCGCTCGCCGAGTCGATTCAGCCCTGGACTCCGCCGCCCGCCGGGGCTCCCGTTCCGGGGGCTCTGCCCCCGGGTGCTCCGGTCATCGGCCCGCCACCTCCGGCGGCCCCTGCGCCTGAGGTACCCGCCCCGGTCCAGGGCGCTCCAGCTCCGGCGCCCGCACCGGGCGCACCGGCTCCGGCGCCCGCCCAGGCCCCGGCCGGGGAAGTCACCCCGACGCCCACCCCGACGCCGCAGCAGACCCAGCCCGCTTAAGGACTCCAGGGTCAGGAGAGTCGCATGGATGTCTCGGCGGCGTCCCTCGCTCCGCCCACGGCGGTGAGCTGGCTCGCCTACATCGTCATCGGCGGAATCGCCGGCTGGGTAGCCGGCAAGATCGTCAAGGTCGGCAACGCCGGCATCCTGTTGAACGTCGCCATCGGCGTCGTCGGCGGATTCATCGGCGGCATGATCCTCGGCTGGCTTCACGTCGATGTCGAGCATGGGCGCATATGGTTTACGTTCTTCATCTCACTCCTCGGAGCGGTCGTTCTGCTCTGGGTCGTCAGCCTGGTGCGCAGGCGTTAGATAGACAATGCCCGCGAGCATGACGGCCTGGCGCGTGCGCCGGCCTGGCCCCATGAAGACTCGCCCGCTCGAGCGGGTCACCACCGATGTGCCCCGCCCGGGACCCGCCGAGTTGCTGGTGGCCGTGCGCGCGTGCGGGGTGTGCCGCACCGACCTGCACGTCACCGAGGGCGATCTGCCCGTGCACCGCGAACACGTCACCCCCGGGCATGAAGTGGTCGGCGAGGTTGTCGAGGTCGGCCCCGAGGCGGGCGACGGATTCAGTGT
This sequence comes from Mycobacterium conspicuum, assembly GCF_010730195.1. Taxonomy (NCBI): domain Bacteria; kingdom Bacillati; phylum Actinomycetota; class Actinomycetes; order Mycobacteriales; family Mycobacteriaceae; genus Mycobacterium; species Mycobacterium conspicuum. Next base: position 2,897,793 of record NZ_AP022613.1, read on the forward strand.
GGGGGACCGCGTCGGCATCGCCTGGCTGCGCTACACCTGCGGCGTGTGCACGTATTGCCGTCGGGGCGACGAGAACCTGTGTCCGAAGTCCCGCTACACCGGCTGGGACGCCGACGGCGGATACGCCGAATTCGCCACTGTCCCTGCGGCTTTCGCGCACCACTTACCGGACGGCTACGGGGACACCGAGCTGGCGCCGCTGTTGTGCGCCGGCATCATCGGGTATCGGTCGCTGCTGCGCGCCGAGCTGCCGCCCGGCGGTCGCCTCGGGCTTTACGGCTTTGGCGGCAGCGCCCACATCACGGCGCAGGTGGCGTTGGCGCAAGGGGCCGAGGTGCATGTGATGACGCGCGGGGAAAGCGCCCAGCGGCTGGCGATGGAACTCGGCGCCGCGTCGGCCCAGGGTGCCGCCGACCCGCCGCCGGTGCCGCTGGACGCCGCGATCCTGTTCGCACCCGTCGGTGATCTGGTGTTGCCCGCGCTGGAGGCGCTCGACCGCGGTGGCACGCTGGCGATCGCCGGCATTCACCTGTCCGACATTCCGGCGCTGAACTACCAGCGGCACCTGTTCCAGGAACGTCAGATCCGGTCGGTGACGTCGAACACCCGCGCCGACGCCCGCGAGTTCCTTGCCTTCGCCGCCGAGCACCACATCGAGGTCACCACGCCGGAATACCCACTCGGGCAAGCGGATCAGGCGCTGACCGACCTCAGCGAGGGTCGTATCGCCGGGGCCGCCGTGCTGCTGGTGTGAATTAGGCGAAATGCCAGACCAGCGCGGCGGCCAGGGCGCCCAGCCCGTTCAGTGACCAGTGCAGCGCGATCGGCGCGATCAGGCTGCCGCTGCGCCGGCGCAGCCAGCTGAAGACAAACCCCGCCGCCCCGGTGGCCAGCACCGCGAGCGTGACGCCGGCCAGCATCCCGGCGACGCCGCCGCCGAACAGCCGCGTAAACCCGACATTGCTGCTCGTCAGGCCGAGCGACGTCGCAACGTGCCAAAGTCCGAACAGCAGCGAACCCGCCAGCGCCACACCGCGAAACCCCCAGGCCCGATGCAGCGCGCCGTGCAGCACCCCGCGAAACGCCAATTCCTCCGGGATGACGGTCTGCAGCGGGATGACGACCATCGAGGCGACCAGTGCACCGGAAATCGTCGCGTAGTGGTGGTTGAGGAACATCGGCCGGGTCATCGGCAGCAGGACACCGATGGCGATCACCGATCCGACGAGGGCCACGGCACCCAGCGCATACCCCAGCCCGGACTTCCAATGCTCCCGGCCCAGACCCAGTTCGGCCCAGCCCAATCCCCGATAACGAACCAGGATCACCAGCCCGACGGCCGCGGCCGGCACGGTGGCGATGCTCGCCCACGGGGTGGTGAAGTGCGCGATCAGATTCGTCAGCACCAAGGTCAGGACGACCACCGCGATGTCGACATGCAGTCGGAACCTGGTGTCGGCTGCGGCGGTGATGTCGGGCACCTGGCAAGTTTACCCGCGCGATTGTGGCCGCCCGGCTTACTCGACGTTCGAGACGACTCGCTGGCGCGCATAGTCCTTCAGTTCCGCCGAGAGCGCGTCGGCCACCAGCAGCTGGGGGAGCAAGGCCGGTTCGGACATTCGGGCGCAGAAGACCAGACCGATCGTCACGTCGTGGTCGGGACGGTGTTCGAGGCTGATGGCGTCGCCCGCCCGCACGGTCCCCGGCGAAATCACCCGCAAGTAGGCGCCGGGTTTTCCCCCCTCGGTGAAGGTCTTGATCCAGTGATTTAAGTTGAGGAAGGCCTGAAATGTCCGGCATGGTGTGCGCGGCGCGGAGACCTCCAGCAGCAGGCCGTCGGAACCGATGCGCCACAGTTCACCGATCCGCGCCCCCGTCACGTCGATGCCCGAAGTGGTCAGGTTCTCGCCGAAGTTTCCGTTGGCGAGTGGTCGCTGGAGTTGACGCTCCCACTCGTCGAGGTCTTCGCGCGCGTAGACGTAGACGGCCTGGTCGTCACCGCCGTGGAACTTGGGATTGCCGATGAAATCGCCGACCAGCCCGCTGCCCACCCCTTCAGGCGCGCGCACCATGACCGGCTCGCCGGCCGCCAGTTTGTCGATGCCGGTCACGTTCGACATCGCGCGCGGATCCGGGTTCGCCATCGCCTGCGCCACGTTGACCGATATCACGCTCGACACGGATTCACCGTAACAGCGCCGAAACTGCGCTCAGATCGAAAAATCGGGCGCCGAAGCGCTCTGTACGCAGACTCGATGACCTATCCGCGGGCCGCCCAGGTCCAGCCGGCGATCTGCGGGTCGTCCTCGCCGTGCTCGCGGGTGTAGCGGCGCGCGGCCAGCCGCGCGTCGACCATGCGCTGACGCAGCACGGCGGCCCGGCTGGCCAGCCCGTCCACCCGGTCGATGACGTCCATCACCAGATGGAAGCGGTCGAGGTCGTTGAGCATGACCATGTCGAACGGCGTCGTCGTGGTGCCCCGCTCCTTGAATCCCCGCACGTGCATTCCGGCGTGGTTGGCGCGGCGATAGGTGAGCCGGTGGATCAGCCACGGATAGCCGTGGTAGGCGAAGATCACCGGCTTGTCGGCGGTGAACAGCGCGTCAAATTCCTTGTCGGGCAAGCCATGTGGGTGTTCGGACTCGGGCTGCAGCCGCATCAGGTCAACGACGTTGACCACCCGCACCTGCAGCTTCGGCAGCTCGCGGCGCAGGATGTCGGCGGCGGCCACCGTCTCCAGCGTGGGAATGTCGCCGGCGCAGGCCAGCACCACATCGGGCTCACCGCTCGCCGTGCTCGCCCACGGCCAGATGCCCAGCCCGCGGGTGCAGTGCAGGATGGCGTCGTCGATGGACAGGTAGGACAGCGCGGGCTGCTTGCCCGCCACGATGACGTTGACGTAGTCGCGGCTGCGCAGGCAGTGATCCGCCACCGACAGCAGCGTGTTGCCATCCGGCGGCAGGTAGACCCGCACCACCTCGGCGCGCTTGTTGGCGACCAGGTCGATGAACCCGGGGTCCTGGTGCGACGCGCCGTTGTGGTCCTGGCGCCACACGTGGGAGCTCAGCAGGTAGTTCAGCGATGCGATCGGCCGCCGCCACGGTAGCTCCCGGCTGGTGGACAACCATTTCGCGTGCTGATTGAACATCGAGTCGACGATGTGCACGAACGCCTCGTAGCAGTTGAACAGGCCGTGCCGCCCGGTCAGCAGGTAGCCCTCCAGCCAGCCCTGGCACAGGTGCTCGGAGAGCACCTCCATGACGCGGCCGTCGGGGGCCAGGTGGTCGTCGTCGGGCCCGGTCTCGGACAGCCACACCTTGCCGGTCGACTCGAAGACGGCCGAAAGCCGGTTGGAGGCGGTCTCGTCGGGACCCATCAGCCGGAAGTTGTCGAGGTTGCGGGTGATGACATCGCGCAGGAAGGTGCCGAGCACCCGGGTCGCCTCGTGGGTCGCGACGGCCGGCTGCTCGACGGGCACCGCATAGTCGCGGAAGTCCGGCAGGTCCAGGTCTTGCAGCAACAGGCCGCCGTTGGCGTGCGGGTTGGCGCTCATCCGCCGATCACCCGACGGCGCCAGTGCCCGCAACTCGGCCCGCAGCGCGCCGTTCTCGTCGAACAGCTCCGCGGGCCGATAGCTGCGCAGCCATTCTTCGAGCTGCGCGCGGTGCTCGGGGTTGTCGTGCGTCTCGGCCAGCGGAACCTGGTGTGAGCGCCAGGTGCCCTCAACGTGCTTGCCGTCCACCACTTTTGGCCCGGTCCAGCCTTTCGGTGTGCGCAGCACGATCATCGGCCACACCGGCCGCGCGGCGTGATCCGACACGCGCGCGGCGCGCTGAATGGCCGCGATGTCGTCGAACGCATCCTCCAGCGCGGCCGCCAGTTTTTGGTGCACGCCGGCCGGGTCGTCCCCGGCGACCGTGATCGGGCGGTAGCCGTAGCCGCGCAGCAGCGATTCCAGCTCGGCATGCGGAATACGCGCCAGGACAGTGGGATTGGCGATCTTGTAGCCGTTGAGATGCAGGATCGGCAACACCGCGCCGTCGACGGCCGGGTTGAGGAATTTGTTCGAGTGCCACCCGGCCGCCAGCGGCCCGGTCTCGGCTTCGCCGTCGCCGATCACACACGCGACCACCAGATCGGGGTTGTCGAACGCCGCGCCATAGGCGTGCACCAGCGCGTAGCCGAGTTCGCCGCCCTCGTGAATGGATCCCGGCGTCTGGGCGGCGACGTGGCTGGGGATGCCGCCGGGAAAAGAGAACTGCCGGAACAACTTTCGCATTCCGTCGATGCTTTCGTCGATGCCGGTGTACACCTCGCTGTAAGTGCCTTCGAGATACGCGTTGGCCACCAGCCCGGGGCCACCGTGACCTGGTCCGGTGATGTAGATGACGTTGGCGTCGCGGGTGCGGATGATCCGGTTGAGGTGCGCATAGATCAGGTTCAGCCCGGGCGTGGTGCCCCAGTGTCCCAGCAGCCGCGGTTTGACGTGCTCGGCGGACAGCGGTTCGGTCAGCAGCGGGTTGTCCAACAGGTAGATCTGACCGACCGAGAGATAGTTGGCGGCGCGCCAATACGCGTCGATCACGGCCAGTTCGTCGTCGGAAAGGATTGCGGTCGCGGTGTCGGTTTCCAGGCTCACCCGGCCGATTGTCCGCCCCGCTGGTGAACGCCGCTAGAAACTAAGGTCACTCCTCGCCGCGGGCCCGAGCCTCGTAGGCCCGGCGCTTCTCGACGTCGACGTCGTCGGTGAACACATGGTCGCCGCCGAGCCGCCGGTTCAGGGCCTCTCCGATGGCGCGCGGCCAGAATTTCTGCGACACCACCATGGCGCCGGCCGCCCTGGTGATCCGCACCCGCGGCTTGGGGCGGGCCACCAGGCCCACGATCGCGTCGGCGATCTCGGCGGGCTCGGCGTTGCGCAATCCCTTGACCCCGGCGGTGCCCGCGGTGAGCTCGGTGTTGACGAAGGTCGGCGAGACCATCGAGAACTTCACACCCGCGGACCGGTACTCGAGCCGGGCCGAATCGGTGAAGCCGATCACCGCGTGCTTGCTGGCGCAGTAGGTGGCCAGCCCGACGACGTTGAGCTCACCGGCCAGCGAGGCGACGTTGATGACGTGCCCGCGCCCGCGCGGCACCATCCGCTGGACGGCCAGTTTGCTGCCCAGGATCACGCCGTAGACGTTGATGTCCAGGATGCGCCGGGTGACGGCGTCCGGCTCGTCGATGATGCGGCCGACGGGCATGATGCCGGCGTTGTTGACCAGCACGTCGATCGGTCCGAGCTGGCGCTCCACCTGGTCGAGGAAATCGGCAAACGAATCCTTGTCGGTGACATCGAGCTTGCCGTAGACGTCGAGCCCGAGGTCGGCACCGGAGTCCTTCACCTTGGCCTCGTCGACGTCGCCGATCGCGACCTTGGCGCCCAACTTGTGCAGCGCGGTCGCGGTGGCCAGTCCGATCCCGCGTGCACCGCCGGTGATCACGATGACTTTTCCTCGGACCTTGACGCCGATCGATGCCGTGTCTGCCATGCGGTAAGCACAGCACGACGGCCGGAAATTATGAAGTACTGCGGTACTCGTGACAGCGGACCGGCGCGGCGTGATGATCACAAGATGACCGCTCCAGTCAATACCGATCGAACGGCGCCCGCCGTCGACGTGGTCGTGGTGGGCGCAGGTATCGCCGGCCTCTATCTCGCCTACCGCCTCAGCCGCGCCGGGTACGGATTTCGCGTGTTCGAAGCCGGCGACGATCTCGGCGGCACCTGGTATTGGAACCGGTATCCGGGTGCGCGAGTCGACGTGCCCAGCGTCGATTACATGTTCAGCTTCGACCCCGACTGGCGGCGGGACTGGCAATGGTCGGAGAAATACGCCACCCAGCCGGAAATCCTGCGCTACCTGAACCATGTCGCGGACAAGCACGACCTGCGGCGTCACCTCACCTTCTCGACGCGGGTAGAACGGGCACGCTGGGACGACGACGCATCGCTATGGCGTGTCCGCACCGACGGCGGCGACGAGGTCAGCGCCCGCTTCGTCGTGATGGCCACCGGTTGTCTGTCCATGCCCAAGCCGCCCGAGGTCGACGGACTCGAGCGATTCGGTGGTGAGGTGTACTTCACCAGCCGATGGCCGCACGAACCCGTTGATTTCGCGAACAAGATTGTGGCGGTGATCGGAACGGGTTCCTCTGGCGTGCAATTGATTCCGGTCATCGCGCAGGAAGCCCGAGAGCTGGTGGTATTTCAACGCACCCCGAACTTCTCGATCCCAGCGCGCAACGGCCCACTATCGGCCGAAAAGCTCGCGCAACTGACCGATGAATCGGAATACCGTGCGGCGGCGCGTATTTCGTGGGGTGGCATTCCGGGAGAACGCAGCATCATCCAGACCTTCAGCGTCTCGGAGCCCGAACGACAGGAACGCTTTGAGCGCGCCTGGCAGGGTGGCCTGCTATTCGATACCTTTACTGTTTTCTCCGACGTTCTCAGCAATCCCGCGGCTAACCACGAGTTGGCCGAGTTCTTCCGCAACAAGATCCGCTCCATCGTCGCGGATCCGCAGACGGCAGCCGATCTGTGCCCCACCGATCACCCCATCGGCACGAAGCGACCCTGCCTGGACACGAACTACTACGCCACTTACAACCTGCCGCACGTGCGGCTGGTGAACATCCGGAAACATCCGATCCGGCACGTCACGGAAACCGGCATCGATACCGCCGACGAATCGTTCGACTTCGACGCGATCGTGTTCGCCACCGGTTTCGACGCCGTGACGGGAGCGATCACCGCCGTCGACTTCAGGGGACGTAATGGCTTGGCCCTCAAGGACAAATGGGCGGACGGGCCGCACACCTACCTCGGCTTGACCACGGTCGGCTTTCCCAATCTGTTTTTCATCACCGGCCCCGGCAGCCCCTCCGTGCTGTCGAACATGGCGGTGTCGATCGAACAACACGCGGACTGGGTGCTCGACTGCCTCGGTCACCTGAGCGCCTCCGGGTTCGATGTCATCGAGGCCACCGAGCTCGCCGAAGCCGGTTGGATGCAACACGTCAACGACTGCGCCGACATCACGCTCTACCCGGCCGCGAACTCGTGGTACATGGGCGCCAACGTGCCCGGTAAGCCACGGGTGTTTCTGCCGTACTGTGCCGGCGTCGACTTCTACCGCGTCAGCTGCGACGAGGTGGCGGCACGCGATTACCTCGGCTTCAGGCTGTCGGGTCCCCACGGCTCGCGGTGCAACGACGGCGTGGTGCGCCGGCTGCAACCAGACGTGGAAATGGTCCTGATGGAGGCGGCGGCGCTGAATCCGCCGCGGATCGAATCGTTGCCCGTCGATGACGCCCGCGCGCTGTACCAGCAGATGTCGACGACGCTTCCGCCCGGGCCGGACGTTGGCGAAATCATCGACGACGTAATGCCCGGCCCCGCAGGGGATTTGGCGTACCGACTCTATCGTCCGCCGACCCCGGGCCCGCATCCGGTCATCGTCTACTTCCACGGCGGCGGCTACGTCCTGGGCGGCGCGACTTCGGATGATCCCCTGTGCCGGGACCTTTGTGTGCGCAGCGACGCGATCGTCATCTCGGCGGACTATCGCCACGCGCCCGAGCACCGATTTCCCGCGGCGATCGATGACGGCATGGCCGCGCTGCGGTGGGTCGCGGACAACACCGAGGCACTCGGCGGCAGACCGGGCCGGCTCGCCGTGTGTGGCTGGAGCGCGGGTGGAGGCATCGCGGCGGTGGTGTGCCGATTGGCGCGAGACATGGGTGGGCCCACCATCGTCGGTCAGGCGTTGTTGACGCCGTTGACGTCCGGCGACATGACGCGCGCATCCTTCGCCGAGAACGCCGACGGCTACGGCCTCACGACGCCGCTACTCGGTTGGTTCTACGACCATTACATCGACGTGGCGGATCGCGCTGACCCGCGGTTCGCCCCCCTGGAGGCCGCCGACCTGACCGGGTTGCCGCCGGCAATCGTGGTGACGGCCGAGTTCGATCCGCTGCGTGATGTCGGTGAGGCCTACGCCGCCGCGCTCGATGCGGCCGGGGTACCGACCGAGTATGTCCGCGCCCGCGGGCACACCCACCTGTCGGTGCCCATGGTCGACGCGGTCATCTCAGGCGCACCGATACGCGCGCGGATGGCGGCCGCGTTGCGCGGCTTCTTCGCCGCGACGCGCACCCCCGAGCCCGCCTCCTGAGGTGGCGATGCAATAAAGAGCGCCGGTCGCGGTTTGCTGCGTGCAGATGCGCCCGGTTCCAGCGAGCACGAATTCGCCTCCGAATGGGCCGCGGGCGCGGCTTTATCCACCGACGAGGCGATTGCCTTCGCGCAGCGTAGCGGCGGCGCCGCCCGCTAGGCGCGGTCATGGTGAAACGAATTCCGATCACCCGGCGATAAAGGAAAGGTAACGAGTTGATGCGTTCGCGCCTCGACCGCCGGGAAAGGGAGGCGAATGAAAGCCAGAGGAATTGTGGCTGCCGTCGCCGTGGGCAGCGCACTCTCGCTTGGTGCGTCGCTGACGACGCCACCGGCCCACGCGGACCGAACCAAGGGCGCCACGACTGACCACAACCCTTACAGCGGCCCTTATGAGGGCTACTGCACCTGGGGCGCCCAGGAACAAATCCACGAGCACACCGGCTACTACATCAAGGCGCTGACCGGCAACGCCGAAAACTGGGCGTATCAAGCCGAAGCGGCGGGTTGGACAGTGGTGGGCGAAGCTCAGCCCAACTCGATCGCCGTCTTCAGCAGCTCGGTCGTCGGGGGCGTCGGACATGTCGCCTGGGTCGACGCCGTCAACGGCAGGCGCATAACCATCACCGAGATGAACGCCGGCTACGGGGCCACCGTCGCGAACGGATACCACACGTCGGGTTTCCACCAATTCGACACGCGCACCGTCGAAGATGGCCCGGGAATCAGCTACATCTTGATTCCGTGAGTCGTCGGATGACGACCGTGAGTTGCCAGCCGGCCAGTCGTAGGCTGGGCTCCGCGAGAGAGGTGCTGGCAATGGCCGCTTACGATTTTGCCGCGTTGTGGGACGCGCACTGCCGCTACGAGTTCGAAACGCGGGACGTGGACGCCACCATGTCCACCATGGTGGCGGAACCCTACGTCAACCACATCCCCACCATGACCGGCGGCGTCGGCTTCGAGAGCTTGCGACATTTCTACGCGCACCATTTCATCGGGCAGAATCCACCCGACTTCGAACTGATTCCCGTCAGCCGAACGGTCGGGGAGAGTTCCCTCGTCGACGAGTTCGTCGTCCGCTTCACGCACACCACTCGGATGGATTGGATGCTGCCCGGCATTGAGCCCACCGGACGCGCGGTGGAAATTCCGACGGTGGCCGTCGTGCAATTTGAGGAAGACAAACTCGTGCACGAGCACATCTACTGGGACCAAGCCAGTGTGCTCGTTCAGCTGGGTCTGCTCGATCTCGACGGCCTTCCCATCGCTGGGGTCGAGACCGCGCGCAAAGTACTCGACGTTTCTCTGCCCAGCAACACACTGATGACCCGCAAGTTCATGTGAAACCCACCGATGTTCGGGATGGGAGCGGGCGTCCTGTGAAATTCTGTGGGCGTGTCCGCGGCTGCTGCTCCTTCGGGCGTGGTGACTTTTCTGTTCACCGACATTGAGGGGTCCACCCGTCGGTGGGAGGCCGACGCCGAGGGCATGCGGGCGGCACTGGCCGCGCACGACACGGTGCTGCGCGAGGCGATCAACGCGCAGGGTGGGTGGTTGTTCAAGCACACGGGTGACGGGGTGTGCGCCGCGTTCGCCTCGCCAAGCGGTGCGGTCGACGCGGCGGTGGCCGCGCAAAGGGCGCTGGAGCTGCCGGTACGGATGGGCATCGCCACCGGCGAAGCGGAACTCCGCGACGGCGACTATTTCGGTGCCGTGCTGAACCGTGCGGCACGGGTGATGGCCGCAGGGCACGGGGGTCAGATCCTATTGGCCGAGTCGACGGCCGGCCTGCTGGGCGGGGTCGATCTGGTGGATTTGGGGCCGCGCCGGTTGCGGGATTTGCCGACCGCGATCGGGTTGTTCCAGGTCCGCGCGGCCGGCCTGCCGGCGGACTTTCCCGGGTTGCGGACGCTGGATACGACTCCGGGGAACCTGCGACCTCCGACCACGAGCTTCATCGGACGAGAGTCGGAGGTCGCCGACCTGCAATCCGCACTGAAAGCGAATCGCTTGGTCACACTCACCGGGGTGGGCGGGGTCGGCAAAACTCGCCTTGCGTTGGAAGTCGCGGCACGGCTGGCCGGTGAATTCCCCGACGGTGTTTGGTTTCTCGACTTGGCTGCGGTCACCGACCCGGCCGCGGTGCCGGACGCGGTGGCCGCGGCGCTGGGCATCGTCCAGCAGCCGGGCAAAACCGTGGAGGAGAGCGTCGCGTCCGCGTTGGAGGACAGAGTCCGGCTGCTGGTGTTCGACAACTGCGAACACGTTGTCGACAGCGCCGCGGATCTCGTCGAGGCGATTCTGGCCGCATCGGCGACCGTGACGATCCTCGCGACCAGTCGCGAAGGGTTGGGGTCCGGCGACGAAAAGTTATGGCGTGTGCCCTCGCTCGACGTCAACTCCGGAACCGAATCCGCCGGTGTGCACCTCTTCCTCGACCGTGCCCAAAGCGTCGTGTCGGACTTTTCGCTGCTCCAACCCCTCGAAGCGGAGGCCGTAATAGATATCTGCCGCAAACTCGACGGCATCCCGTTAGCCATCGAATTGGCGGCCTCGCGGATGGCGTCGATGACCGCCGGTGAGGTGCGCGATCGGCTAGATCAGCGGTTCCGCCTCCTGGTCGGTTCGCGGCGCGGTCTGTCACGCCACCAAACCCTGCGCCACGCGGTGGCATGGTCTTACGAACTTCTTGGTGAAGCCGAAAGAACCTTGCTGGCAAGGTGTTCGGTATTCGCTGGCGGATTTGACCTCCAAAGTGCCTGCGCAATAAGCGGATTGAGCGAATCCCAGGACGTCGACGATTATGCAATCCTCGATCTACTGGACGCGCTGGTGCGCAAATCATTGCTCATCGTCAACCGCTCGACGGGGCGGACCCGGTACTCGATGCTGGAGACGATCCGCCAGTTCGCCGAGGACCAGCTCGTCGCTTGCGGTGAAGCGGAAACGACCCGCCGTGCGCATGCCCGCTACTTCGTGGGGCGTGCAGCCGACATCATGACGGTGTGGGACAGCCCGCGCCCGGTTGATGCCTACGCGTGGTTCACCGCCGAGCTGGCCAACTTGCGCACCGCGTATCGGTGGGCCGCCGACCAGGCTGATCTCGACGTCGCCGCGACGATTGCGATCTACGGGTCGATGCTTGGCGTTCAAAGCGAAAAATACGAGCCCCTCACATGGGCCGAAGGACTCATCGAACCCGCGCGAGCCGTCCGCCATCCGAAGCTCGCGGCCCTATACGTGTATGCGGCGCTGTGCTACGTCCTTGGACGGGTCGAGGATGCGGTTCAGTACGCCGACGCCGGCCGGCCCGTGATCGAGAGTGGCGAATTCGACGATTTGCGCTACGGCGAGGAGGGCATCCTCGCGGGTGCGTACAGCGTCATCGGCCAACCCGAACGTGCGGTCGAGTGGGGCAGCGCCCAACTTGCCCGAAATCGCGATACCTATGGAATCACCGCCGCTAACCTCGTCCTCGCGCTGGTGTGGGCCGGTCGCACCGATGAGGCGATGGCACTGGCGCACAACCTCGTCGATTCCCCGGAGGCCACCCGCAACCCGTGGTGCCACTCGTATGCATTGTTCAGCTATGGCTACGCCTTCAGCGAGGTCGATCCCATCCGCGCGTTGGAAGCCCTGCGCCGGGGCATGGCGATCGCGCAAGCCAGCGGTAGCCGGTACAACATCAGCGTCCTGGCGGCTGTGTTGGCCCGATTAGAGGCCAAGCACGGCGACCCGCTGGCCGCCTTGGAATACATCACCGTGACCATCCGCACCGTCCACGACTCCGGCAACACCGCGACACTCGGTACCGCTTTGGCAGTGCTCGCCACCCATTTCGACCGGCTGGGTCGCTACGCACCCGCGGCCACGATCGCCGGCTTCGGAGTCAACCCGCTCAACATCGCGGGACTGCCCGAACTCAACACTGCAGTGGCCCATCTGCGAGAGGTGCTCGGCGAGCCGGCATACGAATCGCTGGCCCGCAAAGGCGGCGCGATGACGGCACCCGCCATAGCCGTGTATGCACTCGACCAAATCGACCAGGCGTCAGCAGAACTGAAGGCGGCCACGCGCTAATCTTCGCGCCTGGCCTTGTCTTCCAGCTGCGCGGCCAAGCCGAATTCCTCAGCGAGCGTTCGCAAATCCGCCGCTGAGGCCACGTACGATGGCCGTTCGTTCGACCGAGGCGAGTTACCGCGCCACGAAAAGCGAGATTCCAACCCCACCAAGTCGAGACAGCCGATGGTCAGTGGTTGCACACCGGGAAGACGCACGGTCAGGCCGGGCGTCGCGGGATAGTCATAGGTGCTGCCGTCGCCGCTGTGGACGCTGTCGGCCTGAAACGTTGCCGGTGTCGCCGTCACGTGCGCACGCGAAGCCGAGGCATTTCGCGCGTCGCCGTCCGGGTCGATCACCCGCAGAGCGTGGTTGTCCACGTCGAGGATCAGGCTCGGTTGCGAGAGCGATTGCTGATGGCGCATTTGCTTTCGGAGTGCGAACGACCCCATTTCTTCGGCCAGATAGGGGTTGGGAAACAACAAGCACCGCGTCGGTTCCCCCGGCACAGGCCCGCGCACAGCCAGCCCACCGCTGGCGAGAAGCTCGTCGAACTCGTTGGCCCACAACCACGCATCGACGGCCTGGACCGGTTGCGCGTCGAGCCGTGTGGTGGGAGCAATGCGACGGTCTCGTCCGCCGAGAACGAAGCGGCGAGAACCATTTTGGAGGTGAAGGGCCACACCCATGTTCGGCCAGGGGCCCAGCTTTGCATCGACGAAGGGAAAAGCGTCGCGCCGCTGATTGACGGTCAGGCCGTCGCTGGTGACGCCGATCAGGACCTTTCGCCGCGACCGCCACCACACGTAGCCGGTTCCGGCCAGAGCGAAGATTGACAGCGCTACGAGGCCAGCCACGGCGATCGTGTAGCCCTCGCTCCGCCGGGTGACGAACGACGCGACGACCACCAAGATCACCGCACACATCGGCGCCTGCACGAGGTACCGGCCCTTCCCGGTGGCAAACGCATTCATCTGGGTGGCCATGGGCGGGGCGGAAGCTACGAACTGGCGCGACGGTGCCGAGTGCTCGTTGACGCTCATGCCAAAAGTATCGGGCACCGGAACCACTACCGATCCCAATGGCGCCTTGACTCGGTCGCGTTTTGCATTCAGGGGTCGACCCGTCGCTGGGGTTGGTGTGCAATGTCCCGATGACCGCCTCCGCGATGGTGACGCACTCCTGCGACATGAACGCTTCCCCGGAATGACGCAGGTGCGACCGGCTGTCCCTGAGGACGCACATGACGTCGCCAGCGTGCAGGTCCGGTCGTGGCAGTGGGCGTACCGCGGACTGATCGCCCAGAGCTACCTCGACGGCCTCGATCCGGAAACCTATTCCGGCACATACACGTTCGGCCGCATCGGGATCGGGTTGCCGTACACCCTGGTCGCGGTCGACGCCTCGACGATCCGCGGCTTGGCAACCACCGGCAGGTGCCGCGACGCGGAGCTGTCGAATTGCGGTGAGCTGATGGCGATCTACGTCGACCCCGCGCACGTGGGCACCGGAGTCGGGCGCGCGCTGATAGCCGCCGCTCGCGAGCGGCTGCGCACGGTTTACCCGCAGGCCGCGCTGTGGGTGCTGGACGGGAACGCTCGCGCGCGGCGATTCTACGAACGCGACGGCTGGGGCTTCGATGGCACCCGGCGCACTAGGACCTATGGCGGTGCGCCCGTGCAAGAACTGCGCTACCGGCGCGATCTCTAGCGCAGCGTCAGCCAGGCCAGGCTGGCCGCCCCGGCCAGGGCGCAATAGATCGCGAACGGCGTCAGCGTGCGGGTTTCGAAGTAGCGGGTCAGATACCGCACGGCGAGGTAGGCGCACACGAACGACGCCACGCTGCCGGCCAGCACCTGACCGCCGATCCCGCTGCCCAGTGGCCCGAACAACTCCGGGATCTTGTACACCCCGGCGGCCAGGATGATCGGTGTCGCCAGCAGGAACGAGAACCGCGCGGCGTCCTCGTGTGACAACCCGCGCCACAGCCCGGCCACGATGGCGATGCCGGACCGGCTGATCCCGGGCAGCAGCGCCAAGATTTGGGCCGAGCCGATCAGCACGCCCCGGCGCATCGGCATTCGAGCGAGCCGGTTGTCGACTGCCTCCCCGCCGTGCTCGGGTTCGGCTTCGCTGGTGGGGCTCGCGCGCTTGCGCAAAACCTCGCCCGCATACAGCACCACGCCGTTGAGAATCAGAAACACCGCCGCGGGAATGGGTTTGCCCAGCGTCGTGCGAAATGTCTTTTCCAAGGCCAGCCCGGCCAGACCCACCGGGATGGTGCCCGCCACCAGCAGCCAGGCCAACCGCTCCCCGGAGGTCTGGATGCGCCGATGCCGCACCGAGCTGGCGAACCCGGCCAGCACGCGCACCCAGTCCCGCCAAAAGAACACCAGCAGGGCGGCGGCGGTCGCGACGTGCAGGCCCACCAGGAACGCCAGGTAGGGCGATTGCGGTGCGGAAACGTTCAGATCTTGGGCCCATCGGCCGCCGGCCAGCGCCGGCACCAACACCGAGTGCCCGAGGCTGGAGACCGGGAACAACTCGGTGATGCCCTGGGCGGCGCCGACGATGACGGCTTCGAGGTAGCTCAGGTGCGCACTCATCCGGGCGAGCGTAATGGTCCGCGCACCCAATACGGTGAGCAGATGGCTACCAGGCTGCTTGAGGCCGTGCGGGTGCTCGACGCGGCGAGCGGGGTCACCGACACGGTGACCCGCCTGTTCGCCGACCTGGGCGCCGACGTACTCAAGGTGGAGCCGCCCGGCGGCAGCCCCGCCCGCCACGCACTTCCGGCACTCGCCGGCGCCAGCATCCCGTTCGCCGTGCACAACGCCAACAAGCGCAGCACCGTGCTGGACCCGCACGACGACAACGACCGAAAACGGTTCTGCGAGATCGCCGCGCAGGCCGACATCGTCGTCGACGGCGGCGGGCAGGCGGGCGCCTTCGGGACGTCGTGTGCCGAGCTGGCCGACCGTTACCCACACCTAGTGGCCGTGTCGATCACCGACTTCGGCGCCACCGGCCCGCGCTCGTCGTGGCGTGCGACCGATCCCGTGCTGTTCGCGATGTCGGGCTCGCTGTCGCGCTCGGGCCCGCCCACCGGCACCCCGGTGTTGCCGCCCGACGGCATCGCTACGGCCACCACCGCAGTGCAGGCCGCCTGGGCCACACTCGTCGCGTACTACAACCGGTTGCGTTGCGGCACAGGCGATTACATCGACTTTGCCCGCTTCGACGCCATCGTGACGGCGCTCGACCCGGCGTTCGGTTCACACGGGCAGGCCAGCGCCGGGCAGCGCAGCAGCGGATGGCGGGGCCGCCCGAAGAATCAGGACCCCTACCCGATCTGCCCCTGCCAGGACGGCTTCGTCCGGTTGTGCGTGATGGCGCCACGGCAATGGCGCGGCCTGCGCCGCTGGCTGGGGGAGCCGGAAGAATTCCAGGACCCCGCCTACGACGCGCTCGGCCCGCGCTTCGCCGCGTGGCCGCGACTGAGCGTGCTGGTCGACGCGTTGTTCGCCGACAAGACGATGAAGGAGCTGGTCGCCGAGGGGCAGGCGCACGGCGTGCCGATCGCGGCAGTGCTGACGCCGTCGCGGATCCTGGGCTCCGAACACTTTCAGGCGGTGGGCGCGATCACCCACGCCGAACTCGTCCCCGGCGTCCGCACCGACGTGCCCACCGGATATTTCGTCGTCGACGACGAGCGCTGTGGCTTTCGCACCCCCGCCCCGGTCGCCGGGCACGATCAACCGCGCTGGCTGGCCGATCCGGAGACGCCGCTATCCGGCCCCAAACCGGGCCGCCTCGGCGACTATCCGTTCGCGGGCCTGCGCATCCTCGATCTGGGGGTGATCGTCGCCGGGGGTGAGCTGAGCCGGCTGTTCGGCGACATGGGAGCGCAGGTCATCAAGGTCGAAAGCGCCGACTATCCCGACGGGCTGCGACAATCTCGCTTCGGCGCCGTGATGAGCGAGTCGTTCGCCTGGACGCACCGCAACCACCTCGCGCTGGGCCTTGACCTGCGCACCGCGGAGGGAAAGGAAATTTTCGGCCGCCTGGTCGCCGACGCCGACGCGGTGTTCGCCAACTTCAAACCGGGAACCCTTAGCGCGCTTGGGTTTTCGTTCGACACCTTGCGCAGCTTGAATCCCCGGATCGTGCTCGCGGGCAGCAGCGCGTTCGGGAATCGCGGGCCGTGGAGCAGGCGGATGGGTTACGGCCCACTGGTGCGCGCCGCCACCGGCGTGACCCGGTTGTGGACGTCCGACGAGGCCTTCGGAGAGGCCTCTGCGGAGGCCCGGGCCGCCGGATCCCGGCACGCGTTCTTCGACGCGACGACGATCTTCCCCGATCACGTGGTGGGTCGGGTCACCGCCCTGGTGGCGTTGGCCGCGCTGATCCGCCGCGACCGGACCGGCGACGCGGCCCATGTGCACATTTCGCAAGCCGAGGTCGTCGTCAATCAACTGGACACGCTCTACGTCGAAGAGGCCGCACGCGCAGCAGGTGTCGGCGAGATCCGTGACGACACCGGTGTGCACGGGGTTTATCCGTGCGCCGGCGACGACGAGTGGTGCGTCATCTCGATCCGCTCGGACGCCGATTGGCAGTGCGCCGCAGCGCTTTTCGGTCACCCCGCCGACGATCCGCGTTTCGCCACCGGCGCGGCCCGGGTGGCGCACCGACGGGAGCTGGTGGCGCTCGTGTCGACCTGGACACGCGACCGCAGCCCGGTGCAGGCCGCGGAAGCACTGCAAGCGGCGGGAATTCCCGCGGGCCCGATGAACAGGCCCGCCGACATCCTGGTCGATCCGCAGCTGGTCGCGCGAAAAGTGCTCAGCGAGATGACGCATCCCCTGATCGAACATCCGTTGCCGGCGGAAACGGGTCCGGCACACTTCCGCCACATCCCGCCCGCACCGCAGCGCCCGGCGCCGCTGCCCGGTCGCGACACCCGGGAGATCTGCCGAAACGTGCTCGGGATGAGCGACGAGCAGACCGAGCGGCTGATCGCCGAGCGCGTGCTGTTCGACGGCGGGGCGCCCGCCTAGCGTCGGGCGTCACGCTGGCGTGACCGTCGGCGCGCTTTCGGCACCCTGCGATAGGTTCGACGGATGCCCGTCGACCCCAGGACCCCGGTGCTGATCGGCCACGGCCAGGTCAACCACCGCGACGACATTGATCCGGACAGGCCGTCCATCGAACCCGTCGACCTGATGGTGGCCGCGGCCCGCCAGGCCGCCGACACCAAGGTGCTCGAGGCCGTGGATTCGGTCCGCGTGGTGAACATCCTGTCGGCGCACTACCGCGATCCGGGCCTGCTGGTGGGCCAGCGGATCGGCGCCACCGAGTTCAGCACGCTATACAGCCCCGTCGGCGGCAACGTGCCGCAATCGCTGGTCAACCAGGCGTGCCTGGACATCCAGGCCGGCCGGGCCGGCCTGGTGCTGCTCACCGGCGCCGAAACCTGGCGCACCCGCCGCGGCCTGCGCGCCAAGGGCGCCAAGTTGCAGTGGACGGTACAAGACGATTCGGTGCCGATGGCCCAAGTCGCCGGCGAAGACGTGCCGATGGCCGGCGACGCGGAGATCAGGATCGGACTGGACCGGCCGGCCTACGTGTATCCGCTATTCGAGCAGGCGCTGCGGATCGCCAACGACGAGCCGATCCACGAGCACGCCGCGCGTGTCGGCGAACTGTGGGCGCGCTTCAACGCGGTCGCGGTCGGCAATCCGCACGCGTGGATCCGCGAACCGGCCACGGCCGAGCGGATCACGCAACCCGGCCCGCGCAACCGGATGATCAGCTGGCCCTACACCAAGCTGATGAACTCCAACAACATGGTCGACCAGGGCGCCGCGTTGCTGCTGACGTCGGTCGAGCAGGCCACCCGCCTGCGGATCCCTTCCGAGCGCTGGGTCTACCCGCAGGCCGGGACCGACGCGCACGACACGTCGGCGATCGCCGACCGCGACGAGTTGCACCGGTCCACCGCCATCCGGATCGCCGGGGCGCGGGTGCTGGAACTGGCCGGCCTGGGTCTCGACGACATCGACTACGTCGACCTGTATTCCTGCTTCCCGTCCGCCGTGCAGGTCGCGGCGGCCGAGCTCGGCCTGCCCCTCGACGACCCGGCCCGCCCGCTCACCGTCACCGGCGGCCTGACCTTCGCGGGCGGCCCGTGGAGCAACTACGTCATGCATTCCATCGCCACCCTGGCCGAGTTGCTGATGGCCAATCCGGGGCGGCGCGGGCTCATCACCGCCAACGGCGGCTACCTGACCAAACACAGCTTCGGGGTGTACAGCACCGAGCCGCCGGCGGAGTTTCGCTGGGAAGACATGCAGCCGGCGGTGGATCGCGAGCCCACCCGCGACGGCTTGGTCGAGTGGGAGGGCGTCGGCACCGTCGAAGCGTGGACGACCCCGTTTAACCGGGAGGGGCAACCGGAGCGGGCCTTCCTGGCCGTTCGCACCCCCGACGGGTCGCGGGCCCTGGCGCGGATCACCGATCCGGCGGCGGCCGAAGTCACCGTGAGTGAAGACATCGGCGGCGCCAAGGTTGCCGTCGCCGCCGACGGCAGCGCGACCCTGTAGGCCCCGGGCTGGCAAATTCCTATCGGTCGCGCGAGTCACACCGACGCGCCTATTGTCGAAGGTGGACCCTGGTGGACCCTGGGGGAGCTGAGCGGGAGGTGAGCCCAGGTGCACGTCCTGGTTACCGCCGCCACCGGCACACTCGGCCGGATTGTCGCTCGGCAGCTCATCGCGGCCGGACACACGGTCAGTGGCATCGCCGAGCATCCGCACGCCTGCCTGGATCCTGCCGTCGAGTTCGTCCGCGCGCCGCTGTCCGACCCCGTGCTGCAAGAACTGGCCGACGACGCCGACGCGGTCGTCCATCTCGCCCCGGTCGACCCCGCCGCTCCGGACCACATCGGCCTTGACGGTGTTGCCCAGGTCGCCCATGTGGCGGCCCGCGCCGGCGCCCGACTGCTGTACCTGTCGCAGGCCGCGGGCCGGCCCGAGGTGTATCGGCCCGCCGAGGCGCTGGTGTCCACCAGCTGGGGGCCGAGCCTGGTGATCCGGATAGCGCCGCCGGTCGGTCGCCAGCTCGACTGGATGGTGTGCCGCACCGTGGCCACCGTGTTGCGCGCCGGGTCCTCGGCGCAGCCGATCCGGGTCCTGCACCTCGACGACCTGGTCCGCTTCCTGCTGCTGGTCGTCGACACCGACCGCACCGGTGTGGTGGATCTGGCTACCCCGGACACGACGAACCTGATCACCGCCTGGCGGCTGCTGCGATCCGTCGACCCGCGTTCGCGGGCGCATCGCGTGCCACGCTGGCCACGGTTGGCGCCGGAAATGGATCTTAGTGCGGTGCAAGAGGATTGGCGGTTCGAATTCGGCTGGCGCGCGATCGACGCGATCGCCGACACCGGGCGCGGATTGGTCGGTCGCAGACTCGACGCCGCCGGCGCGGTGAGCCACGGCCCCGACGTGCAGCTTCCGGTGGAGGCGCCGCCCCGATTCGAACCGCCCGACGGGTTACGTTCGGCGGCACCGGACGGCCTCGAGGGCGAGTTCGACGACCGGATCGATCCCAGGTTCCCGATCTTCAGCGCGAAGGGCCTGGCCGACACGCTGCCCGGACCGTTGACGCCGATGACGCTGGACGTCCAGCTCAGTGGGCTGCGCATGGCCAGCCGGGTGATGGGTCAGCTGCTCGTGCTCGGCGGCACGGTGGCCGACGAATGGTGGAGCAGGTCCATCGCGGTGTTCGGCCATCGCCCCTATGTCGGGGTGTCGGCCAACGTCGTCGCCGCGGGCCAGTTGCCGGGCTGGAACAAGCACGCCATTGCGCAGCGAGCCTTCGGCGAGTCGCCGCCGGCGACCGAGCTGCTGCCGTTCGGTCAGCCCCAACTGGCCGGCGGAGCTCGCGGCTCGGTCGCCAAAGCGCTCGTCGCGGCGCGGTCGGTGGCCCTGCTGCGCCACCTCAGGACCGACACCCGCGCCTATGCCGCCGCGGCCGGCGCGGAGCACCTGGACGCGACCCAGCTGGCCGCGCTACCGGATGCCGGACTGGAAGTGCGAATCCCGTTGTTGCGTGACCGCATTCACCAAGGCTGGATCCTCACCGCGATGTGGGTGATCGGCACCGGCGTGGCCGCCGCGGTACTGGACGACACCAGCGTGTCCGGGGTTGACGCAATCCTGCAGAGCAGCCGGATCGCGGAGGAAACCGCTTCCCTAGCAACGATATTGCGCGCCGATCCACTGATGCGGGCGCTGGCACGGGACGGCGATTTCGTCAGCCTGCGCACCTTGTCTCCGGACGGCGCCGCCGCCCTTTCGGCGGCCCTCGCCCGGATCGGGCACCGCGGGCCGGGGGAGGCCGAGCTGGCCAACCCCACCTTCGGCGACGATCCGGCGATGCTAGTGCTCGCGGCCTCGAAGATCGCCCACTCCGTCGATGCGCGCACCCAGCCGCCGGCTTCACTGGCCCACCGATTCGCCGCGGGGGCTCGCGAATCGCGAGAGCTGGCCTACGACGCCACCATCCGTTTCACGCATGAACTTCGAATGACATTGCGCGAGTTGGCTTCCCGCCGAATCGCGGCGGACCTGATCGATGTCGTGGCTGACGCGTACTACCTGACGTGCGACGAATTGGTGACCATGCCGGCCGATGCCCGGCTGCGGATCAAACGGCGGCGCACCGAGCGGGAACGCCTGCAAGCCCAGGGCCCGCCGGATGTGATCGACTCGACGTGGCTTGCCGAGTGCCAAGAAGCCGACTAACCCAACAGATCCCGTAACCGCAGCGCGTTGCGCACCGCGTGGCCGCCCAAGTCGTTGTTGAAATACATCCACACGTCGCGGCCCTCGTTGTTCCACGCATCGATCAGGCCGGCCCAGTGCCGCAGGTCCTGCTCGGGGTAGGAGCCGGCATACATCGAATCCGGGTCGGGGCCATGCATCCTGACGTACACCAGGTCCGTGGTGGCCTGCGGAACACACGCCAGGCCGGCCCCGCTCATCACCACGTATGCGGCGCGTCGGCGCGCCAGAATCGCATACACCTCCGGGTCGTTCCAGGACGGATGGCGCAGCTCGACGGCCACCCGGATGAAGGCCGGCACGCTGCCGAGGAAGGAATCCAGGCGTTCGTCGTCGCGGCGCTGCTCGGGATGCAGCTGAACCAACAACACGCCGCGGCGGTCACCCAGCAGCTGCCAACAACGCTCGAAGCGCTCGATCCACGGTTCGGGCGTTCCCAGCCGCCGATAGTGCGTCAGTCCGCGATGCGCCTTGACCGACATGGTGAACCCGTCCGGCAGCTGCTCGCGCCATCCCGCAAACGTCGAATCCTTGGGCCAGCGATAGAAACTCGCGTTCAACTCGACGGTGTCGAAGACCTCGACGTAGCGTGCCAAGCGACGCGATGCCGGCATCCCCGGCGGGTAGAGCACGTCCGCCCAGTGGTTGTAGGACCAACCCGACGTGCCGATCCGTACCGTCATGGTGGTTTAGTTGGTCACCCGTTGGCGTACCTCGTCGTCGAGTGACGCCCGGACCAGCGCCGCGGCCAACCGCGCATTCCCGCGCGGCGCAAGGTCTCCCAGCTTCGCCGCATCGGCGGGCAGGCCCAGCTGCTTGGCGGCCGCCTTGGCCCGGTCGTCGAAATGGGGCCGCACCCACGTCCAGACGTCTTGCACCTCACGCAGAAATATGTCGGCGCCGGTGTCGCCAATTCCCTTGAACTGCTTCAACTTCCGCGCAGCGTTCTTTACGTCGTGCTGGCTGCCGCGGGCGAGCTCGCGAAGGTCACCGGAGTACTCATCGCTGACCAGTTGCGCGATATCGGTGAGCCGCGTCGCCGAGCTTTCGTCGTAGCGCACGTAGTGTGCACGCCCGAACGCCTTGATCATGGTCTGCCGATCGGACGCGAGAACGGCTTTCGGCGTGCGCAGTCCCGCCTTGAACAACTCACGCGCGGCGCGCATGGCGGTGGCGGCGTCGATCGGCTTGCTGGCCAGCATGCACAGCACCAGCAACTGGAACAGCGGCATCGGCTTGTCGTTGAGCCGGATCCCGGCCTCTGTGGCGTACGTGGTGCCGGCGGTCTTGAGCAGTCGTCGCACCACTTGTTCCGGCTTGTCCATACTTCGCCGCGTACCCGCGGCCGGCCCGGACAAACCGGACTATTTGCGGGGCAGGCCGCGCGCGTAGTCCACGCTTCGAGTGACCCAACCCTGCAGCTGACGTTTGGTTCTGATGCCCTCGGCGTCGACCCGCAACCAGCCGCGGGTCTCGCGCCCGGCCATCACCATCGGGCTGACATGGGCTCGGGCCAGCAGCTTTTCGGTGTCGTCGGGCGGCACCCGCACCAGCAGGCCGCCCTTGCCTCTGGCGGCCACGGACATGTTGCCGTGGATCAAAAACGCCAGCCCGCCGAACATGCGCTTCTCCTCGACGCCGCGCTCGCGGCCAAGCAGTTCGCGGATCCGGTTGGCCAGATCTTCGTCGTACGCCACGTCAGTCCAAGTCCACCCGAATGCTCAGCAGGTCGCTCCCCATCAGGCGCACGACGGCGCTGTTGAGCTTCGGGAGGTTGCCGAGCCGCTGCAGTGGGTCATCGTCGGGCAGCAGGTGGGCGGTGCCGCTGCGCCACTTGCCGCCGACGCGGACCCGAACGGCCGGATTGGCCTTGATGTTGCGGACGTAATCCGAATGGTCACCGTGTTCGGACACCATCCAGAACTGGTTGTCCACCAGGCGTCCGCCCACCGCGGTGCGCCGTGGCTGCCCGCTTTTGCGGCCGGTGGTCTCGATCATGGTGACCGGCAATTGCCGGCCGATCGGGTTGACCACCAGCCGCTGCACGCGATGCACGAGTTCCCGTTTCAGACTCACGGGTCCATTCAACGCCGCCGCGCCGGCGCGGCGAGCGCGGGGTCAGGCGGCGACGGTCGCGGGGTCGGCCACGGGCTGCAGCGCCTGCGCGACGATCTCGGCGACGTCGGTCATCGGCTTGACCGTCAGCGCCTCGAGCACCTCGGCCGGCACGTCATCCAGATCCGGCTCGTTGCGGGACGGGATGAAAACCGTTGACAGACCGGCACGTTGGGCGGCCAGCAGCTTCTGCTTGACGCCACCGATCGGCAACACCCGCCCGTTCAGCGTGACCTCGCCGGTCATGCCCACGTCGGAGCGGACCTGGCGGCCGGTGGCCATCGACACCAGCGCTGTGACCATCGTGACACCCGCCGACGGGCCGTCCTTGGGGATCGCGCCCGCGGGCACGTGCACGTGGATGCGCCGGTCCAGCGCCTTCGGGTCCACGCCGAGCTCCTCGGCGTGCGAGCGCACGTAGGACAGCGCGATCTGCGCCGATTCCTTCATCACGTCACCCAATTGGCCGGTCAGCTGCAGGCTCGGCTCACCGTCAGTCGCCCCGGCCTCGATGTAGAGCACGTCGCCGCCCAGGCCGGTGACGGCCAGGCCGGTCGCCACACCGGGCACCGCCGTGCGTTCTGCCGACTCGGGGGTGAACCGCGGCCGGCCCAGGTAACCGACCAGGTGGGGCTCGTCGATGGTGATCGGATCGTCGGCGATCTTGGTGGTGACCTTGCGCAGCGCCTTGGCCAGCAGCCGCTCGAATTGACGAACGCCCGGTTCGCGGGTGTAGTCCGCGGCGATCTTGCGCAGCGCCGCGTCGGTCACCGTGACCTCGTCGTCGTTCAGCGCCGCCCGCTCCCGCTGCCTCGGCAGCAGATAGTCGCGCGCGATGGCGACCTTGTCGTCCTCGGTGTAGCCGTCGATCTGCACCAGCTCCATGCGGTCCAGCAACGCCGAGGGGATGTTCTCGATCACGTTGGCGGTGGCCAGGAACACCACGTCGGACAAGTCGAAATCCAGGTCCAGGTAGTGGTCGCGGAACGTGTGATTCTGCGCCGGGTCCAGCACCTCGAGCAACGCCGCGCTCGGGTCACCGCGATAGTCGGAGCCGACCTTGTCGATTTCATCCAGCAGCACAACGGGATTCATCGAACCCGCCTCGCCGATCGCACGCACGATGCGGCCGGGCAGCGCGCCCACATAGGTGCGCCGGTGCCCACGGATCTCGGCCTCGTCGCGCACCCCGCCCAGGGCGACGCGCACGAACTTGCGGCCCAGCGCCCGCGCCACGCTCTCGCCCAGCGACGTCTTGCCGACGCCGGGCGGGCCGGCCAGCACCATCACCGCGCCCGAGCCGCGGCCGCCGACGACCTGCAGTCCGCGCTGCGCGCGCCGTGTCCGCACCGCCAAATACTCGACGATGCGGTCCTTCACGTCGTCCAGCCCGTGGTGGTCGGCGTCCAGGATCTCCCGGGCGGCGCCCAGGTCGGTCGAGTCCTCGGTGCGCACATTCCACGGCAGGTCGAGCACGGTGTCCAACCAGGTGCGGATCCAACCGCTTTCCGGGCTTTGGTCGCTGGCGCGTTCCAGCTTGCCGACCTCGCGCAGCGCGGCCTCGCGCACCTTCTCGGGCAGCTCGGCGGCCTCCACGCGGGCCCGGTAATCGTCGGATCCGTCGGGCTCGCCCTCGCCGAGCTCCTTACGGATGGCGGCGAGCTGTTGGCGCAGCAGGAACTCCTTCTGCGTCTTCTCCATGCCCTCGCGCACGTCCTCGGCGATCTTGTCGTTGACCTCGACCTCGGCCAAATGCGAACTGGTCCAGTCGATCAGCACGCGGAGGCGCTCGGCGACGTCGACGGTCTCCAGCAATTGGCGCTTCTGCACGTCGGTGAGGTAGGACGCATACCCGGACGTGTCCGCCAGCGCCGACGGGTCGGTCAGGCTGTTGACGTAGTCGACGATCTGCCAGGCCTCGCGCCGTTGCAGCATGGCCAGCAGCAGCTTCTTGTACTCCGACGCCAGGGCCTTGACCTCGTCGGTGGGCTCGACGCCGGCGACCTCGGTGACCTCGACCCAGAGCGCGGTGCCGGGGCCGCTCGCCCCCGCCCCGATGATCGCCCGACGCTCGCCGCGCACGACGGCCGCGGAGCCGCCGCCGGGCATGCGCCCGACCTGAAGAATCTTCGCGATCACGCCGTGGGTCGGATACCGGTCCTTCAGGCGCGGGGCGATCAGCAGCTGCCCCGATTCGCTGGCCTGCGCGGCGTCGATCGCCGCCCGCGCAGCGTCGTCCAGTGCGATCGGCACGACCATCCCCGGCAGCACCACGGTGTCGGTCGCGAACAGCACCGGCACTGATTTGGCTTCAGACATCAATCCTCCAAAGTTAAGCCTGTTGCGCTCAACCTCGTGGGCAGGTGGTTTGTTCCCGTGCGGTTTCGCCGTCCGCGTCACGCTGGCGCGACGCTCGGCGAGCTACGCCGAGCCGGCGGCGGCGCGCTGCCGGGCCCGGAAGGCCTGCACCTTCACCTTGTTGCCGCAGGTGCCCATCCCGCACCAATGGCGGTTTTTCGCCCGCGACGAGTCGAGATAGAGGCGCGTGCAATCGACGTGGGCACAGCCTTTGACGTTGTCGATGTCGCCTCCGGCCAGCAGGTCCAGTACGTCCGCGGCCAGGGTGGCGAGCAGCTGCTCTGGTGTGCCGTCGCGGCTGATCGACCCGTCGGCGTCCAACCGCGGCGTGAGCCGGGGCTGCGCCGCGCGTTCGCTGATCAGGTCGACATCTCCGACGTCGAGCCGACGCTGCTCGAGGCGGGCGGTGACCACCCGGTAGATGGCTTCACGCAGCTCGATTGCCGCCGCTAGGTCGTCCGCCGTGACCGCCATGCCCGCATCCACCAGCCCCGCCTGAACCGCCCACGCCGACAGCCGCTCGGGCTCCGTGAGCAGTTCCTCGCGCGCCGACGCGCGGTATTTCAGGGTGCCGGCGAAGTCGAGGCACCGGCGACCGCTCACGTAGACGAACTTCATGTAACCACCTTGACAGGTTTCATCAGGCGGAGCAATATGTAACTTGCTAAGCCGGTTACATCACTGAAGGGTTGCACTCTCGTCGCAATCGAGCGGGGGCACGAACAAGGCGGGCGCTTCGACCGTCCAAGGACGTGGACCATCGGGCTTAGCGATTACGAAAGTGGAAGGAAATTCCGAAATGATTGCGAAATTGCTTTTCGGCGGAGCTATCGTCGCCGGCGCGATTCTGGGAGCCGCACCGGCCAGCGCCGACAACCCGAGCCAGCCCGGCACCGACCCCGACCCGTTCTCCGCGCTGACGGCTCCCGCCCCGAGGACCGCCCCGGTCGACCCGGCCCTGACCCAAGAGCTCAACCAGGGCATCTTGGCGGGCCTTGCCGGCCAATAGGCTCCGCGGCCGCGTCAGTCCGGTAGCCGAGCCGGGCCCAAGCGCCGCAGTTGCGTCACGTGTTTGGGGGACAACTCTTCGAGGCACGTCACGCCCAGCAGTCGCATCGTCCGGGTCACCCCGTCCTGCAGGATTTGGATCGCACGCCGCACACCCGCCTCCCCACCGGCCATCAGCCCGTAGAGGTAGGCCCGCCCGACCAGCGTGCAGCGGGCGCCCAGCGCCACCGCCGCCACGATGTCGGCGCCGGCCATGATGCCGGTGTCCACCAGGATCTCGGTGTGCTTGCCGAGCTCACGCGAGACCACCGGCAGCAGATGAAACGGCACCGGGGCCCGGTCTAGTTGGCGGCCACCATGATTGGACAGCACCAGGCCGTCGACGCCGCGATCGACGACGGCGCGGGCGTCGTCGAGGGTCTGGATCCCCTTCACGACGAGCTTGCCCGGCCAGGCGGCCTTGATCCACTCCAGGTCGTCGAAGGTCAGGCTGGGGTCGAACATGGTGCTCAGGTACTCGCCGACGGTGCCCGACCAGCGGTCCAATGAGGCGAACGCCAGCGGCTCGGTGGTCAACAGATCGAACCACCATTTCGGGTGGGGCACGGCGTCCAGGACGGTGCGCAGCGTCAGCGTCGGCGGGATCGTCATTCCGTTGCGGTTATCGCGCAATCGTGCGCCCGAGACCGGCACGTCGACGGTGGCCAACAGCGTGTCGAATCCGGCGTCGGCCGCACGCTTGACCAACGCCATCGACCGGTCGCGATCACGCCACATGTACAGCTGAAACCACTTGCGGCCCTGCGGAGCAGCGGCGGCCACGTCCTCGATCGCCGCGGTGCCCAGGGTCGACAACGAGAACGGGATCCCGACGTCGGCCGCCGCCCGTGCGCCCGCGATCTCGCCCTCCGTGTGCATCAACCGGGTGAATCCGGTTGGCGCGATCGCGAACGGCCACGCGACCGGTTTGCCCAACACGTCCCATCCGGTGGCCACGTCGGAGACGTCGCGCAGGATCGTCGGGTGAAACTCGATGTCGCGGAAGGCTTGTCGGGCGCGTTGCATCGAGAGCTCGTCCTCGGCGGCGCCGTCGGTGTAGTCGAAGGCCGCCTTGGGGGTGCGCCGCCTGGCGATGCGACGCAGATCCTCGATGGTCAGCGCGGCATCGAGGCGGCGCTTGGTGCGGTTGAGCTCGGGTCGTTTGAACTGGATCAGCGGCGCCAGGTCGTGAACCTTGGGCACTCGTCGTTTGACCGGCATGTGTGTCACGGTAGCCGTATGGATTCCGAACCCGACCCTTACGAGCTGCAGCGTTTCGTCGACGCCCAGGCGCCGGTCTACCGCGGCGTCGTCGAGGAGCTGCGCGCGGGACGAAAACGCAGCCACTGGATGTGGTTCGTCTTTCCACAACTGCTCGGCCTGGGCGGCAGCCCGATGGCCGTCCGCTACGGCATCTCGTCGCTGGAGGAGGCCCGCGCCTATCTAGGGCATGAGCTGCTCGGGCCGCGACTGCGCGAGTGCACCCGGCTGGTCAACCAGGTGCAAGGCCGCTCCGTCCAGGAAATCTTCGGCTCGCCCGACGACCTCAAGCTGTGCTCGTCGATGACGCTGTTCGCCCGCGCCACCGACGACAATCAGGACTTCCTCGCGCTGCTGGACAAGTACTACGACGGCAACCAAGACCAGCTGACGCTGGCGCGGCTGATCAGCTGACGGGCCTGAGTATCCGCCAACCGTGCGGCTCCACGACCACCGCCTCGATGACCTCCTGAGGCGGTGCCGCCGATCCGGCGAGCACCTCCGCCCGGTGAACGCCCAGCTCCTCGAGCCTCAGCGGCAGCGGCGCCTCGTCGATGTTCAGCGCGACCACCAGGGCGTCGTCGCCGTGGCTGGTGCGGTAGACGTAATGGCGGTTGTCCAGCCGCAACTTTGACGTCGACGCGGCGTGCAGCCACGGGTGGCGGCGACGAAGGCCAACGAGATACTGGTGCAGGCCCCAAACCTGGACACCGGACGCATCTAATTGCATTGGGGGAGAGTCAAATTCGGGCCGCACCGCGTCGTCCCCGCCGTAGCGCTCTTCCTTGACGCCGAGGAAACCGAACTCGTCACCCGCGTAGACGCTCGGCACCCCGCCGACCGTCAACTGGATCACCAGCGCGTGGGCCAGATGCTCGGGACGCTCCAACTGGCTGGCGATGCGGGTGACGTCGTGATTGCCGATGAAGGTCAGCGGCGCGAAACTGGCCAGAAACTCGTTGTGCCGCTGCAGTCCCCAGTCCAACTCGTAAAAGTTGCCGTCGTTGAGGCTGCTCCAGGTCGCTTTCCACAGCTCGTACTGGGTCGCCGAGTCGAAGCCGGCGGCCTCGACGACCGCCGCGTAGTCGCCGTGGATGAGCTCCCCGACGAACCACGCCTCCGGGCGCCGCTCCCGAACCCTCGGCAGCACTTGCGCCCAGAAGTGTTGCGGCACAGCGTAGGCCGCGTCCAGACGCCAGCCGTCGGCGCCGCGTTCCAACCAGTGCGACATGACGTCGACCGTGTAGTCGACGACGTCGGGGTTGTCGTGATCGAGCGCACGCAGCTCGGAGTGGCCCTCGAACGTACCGCCGCTGAACCAGCCGGCCGCGGCCGAGAAGTCCTTGCCCACGTGGTTGAAGACGCCGTCCAGCAGGATGCGCAGGCCCCTGCCGCGCGCCTCGGCGACCAGGTGGTCGAAGTCGGTGTCGTCACCAAGTCGCGGATCGATGCGGTAGTGGTCGGTGGTGTCGTAGCCGTGGGTGCGCGACGCGAAGATCGGTCCCAGCGCGATGCCCGACGCGCCCAGTGCGATGGCGTGGTCGAACCAATCGGCCAGCCGCCGAAGCCGGTGTTCGTCCGGCCCCGGCGGCTGGTCGCTAGGGAACGCGCCGACGAAACCCAGCGGGTAGACCTGCCACCAGATCGCGTGCGAAACCCACGACGCGGCCAAGGGTCAGCCGACCGCAGCCAGGGTCTCGGCGGCGGTGATGGCTTGCGCCACACCGGAAACGATCGCCGCGACCTTCAGCGCCTCCAGCACGGCCTCCCGATCCACGCCCGCCTCGCGCAGCGTGTGCTCGTGCGCGACCACGCAGTGCGAGCACCCGTTGATGGCCGACACCGCAAACGACCACAGTTCGAAATTGGCCTTGTCCACGCCCGGATTGGCGATGACGTTCATCCGCAGTCCGGCCCGCAGGTCGTCATAGGCGCCTTCGAGAAAGCCGCGGCCACGGTAGAACACGTTGTTCATGCCCATCACGGACGCCGCGGCCAGCGCGGCGTGGTACGCCTCGGCCGAGAGAATGTCGGCCGCCTCGGCGCCGATTTCGGCCAGCACCCGGGTGTTTCGCGTCGCCGCGGCGCTCGCCAGCAGGCTGCCCCAGAGCTGCTCCTCGTTCAGCGTCGTGCTGCGCGCGATCGAGCCCAGATTGAGCTTCAGGTCCTTGGCGTACTCGGGCAGCGCTTCCTTGAGATTCTCGATGCTCATCGTTGCCTCCTGATCACGCCGACTTCTTGAGCAGCTCGCCGGCGTTCAGCGTCGGGTCGCCCTTGCGCCAGTTGCAGGCACACAGCTCGTCGGATTGCAGTGCGTCCAGCACCCGCAGCACCTCGTCGACGTTACGCCCCACGGATCCGGCGGTCGCCGAGACGAATTGGATCTCGTTGTTGGGGTCGACGATGAAGGTCACGCGGTCGGCGACGCCGTCGGCGTTGAGCACGCCGGTGGCTGTGACCAGTTCGCGCTTGATGTCCGAGAGCATCGGGAAGGGCAGCTTCTTGAGGTCCTCGTGCTGTGCGCGCCACTGGAAGTGCACGAACTCGCTGTCGATCGACACGCCGAGGATCTGCGCGTCGCGGTCTTCGAACTCGTCGTTCAGCTTGCCGAACGCGGCGATCTCGGTCGGGCACACGAAGGTGAAGTCCTTCGGCCAGAAGAACACCACGCGCCACTTGCCCGGGTGGTCGTCGCTGGACACGGTGGTGAAGTAGTCCTCGGGTTGCTGCGCGTCGACCTTCGACAGGTCGCCGCCGATCAGCGCGGTGAGCCGGTAGGCGGGGAATTGCTCGCCGATGGTGAGCAAAGACATTTGCACTCCTTTTCTGGATCAAATCAAGATTAGTCGTCTGTTCCCATGGTGTCCCCAAGCTACTGAGAAGTAAAGGTGATATTTACCACTACACTAATAGGCATGACCGATAAGACTTTTCAGCCCACCCTTGCCGGGCTACGCGCGTTCGTCGCGGTGGCGGAGAAGCGGCATTTCGGCAGTGCCGCAACAACTCTGGGGGTCAGCCAATCCACGCTGTCGCAGGCGTTGGCCGCGCTGGAGACCGGCCTCGGCAGCCACCTCGTCGAGCGGTCCACCCGCCGGGTGGACGTGACGCCCGAGGGCGTGCAGCTGCTCCCGCTCGCCCAAGCTGTCATCGACGCGGCGGAGGCCTTCACCGCGGTGGCCGCGGGCACCTCGGATCCGCTGCAGGGCAGCATGCGGTTGGGTCTGATCCCCACCGTGGCGCCCTACGTCCTGCCGGCGGTGCTCGCCGGGCTCGCGCAGCGATTACCCGCGCTGACCCTGCGCGTGGTCGAGGATCAAACCGAGCGCCTGCTGGCGTCCCTGCGCGACGGGGCACTGGATGCCGCGCTGATCTCGCTGCCGGCCGGTACCGCCCACCTCACCACCATCCCGATCTACGACGAGGATTTCCTGCTCGCGCTGCCACCCGGACACCCGCTGTCGGGCAAGCACCGGGTGCCGGTCTCGGCGTTGGCGGACTTACCGCTGCTGTTGCTCGACGAGGGTCACTGCCTGCGCGATCAGGCCCTGGACGTCTGCCAGAAGGCCGGGGTGCAGGCCGACCTTGCCGACACCCGAGCGGCCTCGCTGGCGACGGCCGTGCAATGCGTGGCGGGCGGATTGGGGGCCACGCTGATCCCGCAGAGCGCGGCGCCCATCGAGGCGGCACGCAGCCGACTTGGGCTGGCCAAGTTTGCCGCACCCCGCCCCGGTCGGCGGGTCGGTCTGGTGTTCCGCCCGTCGAGTGCCCGCGACGAACCGTATCGGCGCCTCGCCGGCATCATCGGTGAGCTGATCGCCGCCGAACAATCCGTTCGCCTGACACGTTAAGTTCTGCCTATGGAGAAGGTAATCGCGGTGCTCAGGCGCGCGGAACCAGATGACGATTGGTGCACCCGCCAGCGCGGCCCGGTGGCCGACGCGCTGTTGGATCTCGGCATCGCCGGGCTGTCGGTCAACGTCCGCGACAGTGCGGTCACCCACTCACTGATGACGCTGACGACGCTCGATCCACCGGTGGCCGCGGTGGCGAGCCTCTGGACCCAGCAGTGCTACGGCGAACAGACGACGACCGCGCTCAAGCTGCTCGGCGCCGAGTGCGAACAACTCGCCGCCTATTTGGTTACCGAATCCGTCCCCTTGCCCGCCCCACTCGAACTCGGCTCTCGCACAACGGGTTTGGCGAACATCGCGCTGCTGCGCCGCCCCGACGACCTCGACCAGGCCACCTGGCTGAACCGCTGGCAGCTCAACCACACCCCGGTGGCCATCGAAACGCAGTCGACCTTCGGCTACACCCAGAACTGGGTGGTGCGAACGCTGACCCCGGACGCACCGGGAATCGCGGGCATCGTCGAGGAGTTGTTCCCCGCGGAGGCGATCACCGATTTGCAAGCGTTCTTCGGGGCCGCCGACGACAAAGAGCTACAGGATCGGTTAGGCCAAATGATCGCCAGCACTAGCGCATTCGGCGCCAACGAGAACATCGACACGGTGCCGACCAGTCGCTACGTGCTTAAGGCACCGTTTGAAATGTGAGGGACGCCCATGACGACACTCGATGACGCCGTATCGCTGGCGGCAGGGGAGAGCGGCCTCGCGGTCATCTCCACCGTGCGGGCCGACCACACCGTGCAGGCTTCGCTGGTCAACGTGGGCAAGTTGGCGCACCCGTCCGGCGGCCAGCCGGTCCTGGGCTTCACCACCTACGGCAAGGTCAAACTGGCCAACCTGCGGGCGCGGCCGCAGTTGGCCATCACCTTCCGCAACGGATGGCAATGGGCGACCGTCGAGGGCCGCGCCGAATTGGCCGGCCCGGACGACGCGGCGCCGTGGCTCGCCGACGCCGACCAGTTGCGACTGCTGCTGCGTGAGGTGTTCACGGCCGCGGGCGGCACCCACGACGACTGGCCGGAGTACGACCGCGTGATGGCCAAGGAACGTCGCGCCGTCGTGTTGATCGAGCCCACGCGGGTTTACAGCAACGGCTGACGCATTGACTCTTGCGGCCCGCCCTCACCGCAGAGTCAATGCGATCGGTAGGTTGACAGCCGTGCTGCAGATCGACGACGACAAGCATGTCCGCACCCTCACGCTGAACCGGCCCGAGGCGCTCAACGCCTTCAACGAAGCCCTCTACGACGCGACCGCCGATGCGCTGTTGGCAGCGGCCGACGACAACGAGGTCGCCGTCGTCTTGCTGACCGGCGCCGGGCGCGCCTTCAGCGCCGGCACCGACCTCGCCGAGATGCAGGCAATGGTCACCGACCCCGACTTCAAGCCCGGAAAGCATGGCTTCCGTGGCCTCATCGATGCGCTCAGCGCGTTTCCCAAGCCGCTGATCTGCGCCGTGAACGGCGTCGGGGTGGGCATCGGCGCCACCATCCTCGGCTATGCCGACCTGGCGTTCATGTCATCGACGGCGCGGCTGAAATGCCCGTTCACCAGCCTGGGCGTGGCGCCCGAGGCCGCGTCGTCGTACCTGTTGCCCCAGTTGGTGGGTCGGCAAAACGCCGCCTGGCTGCTGATGTCCTCGGAATGGGTCGATGCCCAGGAGGCCCTCCGGATGGGGTTGGTCTGGCGGGTGTGCGAGCCGGAGGAATTGCTGCCAGAAGCCCGTCGGCACGCCGAAATCCTTGGCGCACGGCCTATTTCGAGCCTGATGGCGGTCAAGCACACCATGCTTGAACCGGTGCGTCCGGAGATCGCGGCCGCGACCGCACGAGAAAACGCGCACTTCGCCGAGCTGATGGGAACGCAGGCCAACGCCGCTGCATTGGCCGATTTCAACAAGGGGCGCGCGAGCTAGCGACCTAGTGCACGGGCGCGGGCTCGGGCTTACTGGCCGCGATGATCGCCCGCAGCGTGCGTCGGCACCGTCCGCAGTCGCCGCCCGCGCCGCAGATCGCGGCGACCTCTTTGGAGGTGGACGCGCCGCTGGCGACCGCGTCGGACACGGTCTGGTTGGTGGCCCCAACACAGAGGCAGACGTACATCAGACTCCCATCGCCAAACGCACATCCCGCATGTTAGTGGAGTCTAACCTAACTCGACAGAATCTGGTTAGCCGACCCTATCCTAAGTCCCCTTCCGTCCCACTGAGCACAGCCAAACCTTGCTGGAAGATTAGAAAAAGGCGTGGCAGAGTGCTGCTACAGCCCCGGCGCGCGCCCGTGCTCCAGCCCAGCCAGCCGCGCCCGCGGGCCACCTGACGGACTTCACACGGAGGAGTGACCATGCAAGGGGATCCCGACGTTCTGCGCCTGCTCAACGAGCAACTCACCAGCGAGCTGACCGCCATCAACCAGTACTTCCTGCATTCCAAGATGCAGGAAAACTGGGGCTTCACCGAGCTGGCGGAGTACACCCGCAAGGAATCCTTCGACGAGATGCGGCACGCCGAGGCGATCACCGACCGCATCCTGCTGCTCGACGGCCTGCCGAACTACCAGCGGCTGTTCTCGCTGCGGATCGGCCAGACGCTGCGCGAACAGTTCGAGGCCGACCTGGCCATCGAATACGAGGTGATGGAGCGCCTGAAGCCCGGCGTCATCATGTGCCGGGCCAAGCAGGACAGCACCAGCGCGTTCCTGCTCGAGCAGATCATTGCCGACGAGGAACAACACATCGACTACCTGGAAACCCAGCTCGAGCTGATGAACAAGCTGGGCGAGGAGCTCTACTCGGCGCAATGCGTTTCGCGGCCGCCGGGATCGCAAAACTCGCCCGGGTAATCTCCGGAGGAGATGACAAGCCCGAGAGCCGCGGCAAATACCCCCGCCGCGCCAGCTAGCCCCGTTGGTGCTCGAGGATCCGGCAGCGCGCCGATCAGCCCGCAACGTCGCAACCTCATCTTTGTGGCGATCGTGCTGGGCATGCTGCTCGCGGCGCTGGACCAGACGATCGTCGCGACCGCGCTGCCAACCATCGTCGCCAACCTGGGCGACGCCGGCCATCAGTCGTGGGTCGTCACCAGCTACCTGTTGGCCTCGACGGTCGTCACCGCGCTGGTCGGCAAGCTCGGCGACCTGTTCGGCCGCAAACGGGTGTTCCAGGCCGGGGTGCTGTTCTTCGTCGTCGGGTCGGCCTTGTGCGGGCTGGCCCAGTCGATGGCCATGCTGGTCGGGGCGCGGGCACTGCAGGGGATCGGCGGCGGCGCGATCACCGTGACCGCCAGCGCGCTGATCGGTGAGGTCGTCCCGCTCCGCGAGCGCGGCCGCTACCAGGGGATCTTGGGTGCGGTGTTTGGAGTCACGACCGTCATCGGACCGTTGTTGGGTGGCTACTTCACCGATTATCTGACCTGGCGCTGGGCGTTCTGGGTGAACGTGCCGATCTCGGCGGTGGTCATCGTGGTGGCGGCGGCGGCCATTCCGGAGCTGACCGCCGCGACGAAGCCGGTCATCGACTACGCCGGGATCGCGCTGGTGGGCCTGGGCGCGGCCGGCCTGACCCTGGCCACCAGCTGGGGCGGCACCCTCTACCCGTGGGGATCGCCGACGATCGTCGGGTTGTTCGCCGGCTCGGCCGTCGCGCTCGGCGCCTTCGTCTGGGTGGAAAGCCGTGCGGAGCAACCGATCCTGCCGACCCGGCTGTTCGGCAGTCCGGTATTCACCGTGTGCTGCGTGCTGTCGTTCGTGGTCGGCTTCGCCATGTTGGGCGCGATGACGTTCCTGCCGACGTACATGCAGTACGTGGACGGCGTCTCGGCCACCACCTCAGGTCTGCGCACCCTGCCGATGGTGGTGGGGATGCTGATCATGTCGACCGGCAGCGGCACCCTGGTCGGTCGAACCGGCCGCTACAAGATCTTCCCGGTGGTTGGCACCGCGCTGATGGCGCTGGCGTTCCTGCTGATGTCGCGGATGGACCCGTCCACCTCGGCGCTGGTGCAGTCGGTGTTCCTCGTCGTGCTGGGCGCCGGAATCGGGCTGTCCATGCAGGTGCTGGTCCTCATCGTGCAGAACACGTCCGACTTCGACGACCTCGGCGTCGCCACCTCGGGCGTGACGTTCTTCCGCACCATCGGCAGCTCGTTCGGCGCCGCGATATTCGGCTCGCTGTTCTCCAACTTCCTCAAAGATCGGATCGGTCCGGCGCTGGCCGCCAGCCACGTGGCCCCGTCCGCGGTCGCGTCTCCCGGAGCCCTGCACCGACAGCCGCAGAGCGTGGCGGCGCCCATCGTGGGTGCCTACGCCGATTCCCTCAGCCAGGTGTTTCTGTGCGCGGCGCCGGTCGCCCTGCTCGGTTTCGTGCTGGCTTTGTTCCTGCGCGAAGTGCCGCTGCGCGACATCCACAACAGCGCAGTCGATCTCGGCGACGGGTTCGGCATGCCGACCACCGACACCCCGGAACGCATGCTGGAGAATGCGATCGCCCGCATGTTGCGCGGCGCCCCCGGGATGCGGTTGCGCAGCATCGCCATGCGGCCCGACTGCCGCCTCGACGTCGCGGGACTTTGGGGCGTGATGCGGATCTACCGCTTCGGCCAGATGTACGGGACGGCCCGGCTCAGCGACATCGGCGACTCGCTGCGCATACCCTTCGAGGTCCTCGAACCCACCTTCGCGCGGTTGGTAAGCACCGGATTTGCGCAGCGCGACGGCGATCAGATGTGGCTGACACCATCCGGCGCCCAGCAGGTCGACTACGTCTATTCGTTGCTGTTGGCCTGGATCGGCGACAAGCTGGCCCGCTCGCCCAGCTTCGCCGGCCGCCCGGACCGCGGCGCGATCGAAGCCGCCCTGCAACACATCGCGCATCGAGTTCTGGCCCAACGTGATTGGCACGACGAACCGCCGACACAGGTCCTGACCGCGGGGAAACGCGAACACGCGTGAGGCGCGGTTGTACCATCACGCCATGAGCCGAATCGGATCGTTCGCTGACGACGACGTTTACAGCTGGGCTGCGAAATCCCCTGACCTCGGCGGCGCGATCGCCAACTTCAGTCAGGCGGTCTACACCAAGAACCGGCTGCCGATGCGCACCCGCGAACTCGCCCGGGCGGTGATCGCCCAGGACAACGAATGCGTCGTGTGCGCCAACACCCGCGACGCCGACGGGCCGGCCGCCGGTGTCGACGAAGCGCTCTACGAGCACGTGCTGGAGTGGCGCACCTGGCCGGGCTACAGCGAACAGGAGCGCCTGGCAGCCGAATTCGCCCACCGGTTCGCCACCGAACACACCAAGCTGCGCGACGACGAGGACTTCTGGAGCCGATGCAGCGAGCACTTCTCCGAAGAGCTGCTCGCCGACCTGGCGATGTCGTGCGCGCTGTGGGTCGGCATGGGACGGATGCTGCGCACCCTCGACATCGGCCAGGCCTGCAAGCTGACGCTGCCCAGCCGCGCCTGACCCCCCTTTCCAAGCTCAAGCGTCCATCTATGACCGCCACGCCCCTGGCCACGGCGGCAATCGGTCAACTCGAGGCCGAGGGCGTCGACACCGTGATCGGCACCGCCGTCAATCCCGCCGGGCTCACCCAGGCGAAGACGGTCCCGATCCGCCGCACCAACACGTTCGCCAATCCGGGCCTGGGCGCCAGTCCGTCGTGGCATGCCTTCGTCATCGACCAGACCGGCATCGCCGACGTCGTCCCCGTCATCGGCGACCAGCGCCTGCGTATCGACCTATCGGCCTTGCGCATCATTGGCGACGGGCTGGCGTGGGCGCCGGCCTCCTTTTTCGAGCAGGACGGCACACCCGTGCCGGAGTGCAGCCGCGGAACCCTCGGCCGGATCGAGGCGGCGCTCGCGCAAGCCGGCATCGAGGCGCTGATCGGCCACGAAATCGAGTTCCTCCTGGTGGATCCCGACGGCGGCCGGCTGCGTTCGGCGCTGTGGACGCAGTACGGCCTGGTCGGCGTGCTCGAGCACGAAGCGTTCATCCGCGATGTTCACGCCGCGGCCGTCACGGCCGGGGTGGGGATCGAGCAGTTTCATCCCGAGTACGCGGCCAACCAGTTCGAGATCTCGCTGTCACCGCTGGCACCGGTGGCGGCCGCCGACCAGCTGGCGTTGACTCGGCTCATCATCAGCCGTGTCGCGCGCCGACACGGGCTGCGCGTCAGCCTGTCGCCGGCGCCTTTCGCCGGCAACGTGGGATCGGGTGCGCACCAGCACTTCTCGCTGAGCTCGGCCGACGGCCCGCTCTTTTCCGGCGGGACGGGCGCGGTGGGCATGACGGCGGCGGGGGAGCACGCGGTGGCGGGCATCGTGCGCGGGCTGCCCGAAGCTCAGGCGGTGCTGTGCGGCTCGATCGTGTCCGGTTTGCGGATGCAACCCAGCAACTGGGCCGGGGTCTATGCCTGTTGGGGCACGGAGAACCGGGAGGCGGCGGTGCGAATCGTCAGGGGCGGCCCGGGCACCGCGTACGGCGGCAATGTCGAGGTACGCATCGTCGACCCGTCGGCGAACCCGTATTTCGCGTCCGCGGCGATCCTCGGCCTGGCGCTGGAGGGAATTCGAGACAAGGCCGCGCTGCCGCCGGAGGCGACGCAGGATCCGGCGAGCCTGCCCGAAGCGGAGCGCGACGCGGCGGGGATCGTGCGCCTACCGGATAGCCAGCCCGAATCCATTGCCGCACTGGATGGTTCGAAGCGACTGCGGAGCATCCTGGGGGATGCGGCCGTCGACATGGTGATCGCGGTACGCGGTGAGGAGCACAAGCGTTACAGCGATCTGGAACCCGAACAGCTGGCGGACAAGTTCCGGATGGCTTGGAGCTTGTGAGCGCTTGTGAGCGCTTGTGAGCGCACTGGCGACGCATATCGACGAGGTCGCGCTGATCGACCAGCATGTGCACGGGTGCTGGTTAACCACGGGGGACAGGCGCCGGTTTGAGAACGCGCTGAACGAGGCCAACACCGAACCGTTGGCCGACTTCGACTCCGCGTTCGATTCACAGCTCGGCTTCGCCGTCAGGGCCCACTGCGCACCCATCCTCGGTTTGCCGAAACACGTTGATCCGCAGCATTATTGGGAACGCCGCAGTGAATTCACTGAAGCCGAGCTGGCCCGGATGTTCCTGCCAGCCGCCGGTGTGTCGGACTGGTTGGTGGACACCGGCATCGGTCCCGACGTGACGGACGTGGCGGCCATGGCCGAACTGTCCGGCGGCCGCGCACACGAGGTGGTCCGGCTCGAGCAGGTCGCCGAGCAGGCGGCGCGGGCGTCGGGAGATTACGCGCAAGCCTTCGGCGAAATCCTGGCAGACCGCGCGGCCCGTGCGGTCGGCACCAAATCCATCCTGGCCTACCGCGGCGGGTTCGACGGCGACCTGTCCGAACCATCGGCGGCCGAAGTCGCCGACGCCGCCGCCCGGTGGCGCGACCGCGGCGGTGTCCGGCTCGACGATCGGGTGTTGCTGCGCTTCGGGCTGCACCAGGCGCTGCGGCAGGGCAAGCCGTTGCAATTCCATGTGGGCTTGGGCGATCGGGACTGTGATCTGCACAAGACCAATCCGCTCCACCTGCTTGACTTCCTGCGGCGGTCCGGTGACACCCCGATCGTGTTGCTGCACTGCTACCCGTATCAGCGCGAGGCGGGCTATTTGGCGCAGGCCTTCAACAACGTGTATCTCGACGGCGGGTTGAGCGTGAACTACCTCGGGGCTCGCGCGCCCGCATTCATCGGTTCCCTGCTGGAACTGGCGCCGTTTCGCAAGGTTCTCTACTCGTCGGACGGCTATGGCCCCGCGGAGCTGCACTACCTCGGTGCCGCCTTGTGGCGCAACGGCATTCGCCGCACCCTGCGGGGGTTTGTCGAGGACGGCGACTGGAGCGAAGCGGACGCCATGCGGGTGGTCGATCTGATCGCCCGCGACAACGCCGCCCGCCTTTACCGCGTTTGACCTCAGGTTGTACCGGGGTATATAGGCGCTTATGAGCGCCCTCGGCGACGTCATGAATTGGACCCGCGACCAAGTTGTGTCGCGAGTCCCCAGAGCCGACCTCGATCAGCGGGATCCGGACTACATCCGCGACCAGCTGCCCGGGACCTGGCTGCTGGCGTCGTTGTACTTCCGGGCCGACGTGACGGGCCTGGAGCGGATCCCCGCCGAGGGCCCGGTGCTGCTGGTCGGCAACCACAGCGGCGGCAACGTCCCGCCGGACACGTTCGTGTTCACGCTGGCGTTTTGCTCCTACTTCGGCGTGGAGCGCCCCTTTTATCAATTGGCCCACAACCTCGTCGTCTCGGCGCCGCCGCTGGGCTGGCTGCGAAAGTTCGGCACCGTCGCCGCCAACCATGAGAATGCCCGGTTGGCCCTGGAGTCCGGGGCAGCGCTGCTGGTCTACCCGGGCGGCGACTACGAGGTTTTCCGGCCGTCCTGGGAGCGCCACAGGGTCGATTTCGGTGGGCGGATGGGTTACGTCAGGTTGGCCCGCGATGCCGGCGTGCCGATCGTCCCCGTCGCCAGCGTCGGCGGCCAGGAGAGCGCGCTGTATCCTCAGCCGCGGGCAATGGCTGGCCAAACTGCTGCGGACGGATAAAGTGCTGCGGCTCAAGAGCATTCCGATATCGCTGGCACTGCCGTGGGGGCTGAACATCAGCGATCTGGCGGGCCATTTCCCGCTGCCCACCAAGATCGCGATCGAGGTGCAAGAACCGATCGAAGTCGACGGTGACGACGAGGTCGTGCACAAGAAGGTACTTGCCAGCCTGCAGGACGGCGTCGATCGTCTCGCCGCCAAGCGTCGCTTCCCGGTGCTGGGCTGATGCGCGTCGAACGCCGGTGCGTGATCAACGCCGATCGCGACGTCGTCTGGAAGATTGTCGGCGACCCGGACTGCTACCCGTCGTTCATGACCAACCTGGAGCGCTGGGAATCGGCCAACGAGCAGCGTGCCGGCGTCGGTGCGCGTTACACCGTGCATTGGAAGATCGGTTCGGTGCCGGTTGGCGGGCTGATCGAGGTGGTCGAGTTCGACGAGGGTCGCGACCTGGCCTTCGTGGGGATCACGGGCATCACCGTGCGGGGCCGGATCC
This sequence comes from Mycobacterium conspicuum, assembly GCF_010730195.1. Lineage (NCBI taxonomy): Bacteria > Bacillati > Actinomycetota > Actinomycetes > Mycobacteriales > Mycobacteriaceae > Mycobacterium > Mycobacterium conspicuum. The sequence continues at coordinate 2,938,717 of NZ_AP022613.1, forward strand.
GGCTGCGTGACGCCGGCCCGGGTCAAACGAAGGTGATGTTCCGGCTGTCGTATCAGGCGCCGGGCGGGCTGCTCGGCTACATCGCCGACCGGATCGCCGTGCGTCAGGTGGGCCGGACTTTGGCCGGCACCCTGAAGTGCCTCAAGCGGCTTGCCGAGTCGTAGCGCTAGAGGGGCGCTACAGCGGTATGAAGCGCCGCAGCTTTCCGCTGTCCTGATGACGACGCAGGCTGTCGGTCACCTGAATCCGAATCGTCGGCTCGGACAGGCCGCGCCGGCGCAGCTCGGCGACCAACGATGTGGTCAGCGCCGCCACGTCCAAGGTGTCCAGGGCGCCCACCACGACGATTTCGGCCCCGGTGGCCGTTTGGGTGACCTGATACTCCGACACCCGCGGCTGAGTTCCGAGAATATGACGAAACGCGATGGGCGGCACCGTCGTTGCGCCGTAACGGAAGTCCTCGTCGCGCCGCCCGCCGATGTCGGCGACGCGCACGAACGCACAACCGCACGCGCACTCGCCGGCCAGCGATGTGACCTCGTCGCCGAGGTCGTAGCGAATGAACGGGAAGGTCCAATTGCTCAGCCCGGTGGCCAGGGTCCGCGCCGCGGGCTCGTCGGGACCGACCGGGGTGCCGTGGTCGTCGACGCGTTCGATGATGACCTCGTCCTCGCAGACGTGCAGCCCGGGCCCGTATCCGCAGCCGACGGCCTGCACCCCGACTTCGGTTGAACCCCAGACGTTGTGGATCGGTGCGCCCCAGGCCGCACCGATCGCCTGCCGATCCTCGTCGAGCAGCGGCTCGGAGTTGGTGCTGATCCGCACCGGTTGGATGCGGAGGTCACCGGCCAGCGTCGCGCGAGCGAGCCGCCCGATGACCGACGAATAGCCGACCAGATGGGTAGGTTGGGCGGTCGCCACCGCGGCGAGCAGCTCGTCGAACGGTGCGCCCGCGGCCAACACGACCGTTTCCATGTCCGGGGTCGTCGGGATGTCGAACAGCGGCGTGCTGGCGTGTGGCGGAACACCGGCCGTCAGCACCGCGAGTCGGCTGAAGTCCCTGGGATCGCGGCGCTCTTCACGCGCCTGCACACGCCAGGCCAGGCACGCCGCCGTGACGAAGAACTGCCAATCCCACACGTACACACCGCGCACCCCGCTGGAGCCGCCCGAACTGAAGATCTGCTGGCCGCCCGGAGTGTACGAAAACCATTGCTGGTCAACGAGAATCCGTTCCGCGCCGGCGCGGTCGAGGTCGGCCACGGTGATGATATCGTCCCACTGCCCCTGGGCTTCCTGCTTGGTCATCATCGGAAGCGACGCCAGATCGGCGACCGTGGCCGACGATGGATCCAGCGCCTGAAGCCGCCGGGCGTGAAACGGCGAGCGCTCCCGCGCGTATGCCAGCAGCGCCCGCAGTCGGTGGTTCTGATAATCCTCGATCCGCTCGCGCGACCACTCCAACCGCGTGATGTGCTCTTCGAGTGCAGCGCCCACTGCGGTGAGATGCGCTGCACGCGTCCGCCGGTAGGCCGCCCTCGGCTCCGCCTTCACAAGCTGACCTGCATGAGTGCGAGTCTGACACGCCGCCCGGGGCGTAAGTTTCCCGCATGGAGTTGTGTCACCTGCCGGCTCACGAACTCGTCCGTTTGATGACGAGCCGCTCGGTGTCCTGCCGGGAGGTCACGCAAGCCCACCTGGCGCAGATCGAACGCGTGAACCCCACGCTCAACGCGCTGGTCGAGGCCGCGGATCCGGAGGAATGCCTGCGGTTGGCCGACCACGCCGATGAGTGCGCCGCGCGTGGCCGGCCGCTGGGTGCCGCGCATGGACTGCCGGTGGTCGTCAAGGACGTCATCAAGGTGGCAGGCCTGGCCTGCTCCGGTGGGAGCAGCGCGCTGCGCGCCGTCGCACCTGCCGACGCGACCGCGGTCGCGAGGCTGCGCGGCGCCGGCGCGATCGTACTGGGGCTCACCAACGTTCCCGAATTGGGTCGCGGCGCCGAATCCAACAACAGTCTCTACGGCCGCACCAACAATCCGTACGATTTGGCCAGGACGCCCGGGGGCAGCAGCGGCGGATCGGCCGCACTTGTCGCCGCCGGTGGCGCGGCGCTCAGCGTCGGCACCGACGAGGGTGGCAGCATCCGGCAGCCGAGCCACAACACCGGAATCGCCGGGCTCAAGCCGTCGCATGGCCGGATTCCCCGGACGGGCAACGTCTTCGGCAGCGCGCCGGGAATCTTCGGTCCGTTCAGCCACTACGGTCCGCTGGCACGATCGGTTGCCGACCTTTTCCTCGGCCTCTCGATCATGCAAGGTCCGGATCTGCGCGATCCCTATGCGGTACCCGCGCCCCTGGGCAATCCGGCTGACGTCGACCTTGCGTCGCTTCGCGTCGCCACCTACCTCGACGACGGCATTTCGGCGCCCACCGACGAGGTGGCCGCGGTGGTGACCGCGGCGGCCGCCGCGGTGGGAGAGGTGGCCGCGCATGTTCGGCACGCGATCCCGGGCTGTTTGGGTCGTACCATGGAGCTGCTCTGGACGTCGGTCTTCCTCGGTGGCGATGGTGGACAGGAATTCGAAGAAGTCCTGCGGGCGCTCGGGGTCACCGAGACCTCCGAGGAGTTGGCCGAATTCCGCGCCCAGGCAAGCAAAGTCGAGTTCTCCGTGACCCATGCCCGACGCCGACTCGCCGAGCTCGATCAGTATCGCGTCGACATGCTCAAGTTCATGGCCGACTACGACGTGATCGTTTGCCCGGCGATGCCCACTCCGGCCAAACCGCATCATCACGGTCTGGTGGAAGTCAGCGATTTCTCACATCTGATGGTGCACAACATCACCCGATGGCCCGCTGCGGTGGTGCGGTGCGGCACTTCCAACGACGGCTTGCCGATCGGTGTCCAAATCGTCGCCAGGCCATGGCAGGACGCGACCGCGCTGGCCGTCGCGGCGCACCTGGAGACGGTGTTCGGCGGGTGGCAGCCCCCGCCGCTGTGGGTGTGAATCTGACCAGCAGGCGCGCCGCGAACGCAAAGACGGGAAATCGCAAACCGATTGTCACGAATATCGCGACTTTCCCATACGCGGGGACAGGAATCGGTGCACTCGCAGCGGCACACCAGTCCCGTGGAGACCGAATATTCCTAAAACTCCACGCCGATTCGATCGTGACCCTTACAGTTTGCGCATCGCTCGACATGTGGGCGTTTTGTGTCGGAAGGTGTTCGACCCGGGAAGGGGAGGAATGTCGTTTTTGAGCATCGCGCCGGACATGGTGGCGGGCGCTAGCGAAAATTTGGCGGACCTCGGTTCTGCGTTGCGAAGCGCGACCGCGACGGCCGCAACCCAAACGACTTCGATCGCGGCCCCGGCCGCCGATGAGGTATCGGCAGCCATCACGGCCCTACTTGGCACGCACGCTCGGGGTTTTCACGCGGCCAGCGCCAAGGCGGCGGCTTTTCACGACGACTTCGTGAACCTGTTGAAAGGCGGGGCCGCGCAGTACGTCGGCACCGAAGCGGCCAGCGACACCAGCCTGAGCGGAAACTACGGCCTCTTCTCGTATGCGTTCAATCAGTCCGCGACGGGCGCGAGCGGGAACATCACGTTTTACACGCCGTTCCGTCCGTCCTTGTCGTTCAGCGCAACCCAGAACGCTTCGGGGGCGGCCCTGAAAGCAACTGGCACTTTCCACACCCCGGTCGGCACCGTGAATTGGCTGGAAGCCAGCGGCAGCGCGACCTCGACCACAAACGGCGGATTCACCGCCTCCCTGAGTGGCCACAGTCCGTTTGGGCCTCCGCTGGCCTTCCACGCGTCCGGGACCCCGATCAACACCGACACCGAAGTCGGGGAGACCCTGAAAGCGTCGGGTGGCATCCACACTCCGTTCGGGGACCTGAACATCTTCAAGGCGACCGGACAGGCGGTCGTCACGACTGACGGCGGGTTCTCCGGTCACATCAGTGCGCAAAGTCCGGGTGGCAGCGAGGCGTTGTCGTTGACCGGGAAGATCACCGACGGAGGCCCGGTCATCACTGGCGGATCGATCAGCATCGACGGTATCACGTTTTCGTTCTAGGGAGTCCTGCTTAACATCTTGGCGCCGAAGGTCTTTCGCTCGGAGTTGCCCGGGTTAGCGGCAGCAACTCGGATCTAGAACCGAGCACAGCGCGACAAGCGATTCATCGCGAGCGCGGTGGTACACGTTCATTCCGCGTCGCTCGGACTCAACGAACCCCGTCCTGCGCAACCGCGACAGGTGATGACTCACAGTGGATTCGGCCAGTCCGACCGCCGCCGCCAGATCGCGACTGCATTCCTCGCCGGTGCTGCTACTGAACAAGAGTGACACCAGCTTGACCCGGACCGGATCGGCTAAAGCCTTGAGCCGCAGCGCAATCTCTAATGCCGCATCGTCGCCCACCGGGCCGGCGGCGACCGGTGAGCAGCACACCGGCGCGGAAACGTCTACCTCGGGCAGTGTCTTCGGCACTTGTTCATGATGCCACACCTTGTTGACAAATATCGAAGACGTGGCATCATCGGCAGCGTAACAAGTTCGATATAAGCCGCAAAGGTAGGGAGGCTTTATGTCCCGCGCCCAACTCGCCCTCAACGTCGATGACCTCGAGCGGGCCATCGCCTTCTACTCCAAGCTGTTCAAGACCGCGCCGGCGAAGGTGAAGCCGGGGTATGCCAACTTCGCCGTCGCCGAACCGCCGTTAAAGCTGGTCCTGATCGAAAACCCCAGCCACGGAGGCACTCTCAACCATCTCGGGGTAGAGGTCGAGTCCAGCCAGGCGGTCCAGGCTGAGATCGCCCGCCTAACCGACGAGGGTGTCTTCACCCAAGAGAAAATCGGGACGACGTGTTGCTTCGCCCTGCAGGACAAGGTGTGGGTCACCGGCCCGTCGGGTGAGAGGTGGGAGGTCTACACCGTGCTCGCCGACTCGGACACGTTCGGCGTTAACTCACCGGCCGAAGGCGACGACGACGGTGGCACGCAGTGTGCTGCGCCGGAACCGCTGAGCAGGCGCCGTGACGCAGCCGGTGGATAGTCACGACCCGTCCCGCACGCGCTGAAGCGCGAGCCGGAAACCCTTTTTCCCTTGGCGCACAAGGGAGCTCGCAGCGATTGATCCAAATTCGATACTACGATTGCCCGCTTATCGGTAGCTTCTCCAGATTTACTACGAGGTTCAGCACGCTTTGTCCAAGACCCTGCAGACCTTGCCCGAACATCGCCAGACCATACCCGTTGGGCCCCGCGCTTAGTCCCAGAAACTGCAGACCCTGCCCGACGCTCACCAGACTCAGCCCGATGAACGCCAGATTTTGTTCGATACCCTGGGTGATGGTCTGCACGGCTTGTATCACGGGCTGCAGGAAGACTATTTCGTGGAGGATGGTCCGCAACACCGAGTCGCTGGCGGCCTCGGCGCCGGCATATGAGGCCGCGCTCGCGCTCAAGTTTTGGCCGAACAGATCGTGAAACGCCGTTGCATGGCCGGCCAGACTATGAAAGCCCTGGGCGTAGCGACCGAACACCCCCGAGATCGCCGCCGAGACCTCATCGGCGGCCGCTGGCGTCACGGCGACGGTGGAGGCGGCCGCCGCCGAATGGGCCGCACTGAGGTCCGAGCTGATGGTTGCCAAATCCGCTGCCGCCGCGGTCATCAGCTCAGGCGCCGCGCTCACAAACGACATGTCGGTCCACCTCACTAACAAGCCCTCGTTTTGCCCACCCGGTCAGGATGAGACGAGCCTAGAACGGGACTTGGGTCGTCTTGTCGCGTTTCGCCGAAAACGGGTTACCCCCGACCCCGGTGGGCGGGTTGGCCCATCCGCCCTTCAGACCAGCCCCGAAGCGTCAAACACCCAGCTCACATCCCCAGATGCCAGGTTCTCGAAATGGTTCGGGGGAGCGAAGGCGACCAGGCTGTTCATGTCCCAGTAGTCCTTCCAGACGGTGATTTTTCCGTCGACGACCTTGTGCACGGTGACGAACCTCAGCAGGCCTTGCTCGCCGGTCTCGAACGTCCATGTTTCGGAGTGTTCGTAGAGCACGTCGGCGCCGTTGGACACCAGCACGCCGTCGTGATTCTCGTATCCGGCCAGCGGCGCAAGGCCCATCTTGAGCCGTTTGACGATGTCGTCGGGACCGCGTGCCGCCAGCGCCGGCACCGGCATGTCGACGTACAGGCAATCGGCTGACAAGAACGTTTTGACCGCGTCCCAATCGCGACGCGACAGCGCCTGCCACAGCCCGAGTACCGCCTCCGTCTCGACCGCATTCATAGATACCTCTGTCATAGTCGCCAATAACACCCCGCCGCGGCACCGCTGTCAACGACTCGGGCGCATACTCGCCACAGTGAATCCCCTGCAGCGCTACCTCGCCGAAGAGATCGCGACCGATCACCTCGGCGGTCTACTCACCCGGCGCGAAACGCTGAGAAGGCTCGGCCTACTCGGGTTGACGACGACGGCCTCGGCGGCGCTCATCGCGTCCTGCAGCGAGAAACCCGAGGAAGCTGCCAGGCCGTCGACGGCGCCGTCGTACCCGCCCGGCCCACTCGGGCCGCCGCAGCCGCCGGGAATGGCCCACCGGCTGCCCACCCAGCCGATCAGCTGGCCAGGGCCCAGCGGCCAACTGCAAGCGGCGTGGTCGCAAACGGCCAACTCCAAGGGCGCCGTGCTGGTGATCCACGAGAACAAGGGTCTGAACGACTGGGTGCGGTCGGTCGCGGGCCGACTGGCCGGGGCCGGGTACTCGGCGATGGCCGTCGATCTGTTGTCCGAGCGCGGTGGCACCGGAGCGTTCGCCGACCCGGCGCAGGCCACCGCGGCGTTGGCTGCGATCGCGCCGGAACAGTTCGTCCACGATCTGAATTCCGCTGTCGCGCAATTGAAGTTGCGCGCTCCGGGGGAGAAGGTCGCCGTGGTCGGCTTCTGTTTCGGCGGCGGTCTGGTGTGGCAACTGCTGGCCGACGGCGCGCTGGGGGTGTCAGCGGCGGTCCCGTTCTACGGGCCGTTCCCCGACAACCCCGATTTCGCCGGCTGCAAGGGGCATCTACGGCGCCCTGGACACCCGCGTCACCGGGTCGCAGGCGGCGGCCAAAGCGGCCCTGGGCCGGGCCGGGCTGGTCAACGAGATGGTGGTCGAACCCGATGCCAACCATGCGTTTTTCAACGACACCGGCCCGCGCTACAACGCGGCGGCGGCGGCCGATGCGTGGCGGCGAATGCTGGACTGGTTCGCCCGCTACCTCGCCTAGCCCGCCATTGACTCTGCAGTGAGCGCGCAAATGTTCGAGTAGGACCCGCGCTGAGCGCAGAGTCAACGGGCGACCCCGCCTAGGGCGACACCATCGAGCGCACCGGTCCCAGTGTCACCGGCAGCTTCGACCACCCGCGCAGCACACGCGTGTCCCGCCGGCTGCCCGCGCCGGCGGACCGCACCTCGGGGAAGCGCTCGAAAAACGTGCGCAACCCGACCTCGCCCTCGGCGCGGGCCAGCGCGGCCCCCAGACAGAAATGCCGTCCACCGGAGAACGCCAGGTGCTTGCCGGCATTGGGGCGCTCGATGTCGAAGCGGTGCGGATCGGGAAACACCTCAGGATCGCGGTTAGCGGCGGCCAGGTAGACCACCACCATCTCGCCGGCCTTGATCCGGACGCCGGCCAGCTCGACATCGTTGAGCGCCGTCCGCGCGGTCAGCTGTACCGGCGATTCCAGCCGCAGGATTTCCTCGACGGCGTTGGGCCACAACTCAGGACGGTGGCGCAGCGTGTCCAGGTGTTGGGGATTGTCGAGCAACATCCGAATTCCGTTGCCCAACAGGTTCACCGTGGTCTCGAACCCGGCCGCCAACACCAGACCGGCGACGCCCTGAAGTTCGCTCGGGCTGAGATAGGTTTCGGCAGAACCACTTTCGGCTTTCTGAATTAATTGACTCATCAAGTCGTCACCCGGTTCGCGCCGCAACTGCTGCAGATGATCGGCGAGCCAATGGTTGAACCCGGCGATCCCGTCCTGCACGCGCCGGTACTGTCGCCACGGCAGCCCGAAGTCCAGGCTCGGCGCGGCCAGCTCACCGAAGTCGAGGACGCGGCGCCGGTCCGGCTCGGGCACGCCCAGGATGTCGCTGATGATCGCGACCGGAAGTTGCGAGCAATACCGATCGACGATGTCCACCACATCGGACTGGCCGGCCAGCTCGTCCAAGAGCCCGGCCGCGGTCTGCTCGACGCCGTCGCGCAACGCGGCAACCGCCCGCGTCGTGAACACGGCCGACACCGTTTTTCGATAGCGCGTGTGGTCTGGGGGCTCGACGGCCAGCAACGACGGCGCGCGCAACGGATGAAGAAGATCGTCGCGGAGGCGCCTCTCCAGCCACCGCAACGGTGCGGGCAAATTACCGCCGTACATCAGCACCCGAAAGTCGTCGGACCGCAGCACCTCATGTGCGAGCGGATGGCTGACGGCCAGATAGGCGGCGCGGCCCTTCGTCAGCGGCCCCTGCGCGCGCAGCTCGTCGCAGAACGGCACCGGGTCGGCGATCACTGCCGGATCGGCGATCAGCCGCGACTGCACGTCGCCCCGCCGGACTCCGATCTTCGCGGCGCCACGGATGAACCCGTGCATCGCCAGCCAGTGCAGTCTCTGCTTCACAGCGACCAGCCTAGGCCGCTCAGCACTCGGCGGTGATCTTGAAGTCCGTCGTGATGACCCTGTTGGGGTTGCTGTCGTTGATGCCGTAGGCGCTGCCGGTGATGGTGTAGGTGCTGTGAGCCAGGTCTACGTGCGCGTCGCCCACCCCGCCCTGCCAGAAGCTGCCGGTGAACCCGCCGATGTTGCGGATCTTCACCCATTGGGGGATGGCCCGCTCGCCGCTGAGCAGCACCGCGGCCTCCACCCGTCCGTCGTGATCGACGATGTCGATCGTCCGGTACCCCTGCATCTGGCTGCACGCGGGCGGACGCGCGGTGCGCGTGTTCCCGTCGATGGTCAGGCGCGCGGCGTGGCGGGGGATCGTTTGCGCCGCCCCACACCCTGCGATGGTGGCGGCGAGGACCAAAGCACTTGCGGCGCGCGCGATCAACGGTTCACCTCGGATTCGCTCGGCATCAGCCGGGGTAGCGCCCGAATGAAGCTGCGGCGCACCAATTCCGGGCTGAGTCCCTTGATCCGGTCGATCCAGCGAATGCTGTTGGGCACGTACCAGTGCAACCGGCTCGGATGCTGGTAGGCCTGCCAGGCCACCTCGGCCACGCTGGACGCGGGCATCATCCGCATCATGCCCTTCTTGGGGGCTCGGGCCCGGATCTCGTCGGCGGTCAACTTCGACGGCGCGTCGCCGGAGTGGTTGGGCGTCGTCGTCAGGATCGCGGTATCGATCATCCCGGGCAGCACGTCGGCGACCCGCACGCCATGCCGATGCCATTCCACGCTGAGCGCCTCGGTCAGCCCCTTGACGGCGTGCTTGGTCGACGAGTACACGGCGATCCGCGGCATGCCGTAGGTGCCCGACGACGACGACGTCGAAAACATCAGGCTGCCCGGGGTCTTTTTCAGGTAGGGCAGCGCGCCGTAGGCGCCCGTCAGCACGGCCTTGTAGTTGACGTCGACGACGCGCATGGCGTCCTCGTAGGGCACGTCCTCGAACCAGCCGGATTGGCCGATGCCGGCGTTGTTCCACATCATGTCCAGCCCGCCGCCGTCGTTGTCGGCGCAGAAGTCGGCCAACGCACCGTCCAGGGCCGCCTTGTCGGTCACATCGACAACGCGGGTCCAGAGCCGATCGGTGCCGAGTTGGCCGCTCAGCTCGGCCAGCCCCTCGTCGTTGCGGTCCACCGCACCGACTCGCCAGCCCTTGGCGTGGAACAGCCTTGCGCCCTCGCGCCCCATGCCGCTGCCCGCCCCGGTGATGAAGACGGACTTCACTCCTCGACCACGGCCTTGATGCGTTCCAGCGTCTTGGTCATGTCGCGGATGTTGCGGCGTTTACGCAGCCACCCGCCGAACAACCAGAAATAGACGCTGTTGAACGCGGACGGCGGCATCCGGAACGACTCGGTGACGTCGGTGCCGCCGTCCGCAGGTGCCAGGCGATAGTGCCAGTTATTGACCGCTCGCCCGCCGAGCAGGACCGCGAACCCGAATTCGCGGCCCCGCTCGCAGGCGGTCACCTCGCACGTCGTCCAGTACACCGGCCCGATCTCGTTGCGCTTGACGTGCCCGCGGAATTTGGCGCCCAGCTCGGGGCCCGTCGCGCCACCTATCCACTCCGACTCGAAAACTTCCGGGGAGAACCGCGGGGTGTTGCGGACGTCTGCGATCACGTCCCACACCTTGTCCGCGGGCGCCGCCATGTGAACCGTCGCCGAACCTTCCATGACCCGATCCAAACACAGGTTCGCCCCGGGACATAGGGCTTACCGGTGCGGGACCGAAGCCTGGATCAGCCCGTTGATGATCTGCTTGATGCCCTGAGCGGGGTGCGAATACCACGCGGTCGGCAGGCCCGAGGCCGAGCCGCACTTGGGCCACGGGTCCAGGCCATCATCGGCGAAAACCCGGTTGGCCACGGCGATCTGTTGCTCCTTGGACGCGGCGGCCGGGTTGCCGACCCCGCCGTATTGATTCCAGGTGGCTTGCTTGAATTGCAGCCCACCGTATTCGCCGTTGCCGGTGTTGGCGTGCCAGTTGCCACCTGACTCGCATTGCGCGATCGCGTCCCAGTTGGGCGCCGCGGGGGCGGCGCTGGCCGCACCGCCGGAGATGGTCATCGACACTGCAACGAACCCGCCGATCACGGCGGACCCGACGAGAGGCTTGCCGAGTATTTTCATGTCAAGCTTTTCGGCAGGCGTGTCCGAAGTGTTACGGATTCGAATAAATCGCGAGATAAGAAATCTATGGCAACGAAATCAGCAGAAATCGGCACGTCAGGCGCCAGCTGAATACCTATTCAATTCATATCTTTCAAGAGCAATAAGAGCGCGTCGCCGAGAAGAGGGCTGATCGGTACAGGTCGTCGAGCCCACGGGCGACGACGACGTCGGCCCGGGCCGCGTCGAGCGCGCCGACGCACCCCGGTGACCGCAACAAATCCCAGTTCAACGCGATCTGGGTTAGCATCGTCTGGTTGAGGCCATCGATCGTCGCGCGGGACGCCGACAGGTCCGGCGCGCCCGTCGGCGCGGCCGGCGGATTGAACTTCCAATCGGCAAAGCGGCTGTATTCGATGCCCTCGGTGGCGTCGATCTGGTCGGCGAAGACTCGCGCGACATATTCGGCGTCAATGCGTTTAGCCGTGGCGTCGGCGCGCAACGCGGCGAGTTCTTGCTCGACGCGGCCGGGATCCTCAATCAGCCCACGGGTCCGCCATTTGAACACGGCCACCGGGTCGGCGACCTGCAACCGAGCCGCGGCCGCGTCGACCAGCTCGCTCAGCGGGTTCGTGCTGTCGGCCCGCGCCTGCGGTGCGGCCAGCAGGACGGCCAGCACGACGACCCCGGCGCGCGCCAATCGCGAGATAGCCTGGCTGACATAGCTATACGCGGAGACTGGTTGCGCGCGCGGCGCGCTCGGGCGCTGCTGGCGGCCGCGCTCGCGGTCTCGCTGCTGCTGGGCGGTGCGTTCCTGGTGGTGAGCGCGCTGCGTCCGTCGCCGTTGGAAAAGCTGGACCATCCCGCCAACCCGGTCAGCGACGACGCGACCTCCGCCCAGGTAATCGGGTCGGCCAAACAAATCGTGAGCCTCGCGGGGCTGCGGACAAAGTCGGCCGGCTATCTGTTGATGTCCTGTAAGAACCAGAATGACCCTCCCTACCAGGGTGCGATCTACCTGACCTTCACACTGCCCGCGGGCGCTCGTCCCGACATCTATTTCAAGACAATCGCAGCGACGCTGGTGACCCGGGGCTGGACGGAGGGCCTACCGCCCAACGATCACGTGTTCGGGATGACCGTCGCCAAGGACGCCGTCACCGCCATCATCTATCCGCACGGCGACGATTCGTCCCTGGGAATCCTGCGCGCGTACGGCGAGTGCCGCGACACCAACGATCACCGCAGGGACGCATCCGGGTGGATCGACATCACCAACCAATTCCCGGGCCCCTAACGCGCTACTGCGCTCGACGATTGCCGTCGAGCGCAGTAGCGGACTTCGAAACGGGGCGGGTTAGCCGCCGCCACCGGGGGTCGCGCCCAGGGTGGCCGTCAGGTCGCCCTTCATCGCGTTGAGCTGCGCACCCCAGTACTCCCAGCTGTGCGTGCCGTTGGCGTTGAAGTTGAACGTCGCGTTGTGGCCACCGGCGGCGTTGTAGGCGTCCTGGAACTTCAGGTTGCTGCTGCGCACGAAGTTCTCCAGGAACTCGGCGGGCATGTTGGCGCCGCCCAGCTCCGACGGGGTGCCGTTACCGCAGTAGATCCACAGCCGCGTGTTGTTGGCGACGAGCTTGCCGACCTGCAGGGTCGGGTCGTTGCGCTGCCAGGCCGGGTCGCTGGACGGCCCCCACATGGCGTCGGCCTTGTAGCCACCGGCGTCACCCATCGCCAGGCCGATCAGGCTGGGGCCCATGCCCTGGGACGGGTCCATCAGCGCCGACAACGAGCCGGCGTAGATGAACTGACCGGGGTGGTTCACGGCCAGGATCAACGCCGACGAACCGGACATCGAGATGCCCACGGCGGCGCTGCCGGTCGGCTTGACCTGTCGTTGCGACTGCAGGTACGCCGGCAGCTCGCTGGTGACGAAGGTTTCCCACTTGTACGTGGAGCAACCGGCCTTACCGCAGGCCGGCTGGTACCAGTCGGCGTAGAAGCTGGATTGCCCGCCGACGGGCATCACGATCGACAGGCCCGACTTGTAGTACCACTCGAAGGCCGGGGTGTTGATGTCCCAGCCGTTGTAGTCGTCCTGCGCGCGCAGCCCGTCCAGCAGGTACACCGCGGGGGAGCCGTTCCCGCCGCTTTGGAACTGGACCTTGATGCTGCGGCCCATTGCGGCCGACGGCACCTGCAGGTATTCGACCGGCAGACCTGGCCGAGAGAATGCCCCCGCGGTCGCCGCACCACCGGCAAGACCGACCAGGCCCGGCAGGGTGATAGCCGCCGCGGCACCGACCAACAGCCGCCGCCCCCAGGCCCGGACCTTCTCGCTCACGTCTGTCATACCTGCCCACCTTGTCTTATGTCTGGCGTAGCTCGAGCCGTGCTCTCGGCAGGAATTTACCGTGCGAATAGGCCAAATGTCGATCTGGACGCGAACCAATCTCGGTTTTGTATCGGCCACCGCCGCGAATACAGCAACGGTGATAACGCGGCGCCGGCGGCGGCGCAAGATGTGCCCGCAGCCCCGCCGCAGGCCCGCAGGGCGCGGAAATCACCAGCTAGTGGCCGATTTAACGCAGCCGAGTCCCGCGCCCGGCGACGCATCACGAAAAGTTACAAAGTGCCACTAAGCAAATGGCGTTTCGGTTTTTGGCTAACCGCGGGGCGCCGCGCAATCCGCTTGACGGTTTTGGCGTGTTGCGCCCGTGGCGCGCGGGATATATCGCTGTGCGTCACCTGGGTCTTCGGGCTCGGGGCTACCCAACTCGCGCCGACCGCGTAGGCTCTCACGAAGCAAGCCGAGAGACCACGCTAACCCGGTCCGTTCCGGCTCCCACGAATCACCGCACCAGCGGGCCGCATGGTGTGCGGCGGTGTGGCTGGGAGCGTCAGTGTTCCGGGGCCGATTGAGGTGCAAATTTGGATACGGTACTAGGGGTATCAGTCACGCCGACCACCGTCGGGTGGGTCCTCGCTGACGGACATGGCGCAGACGGCACGATCCTGGACCATCACGAGTTGAAGCTGCCCCGCGGACGCGGCGTGCGGGCGGTGAGCACCGCGGAGCAGGTGGCAGACGAGGTATTGCGGGTTGAGGCGCTGGTGAGCGCGAGCGAGCGCCGTCTGCGGGTCGTCGGCGTGACCTGGAACGACGAGGCGTCGGCGGAGGCCGCGCTGTTGTTGGAGGCCCTGACCGACGCGGGTTTCGAGAACGTGGTGCCCATTCGCTACCTGGAAGCCGTCGACACGCTCGCCAGGGCCATCACGCCGGTCATCGGCTACGAGCAGGCCGCGGTGTGCATCCTCGAGCAGGAGTGGGCCAACGTCGTCATGGTCGACACCAATGACGGCGAGACGCGCACGGCCGTCAAACTTGTGCGCGGCGGCTTTGACGGGCTGACGTCCTGGCTGAGCGGAATGTTCGACCGCGACGGATGGCGCCCCGCGGGCGTGCTGGTGGTCGGTTCGGACCTCGACATCAATGCCCTGTCCTGGCAACTCGAAAAGACTTTGCCGGTACCGGTTTTCGCGCAGAGCATGGCCCAGGTGACGGTCGCCCGCGGCGCCGCGCTGGCGGCGGCGGCCAGCACCGAGTTCACCGACGAGCAACTGCTTCTCGAGACGGCCAACGAGCCCGCTCCCGCGCCCGCCGTCCGGTCGCGGCACGTCTCCTACGCCGGCGCGGTGACCGCGTTGGCCGCCGCTGCGGTCACGTTCGTCACGTCGTTGTCGCTGGCGGTGGGCCTCCAGTTGGTTCCCGACAACGCTTCCGATACGGCAAATCACCCGCCGCGTACCTCGAGGCCACCCATCGAGGCGGCGCCGACGGCCCCGCCGCCGCCCGCCCCCCGGGAGGGGGTGCGGCCGATGTCGCAGGTGCAACCGCCCGCCGCGCCCGCGGCGCAGCCCGTCGCGCCGATGGAACAACAGAACGCGACGTCGGATCCCGACGGCCACCCGCCCGCGGTGGCACGGGTGCTCGAACACATCCCCGCCGCCTACGGCGACTCGGACTCGCAGCCGTAGACCGCGCTGAACGAAACCGTCACCTCGTCGGCGACCTGCACGGAGCCCATCAGCAGCGAGAACGGCTTGATGCCGTAATCCGATTGGCGGACCGCGGATTCGGCGGACATTCGCCACGAGTCGCCGAGATCGTCGGTGCGCAAATCGATTACGTGGTCTTGCGACACCCCGCGGATTTGCAGCGTTCCGCTGAGGCGATACCCGTCGTCGGTCTTGTCGATAGCGTCACTGCTGAATCGGATTTCGCGAAAACGGTTGGCGCTCAGCGATTTCAACGCGTTGGAGCGCACGACGGCCTTCTCGGGTCCGGACAATCCCTTGACCCCGCCCTCGCCGCGCACGACCTGGAATGACTCGGCGTCGACGACGAGCTCGGCGGTCACGGGTTCGCCGCCATCCCAATTCACCGTGGCCCGCCAACGCGTCATTGCGATGGTCAGCCGGTGGCCCATGCGCGCGGCCCTGCCCGTCACGCCGGTGCGAAGCCGCAACTCGCCGTCGGAAGCGTCAAACGTCCACGCCATCACATGGTGAGCACGGTGCGGTAGTGCGCGCGGCCCTGCTCCAACGCGGCGTAGCCCTCCGCGGCCCGCGACAGCGGCAACTCCTCGATCCACGCCCGCACGCCGGACAAGACCGCGAAATGCATTGTGTCCTCGACATCTTTGGCGGTCCCGGAGGGATGGCCGACGATGCTGACGCCCGGCGTGATGAGCTGAATGGGGCTGATCGGCAAAGGTTCCGGCGTGACGCCGACGGTGACCAGCTCGCCGCGGGGCGAGATGCCGCCGACGGTGGCCGCCATGGCACCCGAATTGCCCGCGGTCGCCAGCACCACCGCCGCACCGCCGAGAGCCCTCAGCGCTTCGGCCGGGTCGGCGGCGGTGGAGTCGATGTAGTGGTGGGCGCCCAGTTTTCGCGCGTCGTCGGCTTTGCCGGCTCCGCGATTGATCGCGATGGTCTCGAAGCCCATTGCGCGGGCGAACTGCACGCCGAGGTGCCCCAGCCCGCCGACGCCGAGAATCGCAACCCGGTCGCCGGGCACGGCCTTGGTGTGGCGCAGCGCGTTGTAGGTGGTGACGCCGGCGCAGCCCATCGGCGCGGCTTCCGCGTCGGAGAGCTCGGCGGGAATTCGGGCCATCGCGCTGGCCGGTACGGTCACCGATTCGGCGTATCCGCCGGGGTATTGGTAGCTCGGGACTTTGCCGTTCTCGCAGTGGATGAATTGGCCCTTGCGGCACTGATCGCAGTGGTAGCAGCACCCGCCGAACCAACCGACCGCCACCCGATCACCGACGGCGAAACCCTCGACGCCCTCGCCGAGTTCGGCTATGGTCCCGGCGATTTCATGCCCGGGAGTCAAGGGCCAGGACATGCCGGGGAATCCACCGGAGACGAAGTGGGCATCGGTGCCGCAGATGCCACAAGCGCGCACGGTGATGCGGGCCTCGTCGCGCGCCGGTGGCGTGGTTTCGACCTCGACCAGCTCCAACGGTGCGCCCGCGGACTTGACGTGGACCGCTCGATGCGTGGACACGTTATTTCCCCGTCGTATTTTATTGCGCGACGGGGCATTTCGCAGCCCCACTGCCTTGATAGTCGACCTGCCAGTGCTTGATCCCGTTGAGCCAGCCGGAGCGCAGCCGTTCGGGTTTGGCCAGTGGTTCCAGGTTCGGCATGGTGTCGGCGATCGCGTTGAACATCAAGTCTATCGTCATCCGCGCCAGGTTGGCCCCGATGCAGTAGTGCGCGCCGGTGCCGCCGAAGCCGACATGCGGGTTGGGGTCACGCAAAATGTTGAACGTGAACGGGTCGTCGAACACTTCCTCGTCGAAATTCGCTGAGCGGTAGACCATTACCACCCGCTGACCCTTCTTGATCTGAACGCCGGACAGCTCGTAGTCCACCAGCGCGGTGCGCTGGAACGACGTGACCGGGGTGGCCCACCGGACGATCTCGTCGGCCGTGGTGGCGGGGCGCTCGCGCTTGTACAACTCCCACTGGTCGGGGAATTCGGTGAACGCCATCATGCCCTGGGTGATGGAGTTGCGGGTCGTCTCGTTGCCCGCCACCGAGAGCAGGATGACGAAGAAGCCGAACTCGTCGTCGGAGAGCTTGTGGCCGTCGACGTCGGCCTCGATCAACTTGGTGACGATGTCGTCGCCGGGATTCTGAGCCCGGTCGGCGGCCAGCTGCATGGCGTAGGTGATCAGTTCCACCGAGGCGCCCATGGCGTCATTGCGGGCGAATTCGGGGTCCTGGTCACCGACCATCTGGTTGGACCAGTGGAACAGCTTCATCCGGTCTTCCTGGGGCACTCCCAGCAGGCCGGCGATGGCCTGCAACGGAAGCTCGCACGACACCTGCTCGACGAAGTCGCCGGAGCCTTGCGCCGCCGCGTCGGCCACGATGCGTTGGGCCCGCTCGTGCAGATCGTCGCGGAGGCGCTCGACGGCCCGGGGCGTGAAGCCTCGGGAGATGATCTTGCGCAGGTGGGTGTGCTGCGGCGCGTCCATGTTGAGCAGCACGAACTTGCCGGTGTCGCGCTGTTCACGCACCGTGCCCTCGCGGTAGCGCGGCAACGCGGTGTTCTCCAGACTCGAGAAGACGTCGCTGCGCCGGGAGATTTCCTTGACGTCCTTGTGTTTGGACACCACCCAGAAGCCGCCGTCGTCGAAGCCGCCGACGCCGTCGGGTTGCTCGTTCCACCAGATCGGCGCGGTGCGGCGCAGCTCGGCAAGTTCTTCGACCGGCAAGCGTTCGGCATGGATGTCTGGGTCGGTGAAGTCGAAGCCGGGAGGCAGATTGGGGGTTGGCATGCGGGCCACTCCTCGATACGAATCCGTCTAGTTGTCTTTCAGTGCCAAATAAACCATTGGTACGCCCCAGTTGGGAAGCGTTAGAGCAAGATCGGCGAAGCCGAATTGGAACGTGTTCAGGTTCGACGGTCTTGTGGCGCGCCCCGCAACGATTAAGCTTTGTTCCAGGTCACCGGCCGGTATGGGCCGCACGGCACGACAGCGAGGGTGGGACATGATTCGCGAACTACTCGCCAGCACAACGATTACGGGGGCGATCACGGGCGGCGCGGTCGGCCTGGCGCCGGTCGCGGCCGCCTACGAGGGCGACGTACCGGGCATGAACCCGCAAGCGTCGCTGGGCGCGCCGTGCGACAACTACGAGCGCTTCATCTTCGGGCGCGGGCCCAGCGGCCAAGCCGAAGCGTGCCACTTCCCACCACCCAATCAGTTCCCGGCAGCGACCGTCGGCTACTGGGTGATCTCCTACCCCCTGTACGGAGTGCAGCAGACTGGCGCGCCCTGCCCGGGCCCGCAAAGCGCGGCACAGACCCCCGACGGGCTGCCGATGCTGTGCCTGGGCGCCCAGGGCTGGCAGCCGGGCTGGTTCACCGGGGCAGGGTTCTTCCCGCCGTCCGGTTAACTCGATGACATGAGCGCCGACGGGCCAGTGCAATCACCAGTTCCACGCTGGCTGCGGCTCGTCCTGGCCTCTGATCGCGCCGGCTCGGCGTGGTACATCGGCACGGGCTTCTTTTTCGCACCGGTGCTCGCGGTGCTGTCGCCGTGGCCGACGGTCACTGCCGTGCTGTGGGCACTCATCGCGCTGGCCGGTTTGGTGCTCGGCCTGCTCGGAATCGCGATGGCCGTCGGGTTGGCGCGAATACTGCGCTCCGGCAAGGAGATACCCGAGGAGTACTGGCTCTCTCTCATTCACTCCCGTTGACCTGGCCTTCACCAGACACGGCGAAGATATCCCCGCCCTGCTTGCCTCACCAGGCCGCGTGATGTGTTCCAAAGGCGTGTGGAGCAACTGGCACCGGCCGTAGCTCCCCTGAACCTGGCCAGTTGGTATGTCCCAGGTGGCGTGGCGGCAAAGGGCGTCTAGTGGCCCTGCGCCCCTTCTTGGCCGAACAGCAGTCCGCCAGCGCCGCCGGCTCCTGGCTTACCTGGAGGCGTGCCCGTTCCCGCGTCACCACCGTCGCCGCCGTTGCCGATCAACCCGGCGTCGCCTCCATCGCCTCCGTCGCCCCCATTGTCCGGACTGTTACCACCGCCGCCACCGGCGCCGCCGCTGCCGAACAGTCGGGCGTCGCCTCCATCGCCTCCGACGCCGCCCGCGAAAGTACCGCCACCACCGTCACCACCGGCGCCGCCGTTGCCGATCAACCCGGCTGTGCCACCGTCACCGCCGACACCACCGGTTTGTCCTAGATTGCCCATACCGCCCGCACCGCCAGTGCCGAACAGGAACCCGGCATTGCCGCCGTCGCCACCGTCACCGGCGTTCATGCCTGGGCCCCCCGGCCCCGCCGTGACCGCCATTGCCGCCGAGGATCCCACCGTTGCCGCCGACGCCGCCGAGGCCGCCGCCGTTGGAACCGTCTCCGCCGCTTCCGCCGGCACCGCCGGACCCCCAAAGCCTGCCAGCACCACCGTTGCCCCCGGCGCCGCCGACGTCGCTGTCGCCGTCGCCGCCGCCGCCGCCCGCACCGCCTGCACCGCCGAACGTGCCGGCGTTGCCGCCGTTGCCGCCATGCCCGCCACTGTCGGCCCCTTCTCCGCCCGCGCCGCCCCTTCCGCCGTTACCGAACAACCCGGCCGAACCGCCATTGCCGCCCACATGGCCGTCACCCAGCACGGTCTCGTCGGCCGCCCCGCCGTTACCGCCGTTGCCGACCAGGACCCCGCCCGCCCCGCCGCGACCGCCGTCGGCGGTCAAGCCGCCCTTGCCGCCGTTGCCGCCGTTGCCGATCAGCCCGGCGTCCCCGCCGTTACCGCCAGCCTGGCCGGTGTGCCCGGTGGCACCGTTGCCGCCGTTGCCCCAAATCAACCCGCCATCGCCACCATCGGCGCCGAGGGCCGCTCCGTTGGCGCCGTTGCCAAACAGCGCACGCCCGGTCAGCAACAGGAACGGCGAAAACGGCGCACCACCGACATCCGTAAACGCCGCCACCGACGCGTTAACCGCCTCCGCGGCCGAATACAAATGACCACCTGCGCCCAGCGCCTGCACGAACGCACTGTGAAACAGCCTTGCCTGAGCGCTCAACGCCTGAAATGTCTGGGCGTGGTTAGAAAGCAGTCCGGCAATCGCCTCCGACACCTCATCAGCACCGGCGGCCAGCAACTGCGTCGTGGGCAATGCCGCGCCCGCGTTGGCCGCGCTGATGGTCGAACCGATCCGCGCCAAATCCGATGTCGCTGCCGACACCGCCTCCGGCGCCACAATCACGAGGGACATCCCTAGCCTCCAATCACTGGCCTGCGAACAACCAGGCATCTACCTCGATCGTCATTCCCACCACAGCGACGGCACGGCGACCAACCTCGACGTATTTGACATCGGTGGACATCTCATGCTAGGCACCAGCGCCCCGTATTGATAGGTGGAATTCACAAGACACATCGAATGCCGAAATTCCGCCGCTGTGGGCGCGGTCACGTCAACCGCCGACGTCTAGAGTCGAATCAAGCCAACGAATAGGAGACCCCGATGGCCTTCAACCCTAAAGATGCCGTCGACGCGGCGAGGGACATCGCGACCAATGCCGTCGAGAAAGCCTCAGACATCGTCGAGCACGCCAGCGACATCATCCGCGGCGACGTCGCGGGCGGCGCCAGCGGCATCGTCCAGCACTCGATCGACATCGGCACTTACGCGGTGGAACGGACCAAAGAGGTGTTCACCGGCAAGGAAGAGGCCGAGGAGTAGCCGACCTTAAACGGCGGCGGCCTCGTTGAGTTCGTCCAACCGCGTCGTCGCCTCCAGGTACTCCTGCACCCAGCGTTCGATGACGGTCGCGCTCTTCTCGACCTTGGTGAACTGCCCGACGACCTGACCGACCGGGTTGAACGCGACGTCGACGGATTCGTTCGGGTACCTGTTGGTGGCGCGCACCGCCATGCCGGACACCATGTACTGCAGCGGCATGCCCAGCGGCTTGGGGTTGTCCGGCTGCTCCCAGGCCTCGGTCCAGTCGTTGCGCAGCATCCGGGCCGGCTTGCCGGTGAACGAGCGGCTGCGGACGGTGTCGCGGCTGCCGGCCTTGATGTAGGCCGCCTGCTGCACCGGCGTGTTCGAGGACTCCTCGACCATCAACCACTGCGATCCGGTCCAGGCGCCCTGGCAGCCGAGCGCCAGGGCCGCGGCGATCTGCTGGCCGCTGCCAATGCCGCCCGCGCCGAGGACGGGGAGCGGAGCGACCTCCTTGACCACCTGCGGCCACAGCACAATGGAGCCGACCTCGCCGCAGTGTCCGCCGGCCTCGCCGCCCTGGGCGATGATGATGTCGACCCCGGCGTCGGCGTGTTTGCGCGCCTGCGAGGCGGAGCCGCACAGCGCGGCCACCTTCAGCCCGGCCGCGTGGATGTGCTTGATCATCTCGGCCGGCGGGGTGCCGAGCGCATTGGCGATCATCTTCACCTTCGGGTGCTTGAGCGCGACCTCGACCTGGGGTGTGGCGGTCGCCTCGGTCCACCCCAGCAACTGCAGGGTGTCGCCGTCGCTGTCCTCGACCGGCACGCCGTGATCGGCGAGGATCTTCTTGCCGAAATCCAGATGTTCCTGCGGCACCATCTTGCGCAGCGTCTCGGCGAGCTCCTCGGCCGACAGGTGGGAGTCCATGCCCTCGTATTTGTTCGGGATGACGATGTCGACGCCATAGGAGTGGTCGCCGATGTTCTCGTCGATCCAGTTGAGCTCGATCTCGAGTTGTTCGGGTGTGAACCCGACGGCCCCGAGCACGCCGAAACCACCGGCCTTGCTGACCGCGACGACGACATCGCGGCAGTGGGTGAAGGCGAAGATCGGAAACTCGATGCCGAGTTCGTCGCAGATGGCGGTGTGCATGCCTGCTCCTGGGCGCTCGCAGAAACTGAAACGTGTTCTAGTTTAGTACGCGCGGACTGGGGATGGCCAGACAGGTCAGATCGCCAGGCTGTGCGCGGCCCACAGCACCAGGAACGCGAGCATGCTGCTAGCGCAGACGACGTGATCTCGGCAGATGGCGCGCGCGAGACGGGATTGTTCGCGTGCATCGTCGGTGCGCCGCCCCAGGCGAACCGCGGAGGGCACCGTGCGCGTGAGCGCCAGCAGTATCGGTACCGCGGCCAGAATCGCCGAGGTGGTCAACAACCAGCCGGGCTCGTGTCCGCGGACGGCCTGAAACCCCAACGCGCCCAACAAGATCAGCATGACGAGAACGATCAGCCGGCTCATCGGCCGCGAGGTGGTGGTCGCCCTACGGTAGTAGGCGGCAATGGAATCGAGGACGGGTTCGGGGACGTCGATGCGGTGCCGGAGCACCTGAACGTCGAAAATGAGGTCCATCCACAACACGGCGAGCAGGAATGAACTGCACGCCGTCAGCACTGGGGCCATAGCGCTCACCTCCTTCCGGTAGCGCGGCCAGCAGAGGCCGAAGCTTGAGCGCGCTCGAGGACGGGATCACCCGCGATTCTGCAAGCAATAACCTTGATCGGCCGCGCGGCTACGCGGTAGCGTAGTGCTGCCAATTACGAAACTAGGAGTAGCGTAATTCGATGCGCAGCCGTTACGCCGGTCAGCCCTTCACCACGCCAACAGACGAGATCGCGGCCGCGCTGGAGGATGTCAGCATTCCCACACTGCTGCTGTCGCTCGTCCACATCACCGGCGACCCCCGATTCATCCGCGACTTCAAGCAGATGGGCGTCTTCCTGAACGAGGTGCAAGGGTTCATGTCGGAGGAGGAGAAGGCCCGGGCGCGCGCCGAAGCCCTGGCGGTGATCACCGACTACCGGGACCGCGGTTGCCCCGAACCCGAACCGCTCAACGCCGAACTCATCCGGGAAATGATGGACTGGGCGGCCTGCGAGCACGTGCCCGACGACTACGTTCCGTTGATTTGCGAGGAGCTGGACCTCGAGGGCGTCGACCCTCGCCGGCCGGCTGCCCTGCCCACCGAACGCACGGATGACCTCCCGGTACTGGTGATCGGATGCGGCGAATCGGGCATCCTGGCGGGAATCCGGTTGAAACAGGCCAACATCGGCTTCACCATCGTGGAGAAGAATCCGGGGCCGGGCGGAACATGGTGGGAGAACAGCTATCCCGGGGCCCGGGTGGACGTCGCGAACCATTTCTATTGCTACAGCTTTGAACCGAACAACGACTGGACGCATTTCTTCGCCGAGCAGTACGAACTGCGCGACTACTTCACCAAGGTGATCGACAAGCACGACTTGGCCGAGCACATCCGGTGGAACACCGAGGTGCTCGGGACCGAGTGGAACGACGACGACGGTATCTGGACGGTGTCGCTGCGCTCGGCCGACGGCCAGACCAGCACGGTAACCGCGCGGGCCGTCATCACCGCGGTCGGTCAGCTCAATCGGCCACACATTCCCGAGATCCCCGGCGCCGACACGTTCGAGGGTCCGTCGTTTCATTCGGCGGCCTGGGATCACTCGGTGGACCTGACCGGCAAGCGGGTCGCGCTGATCGGGGCCGGCGCCAGCGGCTTTCAGATCGCCCCGGCGATCGCGGACAGCGTCGAGCACCTCACCGTATTCCAGCGCACCGCCCAGTGGATGTTCCCCAACCCGATGTATCACGACGAGGTCGGCGACGGTGTGCGCTGGGCAATGGCGCACCTGCCGTTCTACGGTCGCTGGTACCGGTTCCTGGTGCTGTGGCCCGGGTCCGACAAGGGTCTCGACGCCGCCGAGAGCGATCCGAACTACGCCGACCAGGACCACGCGGTCAGCGACATCAACGCCGGCGCCCACATGATGTTCTCGCAGTGGATCACCAGCCAGATCGGCGAAGGGAACGAGCTGCTGGCCAAGGTCATGCCCGACTATCCCGCGTGCGGCAAGCGGACGTTGCAGGACAACGGCAGCTGGCTGCAGACACTGCAACGCGACAACGTGGAACTGGTCCGCACTCCGATTCGTCAGATCACCGCCCGCAGCGTAGTCACCAATGACGGGGTGACACACGACGCGGACGTCATCGTCTATGCCACCGGCTTCCGGCACACCGATGTGCTGTGGCCACTGAAAGTGACCGGCCGCAACGGAATTGACCTGCACGAAATGTGGGGGAGCCGACCGTACGCCTACCTCGGCATCACCGTGCCGCATTTCCCGAACTTCTTCATCATCTACGGGCCAGGAACGCATCTCGCGCACGGCGGCAGCCTCATCTTTCAGTCCGAACTGCAGATGCGTTACGTCGACCAGTGTTTGGCACGACTGTCCGACCCCACAGTGCACTCGATGGAACCGACGGCCGAAGCCGCCGTCGACTGGCACCAGCGGACACAGACCCAAATCAAGAAAATGGTGTGGGCGCATCCCGCGGTCAAGCACTCCTACTTCAAGAACGCCGACGGGGAGATCCACACCGTCAGTCCATGGCGGCTCAACGAATACTGGGCCGCGGTACGCGAGCCCGACTGGTCACAGTTGGTAATCCGAGACAGAAAGTGAGCACGCCGCCATGCGCTCAGTAGTTGTTGACGGACCGCGCAGCATCAGCATCGAAAACCGGCCCGATCCAACACTTTCCGGCCCCGACGGGGCGATCGTCGAAGTCACGGCGGCCGGCATCTGCGGATCCGACCTGCACTTCTACGAGGCCGACTTTCCGCTCACCGAGCCGCTGACGGTCGGCCACGAAGCAATCGGCACCGTCGTGGAGACCGGGCCGGAGGTGCGCAACGTCAAAGTCGGTGACCAAGTCATGGTGTCGTCGGTGACCGGCTGCGGCGCGTGCGCCGGCTGTGCCACCCGCGATCCGGTCATGTGCTACAACGGTTTTCAGATTTTCGGCGGCGGCGTGCTGGCCGGGGCGCAGGCTGATCTGCTCGCCGTGCCGGCCGCCGACTTTCAGCTGCTCAAGATGCCCGAGGGCATCACCTCCGAACAGGCACTGCTGCTCACCGACAACCTGCCCACCGGCTGGGCGGCGGCGCAGCGCGCCGACATCCCGTTCGGCGGCACCGTGGCGGTGATAGGCCTGGGAGCCGTCGGGCTGTGCGCGCTGCGCAGCGCGCTGTTTCAGGGCGCGGCAACGGTCTTCGCCGTCGATCGAGTCGACGGCCGCCTGGACCGCGCCGCCCGCTGGGGAGCGACGCCGGTCAAGGCGCCGGCGGTGGAGGCCATCCTCGCCGCGACGGGCGGGCGCGGCGCCGACGCGGTGATCGACGCCGTCGCCACCGACGCATCCCTGACCGACGCGTTCAACGCGGTACGACCCGGCGGCACGGTCTCGGTCGTCGGCGTGCACGACATGAACCCGTTTCCGCTCAACGCCCTGGGCTGTTTGATTCGCAGCATCACGCTGCGCATGACCACCGCGCCGGTGCAGCGCACCTGGCCGGAACTGATTCCGCTGCTTCAGTCCGGCCGGCTCGACGTCGACGGCATCTTCACCACCACACTGCCGTTGGACGACGCGGCCAAAGGTTACGACGTCGCGGGCTCACGCTCCGGCGACAGCGTCAAGGTCCTTCTGACGCCCTAGCCGGTGCCGCAGCGCGCGCACCGGCCTCCGGCGAGCCCGCGAGGCAAGGCACATCACCGGCCAGCCGTGCGCGGCGGCCGCGGCGGCCAGCCCGGATCGCGGGTTCACCGGTCGCGGACACCCGACCAGCGACATCGACGCGGCGTCCTCGTCACCGTCGGCGTAGAAGTAGCTGTGCTGCAACGCAATCCCGTTGTCGTTGCAGAACTGTTGGACCGCCGCGGCCTTGGTGGTGCCCCAGACAACCGGTCTGACGATCCCTCCGGTCAGCCGCCCGTGCTCGTCGAGCTCGAAATGGTTGCACTGCACGTTGGCGATACCGAGGAAGCGGGCGACCGGCAGCGCCTGGATGGACAGCGCCGACGAGCTCATCACCACGGTGTGCCCACGTTCCTGATGCGCCCGAACGATGTGATGCATGTGTGAATAGAGCCGTGGTGCAACACGTTCCACGAAGAGCCGTTGACCCAACTCGTCGAGCTCGGCGAGCGCCTCACCACGCAGGTATCCGGCGGCCCGGACGATCATCCGCTCGAACTCGAGCCGGCCGAATTTGTAGCGGAGCGCGGCGTCGAAGACGCCCAGAAGCTCGCCGAAACCGGCCTGTCGGCGGCGGATTCGGTCCCCGACATGGACGGCGGCGGTGAATCCATCGACCAGCGTGCCGTCCAGGTCGAAGAACGCACCGACGCCCGGACCGGGTGGACTGGCGCCGATTTCGGCGAGGGCTTGCGCGGGCGAGAACTTCATAACCTGACCGCCGTGATGTACTCCGAGTGCATGAAGCCGTCGATCTTGACATCCACCTCCGGCGGCGTCATGCCATAGCCCGACTGCAACTCCAAGGTGTTGCGGACCGGGTCGACGGCCCAGCCGTGTGCGGCCAGCCAGCCCGCGGTGTCGAACTTGGGCTCATACGTCAGCGCGGAGAAGTCCACGCTGCCCGACATGTTGACGCCGGGGTGTTCGGCTTCCAGCGCCGCAAGCCGGCCGTGGTCCAAGCGTGTTCCCAGCGCGCCCACCGCAACTCGGCTGCCGGATGCGCACAGCTCGCCGATCCGGGCAAACAGTGTCGTTTGTGCGTCGTCGGTCAGGTAGGGCAGGATCCCCTCCACCGACCAGGCGCTGGGTTCCCGCGGGTCGAATCCGGCCGCCTGCAGCGGTGTTGGCCAATCGGTGCGCAGATCGGCCGCCACCTCGCGGCGGCGGGCCTTGGGCGTGGCGCCATGCCCGTCGAGCACCCGCGCCTTGAATTCCAGGACTTTCGGTAGGTCAATCTCGAAAACGGTTGTGTCGTCCGGCCATTCGAGCCGGTAGGCCCGAGAGTCCAACCCAGCGGCGACAATCACGGCCTGACGTAGGCCTGCCGCACTGGCGGCGTTGAAGAAATCGTCGAAGAATCGGGTCTGCACGCCATAGAGGCGGGGGAACGCGGTCTCGTCCACGGAGGTGCCCGGGTCGGCCAACACGCCGGCCAGATACGGGTCCTGGGAGGCTGTTATGAAAAGTTTCGCGTAGTCGTCACGGACCAGCGGTTGCGGGCTCACCGCGTGCACGGCGCGCCAACCCGCCACCAGCAGCGCGGTGTAGCCCACGCCGCTGACGATGTCCCAGTGGTCGTCGTCGGAACGAAGCGACCCAAATTCAGGTGATGCGGATGACGTGAACGCCACTAGCCCTCCCGAAACGCAGCCGTGCGCACCAAAGTACCCGCGACTGCGCCCTCAGAGCTCCAAAATCACGGTTACTGGGCCGTCGTTTACCAATTCGACATCCATGTGCGCCCCGAACACGCCGGTCTCCACCCGGGCACCCAATCCCCGCAGCGCCTCCACGAACGCGGCCACCAGCGGCTCGGCGACCGCGCCGGGAGCGGCCGCATTCCAGGACGGCCGACGACCTTTGGCGGTGTCGGCGTACAGCGTGAACTGACTGACGACCAGGATCGGCGCGCGGACGTCAGCCGCGGACTTTTCGTCGGCGAGAATACGTAGGTTCCAGAGCTTTTCAGCCAGGCGGCGCGCCTTATCGGGGTTATCGGTGTGTGTGACACCGACAAACGCCAGCAGTCCCTGGCGATCCGGCCGGATGGCACCGACCACCTGGCCGTCGACCGACACCGCTGCTGACGAGACCCGTTGCACCAGAACGCGCATGGGCTCGATGCTGCCAGGTAGGCTCGTCGAATGTCTGTGCTGGTCGCGTTTTCGGTCACCCCGCTCGGCGTGGGCGAGGGTGTCGGCGAGATCGTCGCCGAAGCGGTTCGCGTGGTGCGCGATTCCGGGCTGCCCAACAAGACGGATTCGATGTTCACCGTGATCGAAGGCGATAGCTGGGAACAGGTGATGGCGGTGGTACAACGCGCGGTCGAGGCCGTGGCCGCTCGCGCGCCGCGGGTCAGCACGGTGATCAAGGTGGACTGGCGGGCCGGGGCGACCGACGCGATGACGCAGAAAGTCGCTTCCGTCGAACGGCACCTAGCCCGGCACTAGGCCCCCACCGCGGCTCGAAAGGCCTGATCGGCCGCGTCGCCGTGGACCGCGAACACCACCCGCTCCAGCGAGCCCGGCCGGTGCCGGCGCACCGCGTCGACCATCAAACGTGCGGCCTCGTCGAGCGGGAAGCCGCCGACGCCGGTGCCGAATGCCACCAGCGCCAGCGAACGGCACCCCAGCTCATCGGCCTTGCGCAGGGTGGATTCGGTGGCTTGGGCGATGATTTCAGCTCCGCAAATTTTCAAGGTCGGGCCGCCCAGCTCCATCGTCGCGGCGTGAATCACGTAGCGCGCCGGCATGTCGCCGGCCGTCGTCTCGACGGCTTCACCGAGCCCGATCGGCGCCTTGGCGGTGGATTCCCGCTGCACCGCGGGACCGCCGGCGCGGGCGATCGCCGCGGCGACGCCGCCGCCGTGCCGCAGTTGGGTGTTGGCCGCGTTAGCGATCGCGTCCAGCTCGAGCTTGGTCACGTCGGTTTGGGCTACCTCTAACTCGATCATCGGCCCAGTGTCCCTCGCCACTGGGGTAGCTTGGCGTGAGCCGAGGAAATTCGGCCGCTAAGGAGGCAGACTCATGGCTCGATACGCAACTCCCGCATCGGTGGGAACCTCGTGACCGGCGAGGGTCAGCCCGGCCAGCCCGGTCAGCCAGGTCAGCCTGGGCAGCCAGGTCAGGGCGGCCGGGGCGGAGCCGGAGGAGCCGGCGGGGCCGGCGGCAGGGGAGGTGCCGGCGGCGCCGGAGGTAGAGGCGGCGACGGCGGTCGCGGCGGCGACGGGGGCAGGGGCGGCGACGGCGGTCGCGGCGGCGACGGCGGCGCGGGCGGTCAGCCCGGTGCCGGCGGTGAGGGCGGTGCCGGCGGGGCACCCGGACCCGGCGGTCAGCCCGGCCAACCGGGGCAGCCGGGCCAACCCGGCCAACCGGGCAGCCCCGGCGACTGAGGCTTACCGCTCGCGCAGCTTGCATGCGTAGGCTCATGCCGGTGAGCGCACGCGCGGGCATCGTTGTCACCGGAACCGAAGTCCTCACCGGCCGCGTCCAGGACAAAAACGGCCCCTGGATCGCCGACCGGCTGCTGGAGCTCGGCGTCGAGCTGGCCCACATCACCATCTGCGGTGACCGCCCGGCCGACATCGAGGCGCAGCTGCGCTTCATGGCCGACCAGGGGGTGGACCTGATCGTCACCAGCGGCGGCCTGGGGCCCACGGCCGACGACATGACCGTCGAGGTGGTGGCGCGTTTCACCGGCCGCGAGCTGGTGCTGGATGCCGAGGTCGAGAACAAGATCGCCAACATCCTCAAACGCCTGATGGGGGCGCGCAACGCCGCCCTGCAGCCGGGCAGCTTCGACTCGATCAGGGCGGCCAACCGCAAGCAAGCCATGGTTCCCGCCGGCGCCGAGGTGCTCGATCCGGTGGGCACCGCGCCGGGCGTCGTCGTCCCCGGCAGGCCGGCGGTGATCGTGCTCCCGGGTCCGCCGCGCGAGCTACAGCCCATGTGGCACAACGCAATTCAGACCGCTGCGGCACAGCAGGCGATCGCCGGCCGGACGGTGTACCGGCAAGAGACCATCCGGATGTTCGGGCTGCCCGAATCGGGGCTGGCCGAAACCCTGCGTGACGCCGAAAAATCGGTATCCGACTTCGGCAAGTTGGAGATCACCACCTGCCTGCGGCGCGGAGAGATCGAGATGGTCACCCGCTACGAGCCGGACGCCGCCGATAGCTACGCCCGCCTCACCGAGCTGCTGCGCGAAAAGCACGGACACCAGCTGTATTCCGAGGACGGCTCGCATGTCGACGACCTGGTCGCGCGGCTGCTCGCCGGCCGCCGCATCGCGACCGCGGAATCGTGTACCGCGGGGCTGCTGGCGGCCCGGCTCACCGACCGGCCCGGATCGTCGGAGTACGTGATGGGCGGCGTGGTGAGCTACTCCAACGACGCGAAGGTCGAGCTGCTCGGCGTCGACCCCGCGTTGATCGAAACCCACGGCGCGGTGTCCGAGCCGGTGGCCGAGGCGATGGCATCGGGCGCCCTCAAGCAGTTCGGCGCCGACACCGCCGTCGCGATCACCGGAATCGCCGGACCGAGCGGGGGGACGCCCGAAAAGCCAGTCGGCACAGTCTGTTTCACGGTCAGGCTCACCGACGGCGCCACGACGACGAGGACACTGCAGCTCCCGGGAAACCGGTCCGACATCCGCGAGCGTTCCACGACGGTGGCGATGCACCTGCTGCTGCGCGCGCTCAGCGACGTCGAATCGGGCTCGAAGACAGGCTAGGTCCTCACACGACTTGCAAGCCGGCCGGAACCCGCTGCGGATCGCGCCAAAAGGCGTCGTTGCGGAAGCGTTTGAACAGATCCGGCGGGAGCAGGGTGTCGCGCTGCTCGGCACTGACCTTGGGCCGCACGGCGTGCAGCCCCGGAGTGCCGGCACGCTCGTCGAATTCGGTGACGTCGTAGTCGACGTGGTCGAAATCGTGCTCGAAGGGCGGCTCGCCGAGGAAGGCGTAGATCGCGTCCATCGTCTTGGCCGGGTCGCTGCTGAGCGTTTCGTACTGCACCAACAAAAGACGGCTTCGTTGCGCGCCGTAGCACGCCTGCTTGAGCGCGTCGTAGGGGCCACCGACGATGCCGTCGGGGGCTACCACCGCGTTGGCGCGGGTGTACACCGTGCCGCCGGCGCTGTAGTTGAACATCGACGACGGGCTGAACACATTGCGTTGCACCAGCCGCTCGATGCTGTCGATCACCCACGGCAATTCCCTCACGCACGCAATAACTTTCGCGTCGGGGAACAGCCGCGCGATCGCCGGCATCCACCCGCACCAGCCGCGGTTAGTGTCGAAAATTATGTCGGCGGGAGAGCCGGCATAGAAGCTATCGAACAGCCCGCGCAGAATGCGCTCGCGCTTGGCGTCGTCGATGAACACCGAGAACTGGTTGCGCGCGCTCATCTCACCCAGTAATGCGCCGAACAGACCGGCCAGCGGGCCCGACATCCCCGCCTCAAACCGCGGGTTCTGCCGCAGCAACGCCGCCAGCAGAGTCGAACCGGAGCGCGGCAGGCCCGAGATGAAGTGAATGGCAGCCATGCCGCGCCTCCTTCAAACAAGTGTCGGGCCGGCGGCGTCGCCTTCCGGACATCGAGTCCCCCCGCGATCGGGGCCATCGTAACTGGATCGCACCCGCGACGGGCCGGCTTTGGGTGAGGCGACCATTACCCCGCTGCGCGATGCTCTCGGCGCCCCGCCGCCATCGCGATTAGCTCACGTCGCTTCCGTTGGCACGAAAGCGGTTTCGTCGGTGCCGAAACGAATTCCGGTCGCGTCCTTACCGATGAATGTCAGCGTGGCCACGGCGAGCAGTACCGGCACGATCGTGGCGGCCAAGGCGAACGGGTAGCCGTGCGACTCGGCCAGGCGCTCCTGAATCGGCAGATTGAACGCGGCAAGCAGGTTGCCAAGCTGGTAGGTCACACCGGGGTAGAGGCCACGAATGGCGTCCGGCGACATTTCGGTCAGGTGCGCCGGAATCACACCCCAGGCCCCCTGGACGCAGAGCTGCATTAGAAACGAGCCGAGGCACAACATCGCCGCGGTGCGCGAGTAGGCGAACAGCGGCACGATCGGCAGCCCCAGTAGCGCGCAGAAGATCACGGTGTAGCGCCGGCTGAACCGCTGCGACAGCGTGCCGAACACCAACCCGCCGACGATGGCGCCCAGGTTGTACACCACCGCGATCCATTTGACGGTGACGCTGGACAGCCCGGCGCCGTGGTTGGCGGTCGCGCCGAGGAACGTCGGGTAGACGTCCTGGGTGCCGTGACTCATCCAGTTGAAGGCGGTCATCAGCAGCACCAGGTAGAAGAACCGGCGGATGATCGCGCCGTCGCGCAGCACGTCCCGGATTCGGGTGTTGGTCAGCTTCATCCGGTCCTGGGCGGCTTCCCATACCTCGGATTCCTGCACGCGGTAGCGAATGATCAGGCTGATCAAGGCCGGGATGATGGACAGACCGAACAACCAACGCCACGACAATCCCAGCCAGTTCATCACCACCAGCGATCCCAGGCTGGCCAGCAGGTAACCCAGCGCGTAGCCCTCCTGCAGCAGCCCGGAGAAGAAGCCGCGCCGCTCGCCGGGCACCTTCTCCATGGCCAGCGCGGCGCCCAACCCCCATTCGCCGCCCATGCCGATGCCGTACAACACGCGCAGGATCACCAAGATGGTGAAGTTCGGCGCGAACGCGCACAAGAATCCGACGACGGAGTAGAACATCACGTCGACCATCAGCGGGAGTCGACGGCCGACCCGGTCGGCCCACAGGCCGAACAACAGCGCCCCCACCGGGCGCATGACCAGGGTGGCCGTGGTGATGAACGCGACCTCGGCCTTGCTGTGGTGAAACGTCTTTGCGATATCGGCGTAGACGAACACCACGATGAAGTAGTCGAAGGCGTCCATGGTCCAGCCCAACATCGCCGCGATGAACGAGTTTCGCTGGTCGCCGGTGAGCTTGCCGGCCTGGGGAGTTGTCACGCCAGCATCGTGTCGTACTTGCAAGCCGTTTGACCAGACAACCCGCGAGAGTAAGTTGCCGAATTATGCAAATCATCGATGCCGATGGGCACGTCGCCGAAAACTCATCGCTGGCCGTCGAGGCGATCAAGCGCTGGCCGGACTACGTCAAACCCAGCACCGACAAGCGGTTGCGGTTGATGTTCGAGGGCCGCAACTATCCGGAGGACGAGGGCCCCGGCGCCGGTTGCCCACCCGAGCATGGCATCACCAAGGCGCCCGACGTCAACTGCCGGACGGCCGAGGGTGTGGTGGGGGACGCCGACCGCGACCACATCGACACGATGGTGCTCTATCCCAGCCTCGGGCTGTGCGTGCCCAGCCTCGAAGACCCTGAATTCGCTGCGGGATTCGCCCGGCTCTACAACCAGTGGATCGCGGATTACTGCGCACCGACGAACGGCCGGTTGCGCGGCGTCGCTGTCACCCCGATCGAGCACGGGCAGGTGGCCATCGACATCATGCGCGAGGCCAAGGAGCTCGGGCTGGTGTCGACCCTGGTCCCGCCGGCGCTTAAGACCCGCAACCTTGACCACCCCGATCTTGACCCGTTCTACGCCGCCGCCGTCGAGCTCGAAATGCCGCTGGGCGTGCACGGCGCGCCCGGCATTCACCTGCCGAAGATCGGCGTGGACCGCTTCACGAATTACATTCAGGTGCACTGCATCAGCTTTCCGTTCGACCAGATGACGGCGATGACGGCGCTCGTCTCGGGCGGCGTCTTCGAGCGGCATCCGCGACTGCGGGTCGCGTTCCTCGAGGCGGGCGCGGGCTGGGTCCCGTTCTTCATGGACCGCCTGCACGAGCATTACGAGAAGCGCGGCGACTGGATCGAGCGCGGCTGGCGCCGCGACCCGCACGACTACCTGGCCGCCGGAAACATCTGGGTGACATGCGAACCCGAGGAGCCGATCCTGCCGGGCGTGATCGATGTGCTCGGCGCCGACTTCATCATGTTCGCCAGCGACTACCCGCACTGGGACGGCGAGTGGCCGGAAAGCACCAAGCATCTGCGCACCCGAACCGACATCAGTGAAGAAGCACGCGAAAAGATCGGCGGCTTGAACGCACAGCGCTTCTACAGCCTGAATTAACTGGCAAGATCACCGACATGGGCCCTTTTCTGTGGCGCGCCGCATTAACCGGTGTCGCGTTGTGGGTTGTCACGCTGTTATTTCACGGATTGCGGTTCGTCGGCGGTTACACCACGCCGCAGAGGATCGGCATCATCTTCCTCGTCGCGGTGCTGTTCGGTGTGGTCAACGCGTTCATCAAGCCGATCGTGCAATTCTTCTCGATCCCGTTGTACATCCTGACCCTTGGCGTGTTTCACATCGTCGTCAACGCGTTGATGCTCTGGATCACCGCTTCGATCACCACACACACCATTCACTGGGGTTTGGTGATCGACCATTTCTGGTGGGACGCGATCTGGGCCGCCATCCTGTTGTCGATCGTCAGCTGGACTCTGTCGCTGGTGGTTCGCGACGTCGGTCGCGCCGCCAAGAGGTAGTCAGCGGCCCTGCCATCGCGGCGCTCGCTTCTCGGCGAAGGCGCGCGGTCCCTCCTTGGCGTCCTGGGTCTCGAAAACCCGGTCGCTGTGCCGGGTTTCGTTGTCGTAGGCCGCATCCAGGTCAAGCGCCAGCCCCTCGACGGCAGACTGCTTGGTCGCGAACACCGCCAGCGGCGCGTTGGCGGCGATGCGCTCGGCGTAGTCGTAGGCGGCCTCCATCAACCGGTCGGCCGCGACCACCCGGTTGATCAATCCCATTTCCAGGGCGCGCTGCGCGTCCACCATGTCGGCGGTCAGCAACAGCTCCATCGCCAGCGCGTAAGGCAGTTGGCGGGGCAGCCGCACCGTGCTGCCACCGCCGGCGAATAAGCCGCGTTTGGGCTCCATGATCGCGAACCGCGCCTCGGGCACGGCGACTCGAATGTCGGTGCAGCCCAACATCTCACACCCGCCGGCGACGCAGGTGCCGTTGACGGCGGCG
Organism: Mycobacterium conspicuum; assembly: GCF_010730195.1. Classification (NCBI taxonomy): domain Bacteria; kingdom Bacillati; phylum Actinomycetota; class Actinomycetes; order Mycobacteriales; family Mycobacteriaceae; genus Mycobacterium; species Mycobacterium conspicuum. Next base: position 2,973,191 of record NZ_AP022613.1, read on the forward strand.
ATGATCGGCTTGTACAGCGGGAATCGATGCAAGACGGCGTGGATGGCGTCGTCTTTGTTCCACCCGTCGGGCTGGGGTAGGTCACCGGTCAGCTCGGGGATGAATTTCTTCAAATCGGCTCCGGTGCAAAAGTCCCGACCGACGCCGGTGATCACCGCGACCCACGCGCCGGGATCGTCGCGAAAGGCGATCCACGCCCGTTTCAGATCGCGGAAATGCTCCATGTCGAGCGAATTGCGCGCCTCGGGGCGATTGATCGTGATGGTGGCAATGCGGCCGTCCAGCGCGTAGTCGATGCTCATATCGGTCGACGATATGCCTGGAGGTCAGCCCTTCCAGCCCATATGCTTAGCATCGCCGCAGGGTCACGGCTCACCGGACACGACGACGGGATTGCCGACGATGAGGACTCTCGCAACCGAAACGTTCCCGGCCTTCTGCAACAGCGGGCTGCGGTCCGTCACCGAATTGAACGGCTCGGCCGTCGTGATTCATGTCGGCGGCGACGTCGATGCCAGCAACGACACCGTGTGGCAACGCATGGTGAGCCGAACCGCCTCGATCGCCAGCGCGCCGGGGCCGTTCGTCGTCGACGCCCGGGCAATCGACTTCATGGGATCGTGCGCCTATGTCGCGCTCGCCAACGAGGCGGTCCGATGCGGGCGGCGCGGCGTCGAGCTGCGGCTCGTCAGCAGTCAGCCGGTCGTCGCGCGAACCATCGCCGCCTGCGGCTTGGGGCGCCTGCTGCCGCTGTATGCGTCGGTGGAAACGGCGCTGCTCAGCGAGCGCTGACCAGGCGCACGACGTCGCGCGCGCAGCCCCACGACAGGGTCACCCCGTTGCTGCTGTGACCGTAGTTGTGCACGCACAGCGCCCGCCCCAGCGGCTCGGCCTCCACGCGCACCGACGGGCGGTCGGGCCGCAGCCCGGTGATCGTCTCGATCACCTCCGCGTCGGCCAGGCGTGGCTCGATCCGACGGCAGCCCTGCAGGATCCGCTCAGTTATCTCGGGCTCCGCGGTGGTGTCCCATCGGTCGGGGATGCTGACGCCGCCGCAGACGACGCGTTGCGGATGAGGGAAGTAGCAAATCCATTCCGGGTCGCTGTTGATTTCCAGAAACAGTTGCCGCAGACCAGGATTGGTGACCACGACGTGCTGCCCGAACAGCGGCCGCACCGCGTCGTCGCCGACCAGCGCACCCGCGGCCAGACCGGTGCAGTTGACCACGATCGGTGCGGCATCGGCGGCCTCGGCCAGCGCGCGCACCGGGTGTATCTCGATCTCGCAGCCGGCCGCCGCCAGTCGCTGCGTCAGGTAGTCGAGGTAGTGCGGCATGTCGATCATGGGCATGGTGGCGCGATAGCCGGTCGCGACACCGTCGGGCAGCTCAGCGGGGTCGGCCCGACGAAGGTCGGGGATCAGGGCGGACGCCGACGACATCGCGTCGGCCCCGGACAGGTCGCCGGCCGCCAGGGCCGGCGCCATGAGTACCCCGGTGGTGGGGTCCTCGGCCAGCTCGCGGAACACTCGCAGCGAGTGCTCGGTCCAGGCCTGTGTCTGCACGGCACGTCCGGACGGCCGTGGGGGCGCCCACACCGCACCCGCCACGCGTGAGGTTGTCTGCTGGGGCGGCGCGGCGGCCCACACCCGCACCGGCCACCCGGCTTCAGCCAGGCTGATGGCGGACGTCAATCCGCTGACGCCGGCACCGACGACGACGACTTGGTGCCGCTCATTCGTCACGGACCGCTAGCCCCCGTCAGTTATGCGGCGGTGGCGGGCTATTCCCGCCGAGCAGCCCGTTCAGGATGCCGAGGGTGCCTGCCACACCCGGGGGCGGTGTAGTGGGGGGCACGACGGCGTCGGGAGTCAGCTGCCAGGGCTGGCAGCCGTCGGTCTTGAACGCCTTGTCGGTCGGATCGATCTGCACGACCTGTGGTTTCTTGCTGATGGCGTTGTCGATAAGGTTGCCGTCCGGGTTGCCGGTGCGCTTCCAGTAGCAGGTGCCGCTGCCGATCGGTCCCGCGGAGCTGTAAATGCCCGGTGCGATGTCGGACCCGACGGCGTAGGTGCCGTCCTTGTCGATAGTCGTTTTCGCCGCCGGCGCGGGCGCCGCCGGTGAAGACGCTGGTGACGGGGGCGGCGCAGGTTCCGGGTCGGCGCCGGCCAAACCGGCCGATGCCACCCAGCCCGCGACCATCACCCCCGCGGTGACCCACCGCGACGGACGCGTCAATGCCTCTGACCCCATAGAGGACCCCATAGAGGACCAATGTACCGGGCCACCGCAGCGGGGCACACCCGTTGACTCTGCGGCTATGGCGGAGAAGTGCGAGTAGCGCCCGCCATCAGCGCAGAGTCAATGCGGCTAGCTCAGCCGCCGCACGGTGCCCGCATAGCCCAGTGCGTGCTCGTACACCTTGAGGTTGTCGCGGGAGATTCTCGCGTGCACGGGGCGTTCGAGGAAGAACCGCAGCACCGGGTTGTAGGCGTGATAGGTCTCATGGAACGTCAGCACGGTGGTGCCATCGGGTTGTTCCTCGAGTTCGTGGTAGCCCTCGGCGCGCGACCACAGCGGCGCGCCGACCGCGATATACCGCGACAGCCTGTTGATTTCGGCCTCCGTCACCGTTTCCCACGACCGCGCCCTGCCGCCGGACAGCAGATACTTGGGGACTTCGAAGATGCACGTGCGGACCAGGCCCTCGCCGGCCTCGTTGCCTTCGTTGAGGATTTCCATGCTGCCGCCGGGCCATTCGAGGACCCGCGGGCGCGGCGCGTCCGGCGGCACCGGCGGATGCAGGACCCGCCACACCTTCTTTGGGGGCGCGTCGACGTGGAATCGCACGGTGTAGGACTGCATCAGCCATCTCCACTCGGTTGTTCCCAGGTGTCCCAGTAAGTGATGCTTTCCGCGGGCGGCCGGGCGGCCGGCCGAAAGTCGGTGCCGATCGTGTAGGCCACCGGGAACAGCGCGGCCTGCGTGACCGTCTCGGGAATGCCGAGCAATTCGGCCACTTCCTTTTCCTTGAACAGATGCATCGTCGTCCACACCGACCCCAAACCGCGCGAACGAAGCGCCAACAGGAAGCTCCAGCCGGCCGGGATGATCGACGCCCAGGCCGCCGCGGCGATCCCGAGTTCGGCGCCGTCGATGCGCTGCTCGATGCAGGGGATGACGTGGACCGGGACCTGGGCGAGGGTGTCGGTGAGGCTCATCGCACTCTGGTACACCCGTTGTGTCTGCGGATCCGTCGCGTTCTGTGCGGCGTACGCCAGGTACTGCGCGCCGATGCTGCTGTAGATCTCGGCGATCGCCGCACGCTTGTCGGGATCGGTGACGACGATCCAACGCCAGTCCTGGGTGTTGCTGGCCGTCGGCGCCTGCATGGCCAGCCGGATGCACTCGAGGATGACCTCGCGGCCCACGGGGCGGGTGAGGTCAAGCCGTTTCCGCACGGCCCGCGTCGTGGTGAGCAGTTCGTCGACCGTCGCCAGATCCATGGAGTTCCTTTCGAGTTTCAAATATCGATGGCGCACGACTGGTCGACGCCCAGCACGGTCAGCGACCGGCCCAAGCCGAGGAAAACCGCGACACACAAAGTGAGATCAAGGATTTCCTCATCCGAGAACACGCCCCGCAGCCGCTCGAAGAACTCGTCGTCCATCGATGCGTGGTCGGTGGCGAAGCGATCGGCGTACTCGATGGCGAGACGCTGCCGCGGCGTGTAGCCGGAGTAGCTGGCGTAGTCCGCGACGTTGTCGTAAAGCTCTTGTGCCACACCGGCATCCAGTACCGAGGGGGCGCGGAAGCCCGAGCACGCGACGCAGTCGTTGATCTGTGCGATTCGCATCCTCGCCAACTCGCGTTCGTCGGCCGGCAGGATGCTCTGCTGGTATGCGCCCCGGATCATCCGCTCGACCATGCCGCCGAGCTGCGGCCGCAGCGTCCAGATCATGGCGGCTTCGCCGCCCGGACCATCCGGTACCTCAAGTCGAGCCATTAGCTGAGGAAACCAGATTCTCGGCTCGACTGTCTAGGTCATCCACCACCGGTAATTGTGCATACGTCGACCCGCGTTATACCGTCCGAGCTAAGGGCGTTCAGCGGTGCAGCGCCCCGATCTGGGAGGTCAGGGCGTGCTGTTCATGCACGAGGTGCACAAGGTGCGCGGGCGCGCTGAAGACGAATTCGAAGCGGCATTTCGCGACGGCTGGATGCCCATGCTCGCCGACGGCGACGAGGCCCGGCTGCTCTGGTACACCAACCAGGCGCACGGCAGCGGCCCCGCCTACACCGTGATCACGGTGACCGCGGTCCGCGACGGCGCGGCATGGGAACGCTTGACCCACCGCGTGCAAAAGGGTGATCTGCGGGACTGGATGCGCGGCCTCGACGAACTCCGCCATGAGGTCGACGCCAAGCTGCTGGTGCCGCTACCGTGGTCGCCCCTACCTGAAGTCGTGCTCGAAGACGTGCCCGTCGACGGGCGAGAGCACGAGATGAGCCTCTACATGGAAGACACCATGTGGCCCTACGAGGACAAGTTCGAGGAATACATCGTCCGCTGCGGCGAGGTGTACGCCAAAAGCCTCGAGGAGCCGACGTCGATGTTGTCGATGCACGCGGCGTTCCAGCCCGCCCTCGGCAGCCACGTGCGTCGTGAGGTGATCCTGATGCAACGCATCAGCAAGCCGGAGGCCCTGCTGGATCTGCTCCGGACCCACATCCCCGCCGAATACCGCGCCCCCGGGACTTGGATGCACGATGCCCTGGATCTGCGCGATCAGTGGACCTCCCGGTTGCTGCGGACGTCCGAGTGGTCTCCGCTGTTTTAAGCCTCGAGGCCGCCGCCGCAAGCGATCCCACCCGGACCGCTCTGATCGTCGACGGGTGCTCGGTGAGTTACGGCGATCTCGCGGCGACCGTCCGGCAGTGCGCGGCGGCTCTGGCCGCGCGCGGCGTGGTGGCCGGCGACCGGGTCGCCGTCGTGGATGGCGGCAGCCGGCTATCGATCGCGGCACTGTTCGCGGCCGCACGCCTCGGCGCCGCGGCGGCGCTGATGAACCCGGCCCTGACGCCGCCGGAACTGAAGGGGCTGTTGAAGAACGCCGGCTGTGCGGGGGTCGGCGTCGCGGGACAGGCCTATGCCGACCGGCTGCGCGACGCGGGGGCGACCACCGTTGTCACGGACAGCGATTTGGCCGGCGACTCGCCCCCGGTGCCCGAGGTGAGCGAAATCCCCGACACCGCAGACGCTTTGATCCTGTTCACCAGCGGCACCACCGGACTCCCCAAAGCGGTCAGCATCACCAGCGGCCAACTGAGCGCGCGGGTCGGGGGGATGTCGGCGCCGTTTCGCGCGGACGCCACACCAACGGTCGGGATGATGTGCGTCCCGTTCTTCCACGTCGGCGGTTCCCTGGGCGTGCTCGGCAGCCTCTATGCGGGCAACACCTTGGTGGTACAGACCCGCTTCGACGCCGGCGAGTGGCTACGGCTGGTGTCCGCGCACCGGATCACCATGACCTTCATGGTGCCGACCATGCTGCAACGCATCCTTGATCATCCCGACTTCGCCGACACGGATCTCACGTCGTTGGTGGCCATCGCCTACGGCGCCGCCGCCGCGCCGATCGCGTTGGTGCGGCGGGCAATGGACGCGCTGCCAAACGTGGCTTTTACCAACGTGTTTGGTCAGACCGAGACGCTCGGCGCGTACACCACGCTGCTGCCCGCCGATCACCGCGATCCCGCCCGGGCGGGATCCGTCGGCCGGCCGCTACCCGGGGTTGAGGTTCGGGTGGTCGACCCCGCGACCGGCGAGGACGTCGCGCCCGGGACCGTCGGCGAGCTGTGGGTGCACACCGCACAGAACGTCATGGGTGGTTGGCTGCACACCGGCGACCTGGGCCGCCAGGACGCCGACGGCTACATCTTTCCCAGCGGCCGGCTCAGCGACACCATCAACCGCGGGGGAGAGAAGTTCGGGCCGATCGAGGTGGAGGAGGCGCTGCGTTCCCATCGGTCGGTCACCGACGTCGCGGTCGCGGGGATCGCCGACGACGAACTCGGCCAGCGGGTCGGCGCCGCGGTGGTGGCCAGCGCTCCGGTCACGCTCGACGAACTGCGCTCGCATTGCCGCGAGCTGATCGCCTACTTCAAGCTGCCGGAGCGGCTGGCGATCGTCGACCAGATTCCATACAGCGACACCGGCAAGGTCAGCCGCCGCCAGATCGCCGCGCTGATCGCCGAGCACGCCTGAAACGTAGGAGTAGCAATGCTTTTCCTTCACGAGACCCACCAGGTGGTCGGTGCGCGCGAGGAAGAATTCGAGGCCGCCTACCGCGAGGGCTGGATGCCTACCCTCGCCGAGGGGGACGACGCGCGGCTGCTTTGGTATGCGAACCATGCTCACGGCTCCGGGGTTTCCTACAACGTCGTCACCGTCACCGCAATCGCCGACGGCGCCGCCTGGGAGCGGCTCGATCGCCGGGTGCGGAGCGGGGATCTCAACCCGTGGATGCGCGAGCTGGATCACCTGCGCCACGACGTGACGGGGAAGTTGCTGCTTCCGGTCGAGTGGTCACCGTTGCAGACCGTCGACCTGGCCGCGGTGCCCACCGATGGTGCGACACATCCGCTGAGCCTGTTCATGGAGGACACCGGCTGGCCGCACGCTCCGCTCGATTACTACATCCGGATGTGGGACGAAATCTATTACCGGGTGCTGTCCAAGGCCCCCAGGGAGATGCGCATCCTCGATATCCAGGCGTGCTTTCAGGTCGCGCACGGCAGCTACCGGCGTCGAGAAGCGATGCTGTGGCAAAAGATTGAGGAAGTCAACGACTACGCCGCGCTCGTTCGCCTACTGACCACCGAGACCGCGCCCGAACACCGGCAGCCCGGCAGCTACATGGTCGAGGCGCTGAAATACCGTGACCAATGGGAGAGCCGGCTGCTTCGGACGTCGAACTGGTCACCGCTCTACTGAGCGCGGTTCAGGATTCGCGCCGCGTCGCGGACCATCTCGTGCACGATGTCGGCGGCTGGGCGGACGTCGCGAATGCCACCCACGCCCTCGCCGACAAGCACGGCGGCGGTGTCGAAGTCCTCTGCGGCCGTGGCCTTTTGGAAGGTGTCCACCGCGTCGGGCAACGACGCCGAAAGTTGATCTTCGTTTCCGTGCCAGGTGTCGAGGAAGGCGTTTCCCAGCGCCCGCGCGTTGTACTCGGTGGGCCAATCCAGTTGTCGCACAATGTCATACACCCGGGTGCGAAGCGTGTCGTCGCCGCTGGCCTCGATGGCCCGTTCGTGCGCGCGCGGCGACACCAACGCTTCCTGGGACGCCCAAAATCTGGTGCCCACCAAGACCCCGTCGGCGCCGAGTGCGAGCGCCGCGGCCAGCCCCCGACCATCGCCGACGCCCCCGGCCGCCACCACCACCGTCTCCGGCGAGCGTTCGGCGACGAGGTCGACGACGTCGGGCACCAGCGTGAAGGTCGAGCGCACCGTCATGCCGTGGCCGCCCGCCTCGCCGCCCTGCGCGACGATGACGTCCGCGCCGGCGTCCAGCGCCCGTCGTGCGTGCTCGAGGTTTTGCACCTGTGCCGTCAGCGGAATGCCGGCCGCCTGGATGCGCTCGGCAAACGGCGCTAGCTCACCGAACGACAACATGATCGTCGCCGGTTGCTGCGCCACTACCACGTCGAGCAGCCCCGGGTCGCGGGCCAGCCTCCAGGTGATGAACCCGAATCCGACTCGTGCGCCGCCGAGTTGGCCGATTTGCGACCGCAACCATTCGGCGTCCCCGTAACCACCGCCGATCAGACCCAGGCCGCCCGCTGCGCTCACCGCCGCGGCCAGGCTAGCCCCCGATATCCCCGCCATCGGCGCAAGCAGGATCGGGTGTTCGATCCCGAGGAATGTGGTCAGGCGGGTATCCAGTGTCATTTCAGCGCTCCCGTCAGAAACTGTGCGCGCCCGTGGCCGAAAGACCAGTCCTCGTCGCCGTTTTCGGTGATCGATACGATCAGGTCTGCCGGGTCCGTCCCGCACCGTTCGGCGAGATTGGACGCGAGCAGTTCATAGAACTTTTCCTTCGCCTCGCGGGTGCGTCGCCGGCTCACCACGTGCACCACCACCAACCGCGATGAGCGCTCGATGCCCAGACCGGTATCCCAGGCGACGATCTCGTGGGCCGGATGGGTGCGCACCACCTGGTAGCGGTCGCGCAGCGGGACCCCGAACGCGTCGACCACCGCGTCGTGGATTGCGTCCAGCAGTTCCGTGACCTCGGCCGGCGTGCGACCCTCGATGAGGTCGATGTACAGCAGCGGCATTTTGCCTCCCTTCCGTTGTCGTTGCAACCGACGTTAGGTCCACGGAAATCCCCGGTGAAATGCCTGCTGTAATGCATCTATGCTTGTCACGCATGAACGGGTTTGCGGGTAACCGCGTCGAGCTGCGCCACCTGCGGGTGTTCGAGGCGGTCGCGCGACTCAAGTCGTTCACCCTCGCCGCCGACGAGCTGAGCATTACCCAGCCCGCGCTGAGCCGCACCATTCAGCAGTTGGAAGACGCCCTCGGTGTGGCGCTGCTGGACCGCAGTTCGCGCCACGTCGAGACCACGAAGGCCGGACAGCGGTTCCTCGACCACGTCGAACGTGTGCTGGCCGAGCTGGAGCGCGGTTTCGCCGCCGTGCGACGCCAGGCCAGCCTCCGGCTGGGCTTCAGTTGGCTGTTGCCCGACCCGTGGGCGCAGGACACCGTGGCACGGTTCGAGCGCGCCACCGGGACGCGGGTCAGTTTGGTCCGCACCGACGATGCGCTGACCGGCGTGCAGCAAGGCAAGGTCGACATCGCCGTGGTGCGCGGGCACGTCGCGTCCACCGCCGTACAGGTTGTGCACCTGTTCGACGAGTCACGGGTGGCGGTGTGTTCGGTTCACTCGCGCCTAGCCGGCAGGGCCGAATTGGACTGGGCCGAGGTGCCGCGGTGGCCGCTGGTGGTCAACACCGCCAGCGGCACCACCGGGCCGTGGTCGTGGCCCGAAGGCGAAGGGCCGCAAACCGTGGTCGAGACAACGAATTTCGACGAGTGGCTGGAATCGGTGGCCGCCGACCGCGGCATCGGCGTAATTCCCGATGTGGCGATGAGGCGCAACATCCACCCGGGCGTGAAGTTCATCGCGCTGCGCAACGCACCGGCCAGTCCGGTCGGGCTGGCGTATCTGCCGCGCCCCCGAAATGCCGTGCTGCGCCGCTTCGTCGAGGCAGCGGTGGAAAGCGCCGCGCGTCCCATGCGGCCAGCAGACGCAAAAGTCCCCAATCACTAACGAAACTGGGGACTTTCGCGCCGGCTCGCCGAGTCTAAAAACGGCTCGGCGACGGCGAGAAACCCCTGCGGGTCGGACGAGAAGACCACGTGGCCGGTGTCGAGGATCTCGAATCGGGAGCCACGGATGACGTCGTGCGCTATCCGCCCGGAGCTCAGCGGTATCGCGATGTCGCGCTTGCCCCAGACGATGAGCGTGGGCGCCGACAGCCCGGCGGCGCGGCTGCGTAGGTCGTGCTCGGGGGTGGCGAAGCTTCGCCACAACCCCGTGGCGGTCCGGACGCCGTCGTCGGTCCGTGCCCGGGCGATCGTGCGCTCGGCGATGGCGCGGTCGCTGTCGGTCCGGGCCTTCATGTAGCCACGGACGAACAGGGGAGCGGCGCGCCACATCGCGGGCACGCTCATAATCCGGCAGAACGTGCGCGACACGGCATTGAGCGGAACGAAGCCGCCGGTGTTGACCAGGATCAAACCCGCAACGAACTCCGGACGGGTGATCGCCAACCGTGCGGCGGCGAACCCGCCCACCGAGTTGCCGATCAACACCGCGCGCGACAAACCCAGGCCGTCGACGACGTCTTCGAGCACATCGGCGAACAGCGGCGCGGTCGGCTCCATGGCGGCGTCCAGCGGATCCGAATCCCCATGGCCGGGCCAGTCCACCGCAATGGTGCGGTAGCGCCGGGCCAGCGTATCGACGATGGGGTCGTAGTCGTGTCGGTCGTGCAGCGTCGCGTGCAGCAGCAAAACCGTTGGACCACTGCCCGATTCGCGATAGGCGACGCGGCCGGCGCGGGTTTGGATGGTGGTCATGGGTCCCCTTTCCAGGCGTTGACCGACTGGTCGGTCAACGCCTACGCTACAACGGGAGACACGCGCCGACAAGGAGGACTCCGCGATGCCACCAGCCCCGCCGCCGGATGCCCCATTTGCCGACAAGATGGCCTACTACCGCAGCCAGCACACCTCGAAGGGGGTGCGGGCGACCCATCTGATCGGCACGCCGATCATCGCGGCCGGCATGCCGCTGCTGTTCGCCAAGCCGAAGGTGGGCGCCACGATGTTCATCGGAGGCTGGGCCATGCAGATCGTCGGCCACCGACTGTTCGAGAAGAACCTGCCCTCCACGCACAAGGGATGGATCACGTATCAACTGACCGGGGTGATCCACGTGTGCGAGCAGTACGGCGAGATGCTGGCGCGACGCAGCAGGCGCAGGGCCGCGTGAGACCGCCCGAACCCGGCCGCAACGCGCTGCTGGACGCCGGACAGCGCCTGCTGAGCACCTCCGACCTCGCCAGGATCTCCGTCAACGCGATCGTCGCCGAGGCGGGTATGGCCAAGGGCAGCTTCTATCAGCACTGGCCCAGCCGAACCGACTACGTGCGGGCACTGCACGTCCGATTCCACGACCAGCTGGAGGAATCGATCGTCGCCGCCATGGCCGACCTGCCGCCCGGGCGAGACCGGCTCCAGGCGGGGCTCACGGCCTACCTCGACGGGTGCCTGGCGGATGCGGCCACCAAAGCGCTGCTCGTGCAGTCGCGCACCGAGGCCGGGCTCAGCGACCTGGTTACGGCACGTAACGAGACCGGCGCCACGCTGTTGCTGCCCGATCTGGTCGCGCTCGAGTGGTCGCGACCGGAACCGATCGCCGCGCTGCTCGTCGCGGCCATCGCCGAAATCGCCCTGGTCGAGCTCGCCGCCGGAAAGCCCGACAAGGCGTTGCGCGACGGGCTGATTCGGCTGGCCACCGGCGACCGGGGCTAATCAGGCCAGCGCGGCAAACCCGGAGCGCACCAAATCCAGGCTCGCCGCCACGAGCTCACCCAGGTCGTCGGCGCAACCATTGCGGCCCCAGTTCTCGACCGCCACCACCAGTGCCGCCGCCAGAGCCGACCCTGCCACCTCCGCGGCCAGGTCGACGTTCGCCGCGTCGTGATTGCGCCTTCTGACGAACGCGGTCAGCACGTCGGCGAAAGACGCCTGCACCACCCGCAGATGGCTCGCGATCCGGTCGGCGTCGATCAGCTCGGCGCGGGCGGTCGCGGCCTGGCGGACCACCTCGAGGTCGTGCGGGAAGGCCGCGACGCTGGCCAGGACCGCGTCGAACAGGGACTCACCGGCCGGGCGCCGGGCAAGGGCGTCGGCCAGCCATTGCAGCTGCGTCTCGTAGTCCTGGAACAGCACCGCTTCCTTGGTGGGGAAGTGCCGGAAGAACGTCCGCTCGGTGACGCCGGCTTCGGCGGCCAGCTCCGTCACCGTGACGTTGGAAAACCCCTTGCGGGCGAAGCATTTCAGCGCGGCCTGGCGAAGCGCCTCATGCGTCGATCGTCGGCGCTGTTCGTGACGGTTTATCGCAGACACCTTCCAATCATGTCAGTACTGACATATTCTGTCACGCATGACAGATTATGACGCGATCGTCGTGGGTGCCGGGCACAACGGGCTGGCCGCCGCGGCGATTCTGCAACGGGCCGGCCTGCGCACCGTGTGCCTGGAGGCGAACACCTACGCCGGGGGGATGGCCGCAACGGTCGAATTGATCGACGGCTTCCGCTACGAGATCGCCGGATCGGTGAAGTTCCCGATGGCCAGCCAGATCACCAAGGACCTGGGGCTCGACACGCTGCCCGAGATCGAGCCGGACGTGATGTCGATCAACATCGGCGAAAACGGCGAAGAGCCGATGGTCTTCTATCGCGACCCGATGCAGCTGATGACCCATCTCGGCGAGAAGCACGGCGTCGAGGCCGTCATGGGCATGGCCGAGCTGATCGCCTGGAGCCAGGGGCCGGCAAAGGCGCTGGGGCGCTTTGACGTTCGCCAGCCCCCCAAAACCCTCGACGAAATGTACGCGTGCGCGGCCAACGAGGCCGAACGCCGCGCGATTCACGAAGTCCTGTTCGGCTCGGCGATGGACGTGATCGACCGATACCTGCCGGACAAGGACAAGCACGCCGTCATGCGCGGCATGCTGGCGTTTCTGGCCGTCAACTCCACCTATCGCGGACCCTATACCCCCGGCAGCGCAACGTGTTTGGCGTTCGCGCTCGCGGTGCCGGACGACAGCACCGCGATGATGAGCAAGCTCAAGGGCGGAATCGGCGCACTCACCGAACACCTGCACGAGCTCTTCGTTGCCCACGGCGGGGAAATCAAATTCCGCACCAAGGTGGAGCAGATTCTGGTCGAGAAGGGCACGGTGCAGGGCGTTCGCCTGCGCGACGGGTCGACGATCACCGCCCCGATCGTGGTATCCAACCTCTCGCCCGACGTCACGCTCACCGAGCTCATCGCGCCCGAACACGTTCCGGCGGAACTGGTCTCGCGGGTTTCCGACCGCGACCACCGCGCGTCCTTCGTGCAACTGCACTTCGCTCTGGACGGGTTGCCCAAGTTCGCGCCGCCGTATGAGTTCCTCAACGAGGAGGGCATGCAGCAGTCGGTCGGCATCTTCGGTTCACCCGAGGAGCAGCAACGGCAGTGGGAGATGTGTCGGCGGGGGCTGGTGCCGGACAATCCGTCGATGGGCATGCAGATCCCGTCGGTGCACGATCCCGGCATGGCGCCGCCCGGGAAGCACGCGGCGAGCGCGTTCGCCTACGCCTTCCCGGTGGAAGTCGGCCGAGAGCAGCATGGGCACCTGAAAAAGGAGATGACCCAACGTGTTATCGACAAGATCACCCGGTTCGCCCCGAACTTCAAGGACATCGTGATCCGCCACATCACGTTTGCGCCTTATCACATGAACACCATGTTCGGTGCGCCCGCCGGCGACTTTTGCCACGGTCTGCTGCACCCCGACCTGATGGGGCCAAATCGACCCGGGCCCAAGGGATTCCTGGACATGCCGATTCCGATCGACGGCCTCTACCTCGGCGGTGCGGGATGCCACGGCGGCCCGGGTATCACCTTCACCCCCGGGTACAACGCGGGCTATCAGGTGCTCGACGACCAGTAGGCCGTCACGCCCCGAACGTTCCGACCAGCTGGGCCTGTCCGGTCGCCGCGCCGGCGATCGTGCGCGCCGCCTGACCGGCGGCCTGTCCACCGGGCAGCTGATAGCCGGCCGGGAGCTGATAGAGCGTGAATCGATAATGGTGCAGCCCGGTGCCCGCCGGCGGGCAGGGCCCGTTGTATCCGGCCTGTCCGGCCGAGTTCGGCACCGCGCTGCCGCCACCCGGGATCTGGCCATCGCCGCTGCTGCCCGAGCCGGGGGCGATTCCGGTCACGATCCAATGCACGTACACCCCGCCGGGAGCATCCACGTCGTCGACAACCAGGGCCGCGCCCGACGGCGTCGACCAGGCCAACGGCGGCGCGACATCGGCCCCCCTGCAGGTGTATTGCGCGGGTATCGGCGCCCCGTTGGCGAAGGCGGGACTCGTGATCGTCAGTGGCCCGGATGGCGCCGCCGCGCTGGTGCCACCGGAGCCGACCACCGCCAGACCCGCGAAAAGGACGATCATTCGCCGAGCGGAATTCATCGCTATTTGCCGCCCTTTTTGACCGCCAGCACTCGTTTGCGCAGGCCGTCGGTCGCCGTGTCCATCAAGCCCTTGGCTCCCTTCTTGATCAAGAATCCCGGCACGGGCACGCTCAGGTCAATGGTGAGGTCGAACTGCAGCCGAGTGGAATCGCCCTCGGGGGTCAGCGTGTACCGGGCATCTTGCCTGCGTTGTTGTTTGGCGCTGACCAGCGTCCAGCTCACTCCGTCGTCGTGCACCGAGTATTTCAACACCTGCTCATCGCTGACGCCCACGACTTTCACGACCTGGCGGGACTTGCTCGGATGGCCCTGGTCGTCGCGCTCCAGGATCTCCACGCTCTTATGCGCCGAGGACCATTCGGGTAGTGATTCGAGGTCGAACAATACGTCCATGATTTCGTCCGGCGTCGCCTCGATGACGACTTCACGGGAATCGCTGACAGCCATGCGGGACGCATAGCCGCCGGGGCAGCCATCCAAACGCTTACGGCACCAGCACGACCTTGCCGATGTTCTCCCGCGCGGCCAGGATCCGGTGCGCCTCGGGCGCCTCGGCGAAGGGCACGGCGGCGTGCACGATCGGGGCGGCGGTGCCGTCGTCGAGCGCCTTTTTCAACGGAGTGATCCAGGGCTCGAGGGTGCCGCGATCGTCCCACAGCCGCAACATGTTCAGGCCGATCACGGCCTTGGACTCGGAGAGTTGGTCGAGCAGGTTGAATCCGCGCAGCATGGCCAACGCCTGCGGCGCCGCCGTGCGCAGCGAGCGTTTCTCGCCCTGCTGCAGGTTCGAAATCCCATAGCCGACAAGCCTTCCGCCCGGACGCAGCAGAGCATAGGACCGCCGCAGCGACGTGCCACCGAGCGCGTCGAGCACCAAATCGTAGGGGCCCAGGCCCTTCCACCAGCCGTCGCGGCGGTAGTCGATGGCGCGGTCCACACCCAGCTCGGTCAGCTTCTGATGCTTGCCGGGCGACGCGGTGCCGTGCACCTCCGCCCCGGCGGCCTTGGCAAATTGGATCGCCGCGATTCCGACGCCGCCGGCCGCGGCGTGGATCAACACCCGCTCGCCGGCGCGCAGCGACCCGTAGCCGTGCAGGGCTGCCCATGCGGTCGCGTAGTTGACCGGAACGGCGGCGCCCTGTTCGAAGCTCACCGCCTCGGGCAGCGTCACCGAGTCGCTGGCCGACACGTTGACGATTTCGGCGTAGCCGCCGAAACGGGTTCCGGCCAAGACCCGTTCGCCGACTCTGCCCGGATCGACACCGTCGCCGACGGCCTCGACGGTGCCGGCGACTTCGTAGCCGACCACCGCCGGTAGCTTCGGCGCGTCCGGGTAGAGCCCGACGCGCGCCATGTGATCGGCGAAGTTCACCCCGGCGGCTCGCACCCCGATGCGCAGCTGGCCCGGGCCGGGCGGTGGCGGGTCGGGCCGCTGCTGAACCTGGAGGACCGACGGGTCGCCGTGTTTGGTGATGACTACTGCGCGCATCGCTTAGCTCCTGACTTCGGCAAGGCGGGGCAGAACCACGTCGCGCCACCCGGCGCCCATGCGCTTGAACGCATCGGCCATTCGGTGGTCGTCCAGGTCAAAGCCGCTGTGTTCCAGGAATACTCGTGTCCCAGTGCCTTCGGCTTCGAGCCGCCAGGTTAGCGTCCACGCCGGGGTGAAGGTGTAGACGAAGCGGTGCGGCGGGTCGACTTCGATGACCTTGCAGGGCTGCTTGCCGTAGCCGGGCATGTCGAGGGTGAATTGGTGTCCCACCACCGCGGCAACCTCGCCCTCGGCCCACCACTGGCGCAGCAACTCCGGCTCGGTCAACAGGCGCCACACCGCCTCGGGAGGGGCCGCGACGAATTGGTCCACGCGGATGGTCTCGGTCATTGCTGCTCCTCTGCCGCCTCGGCGAGCGCGGCCAAGCGCGCGCGCCAGAACTTTTCGAACGGATGCAACCACTCACCCAGCGCGGCCAGCGGTTCCGCGGTCAAGCGGTAGATGCGCCGACGGCCGTGCGCCTCGTCGGCGACTAACCCGGCGTCACGCAGCACCTTGAGGTGCTCGGCGACGGCGGGCCGGCTGAGCTCGAACCGGTCGCTGAGTTCCCCGGCGGAAAGCGGCTGGCCGGTGAGAATCTCGAGCAGTTGCCGCCGTACCGGGTTGGCCAGCGCCGCGAAGACGTCGCAAATGCGGTCACCGGCGCCATCGAGGTCAGCCACGAAGTCGAATATATGTCGGAAATTCCCGACATGTCAACACTCGACGGTTCGGTGCGGTTAGCCTCCCAGTTATGCACTACGACTGGGAGCGGCTGACCGACACCGTGCATCGCTGCCGGCTGCCGTTCTGCGACGTCACGATCGGGCTGGTGTGCAGCGACGGCGGAACGCTGGTCGTCGACACCGGAACCACGCTCATCGAAGCGGCCGCGATCGACGCCGATATCCGGCAGATCGCAGCGTGCCCGGTGACGCATATTGTGTTGACACACAAGCACTTTGATCACGTCCTAGGCTCGTCGCAGTTTGCCGGAGCGGAGATCTTCTGCGCACCCGAGGTTGTGGCATACCTGTCGTCGGCAACCGACCACCTTCGCCGTCACGCGGTTAGCTACGGCGCGGACGCCGACGAGGTCGACCGCGCGATCGCCGCCCTGCGGCCACCACGACACGGGATCTACGACGGCGCCATTGATCTCGGGGATCGTACGGTGGAGATCACCCACCTGGGCCGCGGCCACACCACGGCGGACCTTGTCGTCGTGGTGCCGGCCCCAGACCGCGAGGACGGCCCGCCCGTCGTCTTCACCGGCGATCTCGTCGAGGAATCCGCGGACCCGTATATCGACGCCGATTCGGATCTACCGGCCTGGCCGGCCACACTTGATCGCTTGCTCGAAGCCGGGGGACCGGACGCCAGCTACGTACCGGGTCATGGCAGCGTCGTCGACGCCGAGTTCGTCCGGCGGCAACGAGATTGGTTGCGGGAGCGGGTAAGTCGCGAAACCCGTTGAGCGCGAACTATTTTGCTGTGCAGGCGGCGATGAGCGCATCCGGATCGGTCACGCTGATCCACAACTCCTTGACCGTCGTCGACCTCTTCAAGATCTTGGCCTGTGCCGCTGGATCGATCATCAGCTTGACCAGACCCTTGTAGGACCCGTTGACCAGCCACCGGCCGAATGCATAGTGCACGCCGGCCGCGTACACCCGCGTCGTGATCGGTTGCGCGCTTTTGATGGACGTCAAGGGAATCGCGGCCGAAAACGCCCACCCCATCTTGACGTGAAGTTCTCCGGCGTCGACCCGCAGCTCGCTGTTCTTAGGACCGAGCCCCAGGGGCACCGATAGGGGAAGAAACCAACGGTCGAAGCGCAATTCCGCCTGCACGACAGACGACCATACTCGCGATTCATCTTGTCGGGACGGTTTTATTACTCTTCAAACAAATCCGCGATTCCCGACCGGAAAGCAAACGCGAATGATCGATGATCTACCGCTTCGTTGGGTTGTCACGGCACTGTTCGTGGCGAGCGCCGCCGAATGGGCCTTCGCGGTCGTCACCCAGCGCAGAGCGTGGACCGCAATTGTCCGCTACGGATTGCATTTCATCATGTCGGTCGCCATGGCGATGATGGCCTGGCCGTGGGGCCCACAGTTGCCCACAATGGAAAGCGCCGTGTTTTTTCTATTGGCCGCGGCATGGTTCGTGATTGCCACCGCTTTTCTGTCGGAGCGAACCGTGGCGAAACGCGCCGAGTACGGCTATCACGCCCTGATGATGCTGGCGATGGCATGGATGGTCACGTTTATGGGTGGTCGCCTACCGGGTCATACGGTCGGCCACAACGAGATGCCACCGGACATGCCCGCGAGCGGCGGGCCGCCCTGGATCACGGCGGTCAACTGGTTCTGGTTCGCCGGATTGGCCGTCGCGGCGGTCTTCTGGGGCTACCGGTTCGCCGCTGAGCGATCGCACGACGGCGCGACGCGTCGTTGGTGGCTGGACAGCGCGGGCCAGGCGATGATGGCCGCCGGCATGGCTATCACGTTTGGCGCCATGCTGTTTCAGGGCTGAGCCGGCGCCAGACCATCGCCCCGGCCGGCGCACTCTTGGCGAGTGATTCAACTCACACGGTTCGGGATACACTGCACTTCGTCAGTGGAATCCGGGCTGAACAGGAGCGTGAGCCCATGGCTATCGACACCGAAACTGAGGTTTCTACACCGTTCGAGCGAGACGTCGCGGCCACGCAGCGGTACTTCGACAGCTCGCGCTTTGACGGCATCATTCGCCTCTACACCGCGCGCCAAGTAGTTGAGCAGCGGGGCACGATCCCGACCGACTACGCCGTCGCGCGCGAGGCGGCCTCGGCGTTCTACCCGCGGCTGCGTGAACTGTTCGCCGCCAAGAAGAGCATCACCACCTTCGGGCCGTACTCGCCGGGTCAAGCCGTCGCCATGAAGCGCATGGGCATCGAGGGGATCTACCTCGGCGGGTGGGCTACCTCGGCGAAGGGGTCCACCACCGAAGACCCCGGGCCCGACCTCGCCAGCTACCCGTTGAGCCAGGTGCCCGAGGACGCCGCCGTCCTGGTGCGTGCTCTGCTCACCGCCGATCGCAACCAGGAGTACCTGCGGCTGCAGATGAGCGAACAGCAGCGCGCCGCGGCCAAGCAGTATGACTACAGACCGTTCATCATCGCCGACGCCGACACCGGTCACGGCGGAGATCCGCACGTGCGCAACCTGATCCGGCGTTTCGTCGAGGTCGGTGTGCCCGGGTATCACATCGAGGACCAGCGTCCGGGTACCAAGAAGTGCGGCCATCAGGGCGGTAAGGTTTTGGTGCCGTCGGACGAACAGATCAAGCGCCTCAACGCGGCCCGGTTCCAGCTCGACATCATGCGGGTGCCGGGCATCATCGTCGCGCGCACCGATGCCGAGGCGGCGAACCTGATCGACAGCGACTCCGACGAGCGCGACCAGCCGTTCCTGCTGGGCGCGACCAATCTGAAGATTCCTTCCTATAAGGGATGTTTCTTGGCGCTGGTGCGGCGGTTCTACGAGCTGGGCGTCAAGGAGCTCAACGGCCACCTGCTCTACGCGCTGGCCGACGGCGAGTACGGTATCGCCACCGCCTGGCTGGAGCGCCAGGGCATCCTCGGCGTGGTTTCCGACGCCGTCAACACCTGGCGGGACAGCGGCGAGGGCTCGATCGACGACTTGTTCGACCAGGTCGAGTCGCGCTTCGTGGCCGCCTGGGAGGACGACGCCGGGTTGATGACGTACAGCGAAGCCGTCGCGGACGTGCTCGAGTTCGGCGTGAGCGAAGACGAGCCCGCGAGCATGAGCCCCGAGCAATGGCGACTGTTCGCGGCCCGCACGCCGCACTTCGCGGCCCGGGAGAAGGCGCGGGAGCTGGGCGCCGACCCGCCGTGGAGCCCCGATCTGGCGCGCACACCCGAGGGCTACTACCAGGTCCGCGGCGGCATCCCGTATGCGATCGCTAAGTCGCTCGCCGCGGCGCCGTTCGCTGACATCCTCTGGATGGAGACCAAGACCGCGGACCTCGCCGACGCCAAACAGTTCGCCGACGCCATCCATGCCGAGTTCCCGGACAAGATGCTGGCCTACAACCTCTCGCCGTCGTTCAACTGGGACACCACCGGCATGAGCGACGAGGAGATGAAGCAGTTCCCGGTGGAGCTGGGCAAGATGGGCTTCGTCTTCAACTTCATCACCTACGGCGGGCACCAGATCGACGGCGTCGCCGCCGAGGAGTTCGCCACCTCGCTGCAGCAGGACGGCATGCTGGCGCTGGCCCGGCTGCAGCGCAAGATGCGTTTGGTCGAATCTCCTTACCGCACACCGCAAACCCTGGTCGGCGGCCCGCGCAGCGACGCCGCGCTGGCCGCGTCCTCCGGGCGCACGGCAACCACCAAGGCGATGGGCAAGGGCTCCACCCAGCACCAGCACCTGGTGCAGACCGAGGTGCCGAAAAAGCTGCTGGAGGAGTGGCTGGCGCTGTGGAGCGAGACCTACCAGTTGGGCGAGAAACTCCGGGTGCAACTGCGGCCCCGGCGGGCCGGCTCGGACGTGCTTGAACTCGGGATCTACGCCGACGGGTCGAGCCCGAGCGAGCAACTGGCGAATGTCATCGTCGACCCCATCAAGGATCGGCACGGCCGCAGCATCCTGCAGGTGCGCGACCAGAACACGTTCGCCGAAAAGCTGCGCCAGAAGCGGCTGATGACCCTGATCCACTTGTGGCTGGTGCACCGCTTCAAGGCGGACACGGTGATCTACGTGACGCCGACCGAGGACAACCTCTATCAGACCGAGAAGATGAAGTCCCACGGCATCTTCAGCGAGGTCTACCAGGAGGTGGGCGAGATCATCGTGGCCGAGGTGAACCATCCGCGGATCGAGGAGCTGCTCAAGCCCGATCGCGTGGCGTTGCGGAAATTGATCACCAAGGAGGCCTAAACCACCCGCCGGCCGGAGCGCACTGAGCGGCCTATAGTTTCCTGGCCGCAATAGTTGCAGAGGTGTAGAATCTGGTCATCGACCCTGCACTTGACGGGAGAATGCGATGACCGGAACCAAGAAAATCGCGATGTTCGGTGGTGCAGCTGCGCTGGCTTTTGTGGTCGGATTCGGCGGCACCGACTCGTTGGGCAACAGCCCGACGACGCAGCCCGCGCCGCCCGCCGCATCAGCGCCCGCCCACGCGCCGTCTAACGTGCACAACGCGACCCTCGTCGCCTGCATATCCGGCCTCAACCCCTGCTAGCCCCGATCACATTTGAGTCGTTTGTCTGCGCGCTGCGCCGGGTAGGCCCCATCAATGCGACGAGAGGGGAGTCTGATGAGGTCTGGAGCCCGAACGGCCTTCGCGGTATTCGGCGGGGCCGCCATGCTGGTGGCGGCGGTCGGCTGCGGGGGCGGCAATCAAGGGCCGAGTAGCAGCACGACTTCGACAACGACGCCGTCGGTCAGCGTGACGCAGTCCACCGCGCCGGGCACCGGCGGTCCCAACGGCGGCGGCGGCAACGTCCCCGGGGGTCCCACCGGCGGCGGCGGACCCAACGGCGGCGGCGGCAACATCCCCGGAGGCCCTACCGGCGGCGGCGGGCCCAACGGCGGCGGCGGCAGCATCCCCGGGATTGGTGGTGGCGGCGGCGGGCCGGGCGGTGGCGGCGGTTGCGTCGGCAACATCTGCGGCGGCAACCGCTGATACGGCGAAAGCCTCCTGCGCCGAAGTCCTAGGGTCCGGCACCGAATTCGGGTTATCGTTCACCGATCGAGCTCGATCTGTGGCGACCCGCTAACTCGACCGCAAGGGGACTTCAATGGCGAAGCTCAGGTTCGGATATTTCATCGCGCCGTTTCACCGCGCGGGGACCAACCCGACCCTCGCCATACGGCGCGATCTGGAATTCGTCGAGCACCTCGACGCGCTCGGCTTCGACGAGGCGTGGATCGGCGAACACCACTCGGCCGGCAGCGAGCTGATCGCCTCGCCGGAGATCTTCATCGCCGCCGCCGCGGAGCGGACCAAGCAGATCAAGCTCTGCACCGGGGTGATCTCGCTCGCCTACCACAACCCGCTGTGGGTCGCGGACCGCTTGATGATGCTGGATCACCTCACCCGCGGCCGGGTGATCGGCGGCGTCGGCCCGGGCTCGCTGCCCAGCGACTCGTCGATGATCGGGCTGACCCCCACCGACACCCGTGAGCTGCTGGAAACCAACCTCGACATCGTGGTTCGGCTGCTGGCGGGTGAGACCGTCAACGCCAAGACACCCACGCACGAGCTGCACGACGCCAAGCTGCAACTCGCCCCCTACTCCGACGGCGGTGTTCCGCTGGCGGTGGCCGCGGTCGCGTCGCCCACGGGCGCGCGGTTGGCCGGCAAGCACGGCATCGGCCTGCTCTCCATCGGGGCGACGCTGACCATCGAGGGCTTCAACGCGCTGCAATATCACTGGGACATCGTCGAAGAACGCGCCGCGGCGTTCGGAACGAAGGTTGATCGCAAGAACTGGAGCCTGGTCGGGCCGTTTCACATCGCCGAAACCGACAAGCAGGCCCGCGAGGACGTGAAGTTCGGCCTTGAGCCGTGGTTCCGGTACTTCCAGAAGGTGGCCGCGTTCCCGCAGATGACCATGCCCGGCGAGCAGCTCGACGAGATGATCGACGTCATCAACGAGAACGGGGCGGGCGTGATCGGCACGCCGGAGCGGGCACGGGCACAGGTGCAGCGGATGTGGGATCAGTCCGGCGGGTTTGGCTGCATGTTGCAGATGGGCCACGAGTGGGCGAATCCGGCGGCGACCAAACGGTCGGCCGAACTGTTCGCCGCCGAGGTGATGCCGCATTTCCAAGGTCAGGCGCAGCCGACGCTGGATGCCGCCGCACGCGCCAGCGACGCCCGCGAGGGCCTCGCGGAGTCGCAGAATCAGGCCGTCGCGCACATGACCCAGAAGTATCAGGACGAACTCAAGTCGAAGTAGCGGCTGCTTCCGCGAGCCGAACCTGGCTGCGATTTTCGGCCGCAAAATTCGCAGTGAGGTTCGGCTCGTGGAGGCTTAGCCCTTTTCATATCCGAGCGACAGCCGCCGCCCAGCCGACGGCTAGCCGCGCAACGTAAAACGGGCACATGACCACCCCTTTTTCCGCGCGCCAATTACGAATTGCCCAACTAGCTTTCGCCGGGGCCGCGGCGGTCGCGCTGCTCGCGTTGTCCTACGCGGGGCGCGCCGACACCCCGTCCGAGGTGCGGCTGGCCGCCTGGACGGCCCCGGGCGGCTTTGCCACCGACGACACCGACGACCAGCAGGCCCAGCTGCAGCAAATGCTGCAATCGATGCAGCAGACAGAGCAGCAGAACGAACAAGCCCAACAGCAGTTCAATCAGGACATGCAACAGCAACAAACGTACGAGAACCAGTTCAACAACCCCTGACGAACGGCGTTGCGCAACAAGGCTGATCGTCAGCTGTTGGACTGGCGCTCGGCCTCCTTGACCAGCCGGCCCGCAAAGAACCGGACCGCGCCTCCCAGCGCCGCGCGCATCACCCGACCGGTCCCGGGGACCCGCTCGATAAACGAACCGGCCCAATGGATGTCGGTGCCACCGGCCGCGTTCGGCGTGAAGACCACCTCGCCGACATAGTCCTTGGCGGGACTCGGGGGTCCGACCAGCTTGTACACGTGACGGCGGTCCTGCTCGTATTCGAGGGTCTCCTCCTGCACAAACATGGGCCACATGCCCACCTTGCGAATAGCACCGATACCGCCGGGGGCCGGATCGCCTTGGCGGGCCCAGCTCGACTGAACGACGATCGGCTTGGCCCACTGGGCCCAATTGGCACCATCGGTCTCCAGCCGGAATAGTGTCGCGGCGGGCGCGGTGCTGGTCTTGTTGATCTCGAACGTGAACTTCCGACCTGACATGCCTGGCTCCCTAATCGGCTGAACGACGCTCAACAACCTACTATGGCCGTCGCCCTCAGAGCGTGTGCGGGGCGATGATCATAGCGGCGCTGAACACCGCAAAACCGATCAGGAACGCCACGACCGTAAAGCCCATCACCTGGCGGACATTCAGCTTCGCGATCGCGAGCAGGGGCAACAGCCAAAAGGGCTGGATCATGTTCGCGACGCCCTCGCCGATCGCGACGGCCATCGACATCAGCCCGAGGTAGGCCGGCGAATGCTGGTGCAGGGCAAGGGCGGAACCAACGGCGATGGGCCCCTGCACGCCCCAGTGCCCGCCGCCGGAAGGGACGAACAACGAGATGATGACCGAGCCCACAAAAGTCAGGAATGGCAGCGTGTATTGGTCGGCACCCGTCACCAGCGCCTCGGCGAGCACCGTCTGCAGCGGCTTGCCCGAACCCGTTGGCAGATAACCCAGCAGTCCCACGATACCGCCGTAGAGCGGATATTGCAGCAGCAGTGGACCCGACACCTTCGCCGCTCCGGAGAAGGCGCGGATGAAGCGAATCGGCGTGCGGTGCAGCAGTGCGCTCGTCACGGTGAACAGCATGATCATCGACGAGATATTGAGCGCAAAGCCGCTCAGCACGAAATACGTTATGCCCGCGGCAAAGACGAGAACGTTGAGGATCCAAAGGTTTTCCAGCCACTCGGCGAACGTGCGCTTGCCTTCTCGCGCGGGCGGTTCCGGCTCCTCCTCGAAGACCGCGGGATCGGGTTCGAGGCTTTCGGCCGGCGCCATCCGCCAGACCGCGATGGCCAGCAGGGCGAGTACCGCGATCGCCGACACCCAGCTGTAGGGCTGGAAGATCGTGAGGCTTAGCGGCACATTCGCGCCAGTCATCTTGTGTATCACGTTGATTGGGCTAGTGGCGTCGGTGTTGGCCAGCGCGATCGACGACGACAAGCCCTGCGTCCACACGATGAAGCCCATGAACGCAGCGGCAATCAGGTAACCGAAATGCGTGCCGGTGAGCCGCTTTGCGACCTGGCGGGCCACCAGCGCGCCCGATACCAGACCCAATCCCCAGTTCAGCAGCGACAGGATCGCGCTGACCCCGAAACACAGCAGGGCGCCTTCAATCTGGTTCCGAGGCTTGCTCGCGATGGCAACGATGGCCCGCTTGAGGACCGGTGCCTCGGCCAGCGTGTAGCCGGTCACCAGGATGAGCACCATCTGGAAGGCGAACGTGAAGATGTTCTGCGCCCCCCAGACGCCGCCGTACCACGCCTTGAGCACACCCGACGGCGTCGCGCCGCGGACAAGCAACGCGATCAGGCCCACCACGAGGATCGTGAGGATGACCGCGAACAAATACGGGTCGGGCATCAAACGTTCGACGTACCGGACACACAGGGCGGTGAGCCAGCGCATCACGCCCCGTCGTTCGGCCTGCCGGACCTGTTCTTTCGGCTCGGACGTCATTGACCTACCTTCATCAAGGCGTGCGGTACGGCACGGACTCTAGTGCACCGGGCTTGCCTAGACTGCCCGATATGGACAGCGCTTCCCGGCGGAACTTGGAGCCGCCGAAAGGCCTGCTCAAGATCGAGGACTGCCTGGACGCCGACGGCGCCGTCGCGTTGCCGGCAGGCACGACGCTGGTGTCCCTGATCGAGCGCAACATCGCCAACGTCGGTGAGTTGGTGGCGTATCGCTACCTCGACTACAGCCGTGCGGCCGACGGGCAGGCCCACGAAGTGACCTGGAGTCAACTCGGCGTGCGCCTGCGCGCCATCGGTGCGCGCGTGCAACGGGCCGCGAGTCGCGGCGAGCGCGTCGCCGTTCTCGCGCCGCAGGGCATCGACTATGTCGCCGGGTTCTACGCGGCGATCAAGGCGGGCACCATCGCCGTGCCGTTGTTCGCGCCCGAATTGCCCGGGCACGCCGAACGTCTCGATACCGCGCTGCGCGACTCCGAGCCGGCCGTCGTGCTCACCACCGCGGCGGCAAAGGGCGCCGTCGAAGACTTTCTGGTCCACATGTCGCGCGTCCGTCGGCCGCAAGTCCTTGTCATCGACGAGATCCCGGATGCGGCGGGGGAGCAGTTCGTCGACACCGAGCTGGGCATGGACGACGTGTCACACCTGCAATACACCGGGGGCGCGACCCGGCCGCCGGTCGGAGTGGAGATCACGCACCGCGCGGTGGGCACCAACCTGGTACAGATGATCCTGTCGATCGACCTGCTGGACCGTAACACCCACGGCGTCAGCTGGTTACCGCTCTACCACGACATGGGCTTGTCGATGATCGGCTTTCCCGCGGTGTACGGCGGACACTCCACCCTGATGTCGCCCACCGCGTTCGTCCGCAGGCCGCTGCGCTGGATTCGGGCGATGTCGGACGGCTCGCGGCAGGGCCGCGTGGTGACCGCCGCGCCGAACTTCGCCTACGAGTGGACCGCACAGCGCGGCCTGCCGTCGCCTGGCGACAACGGGGACCCAATAGACCTGCGCAACGTGGTGGCGATCATCGGTTCCGAACCCGTCAGCATCGATGCGATCACGGCATTTAACAAGGCTTTCGCGCCATATGGGTTGCCGCGCAACGCCTTCAAGCCGTCCTACGGCATCGCCGAAGCGACGCTGTTCGTCGCGACCATCGCCCACCACGCCGAGCCGACGGTCGTGTACTTCGACCGCGATCAGCTCGGCGCCGGCACGGCGGCGCCCGTCGCGGCCGACGCCGCGAACGCGGTCGCACAGGTGTCGTGCGGTCAGGTGGCCCGCAGCCTGTGGGTGGTGATCGTCGACCCCGAAACCGGGGCGGAGCTGCCGGACGGGCACGTCGGCGAAACCTGGTTGCAGGGCAACAGCGTTGGCCGCGGCTACTGGGGCCTGCCCGACCAGACCCGGCTCGCATTCGGCGCCAAGCTGAGGACGCCGCTTGCCGAGAACAGCCACGCGGACGGCGCCGACCTCGAGGGCACCTGGCTGCGCTCCGGTGATCTGGGCGTCTATCTGGACGGCGAGCTCTACGTCACCGGCCGGATCGCGGACCTGGTGACCATCCACGGACGCAACCACTATCCGCAAGACATCGAGGCCACCGCGGCAGACGCCGCGCCGATGGTGCGGCGCGGATATGCGACGGCGTTCACGGTGCCCCCGGATTCAGACGACGAGGAGCGGCGCCTGGTGATCGTCTCCGAGCGCGCCGCGGGGACCAGCCACAACGATCCGCACCCGGCGGTCGAGGCGATCCGCGCGGCCGTGTTGCACCGGCACGGCGTGGCGGTGTCCGACGTGCGCTTCCTGCCGGCGGGCGCCATCCCGCGCACCACCAGCGGCAAGTTGGCCCGGCTGGCCTGTCGCGACCACTACCTCGACGGCACGCTGGGCACCCACTAGCGGCCACCGGTGGCATCCTGGCGGGGTGGGTTTGGTATTCCGGCTCGCGGAGCTGCTGATCCTGTTGCTGCCGCTGGCGGGCATGGCCGTCGCGGCGGTGAAAGCGTTCGGGGCGGTGCAACGCCGCGCGCGCGAGCCGCAAGCGGCCGACGACGGCGCAACGCCCATTGAGCCCACTGCAAAGCCCCCCAACGATCAGGCCGCCCAGTGGCGGTCGTTGCGACGCGTCATCGAGGAGCACAGCCGTACCGATGCGCGCTGGCTCGAATACGAGCTCGACTTCGCCAAACTGCTCGACTTCCCACTGATGACCGACATGCGCGACCCGCTGACCATCGACTTCCACAAGGCCAAACTGCGGGCGGATTTGCTGCGCCCGGCCAAGGCCGAAGACCTCCTCGACGACCGGGAGGCCGCGGCCCAGTATCTGGCGGCCGTGCAGGACTACGCGACGGCATTCAACATCGCCGAAGCCGAGGCCAAACGCAAACGGCGCAGCGACTTTTCGCGGGCTGACCAACAACGGATCGCCCGCGCGCAGAGCCTGTTACGGGTGGCGTCGGACTCGGCAGCGGCGCCACAGGAACGCCAGAACGCCTATGACCGGGCCCGCAAAGAACTCGACGGCCTCATCGTATTTCCAGCCGTGACGCAGGCCAGTATTGAGCGGGGGATCTCCGGTCAGCTCGAGGAATAGCGGCACCTACCGTTCACGGCCCCCAAATCAGGAGATCTTCCATTCCATTGTTCATTGCGACGATGGTCGGTTGCGGACCGGTGACATCGAAGTAGATTTTGCCGGTCGCTTGGGCCCCTTGTGGGATGGTGGCGCCACTAATGGTGTTCGGGCCAGATGCTTGCCACAAGACGCGGTAATTGACGCCGTC
This sequence comes from Mycobacterium conspicuum, assembly GCF_010730195.1. Classification (NCBI taxonomy): domain Bacteria; kingdom Bacillati; phylum Actinomycetota; class Actinomycetes; order Mycobacteriales; family Mycobacteriaceae; genus Mycobacterium; species Mycobacterium conspicuum. The sequence continues at coordinate 3,000,763 of NZ_AP022613.1, forward strand.
GGCGGTGCGGGCATTGAACTGTGAGATGGCGGGGGTGACGGGACCCGAGATCGCGTGGACGGTCGCGGTGGCCTCCCAGAGCTGGCCGGCCACCGGATAACCGGGCACCCGGTCGGTGCTGGATTTGAGATCGCTGACTTTCCAACTCAGGGTTACTTGGCCAACCGAGTCGGTCATCGTTAATTCGCTACCGAGTTTGCCGGTAATGGGATAGGCCGACGCCGACGCAATCGGTGCACTGGCGAAGGCAATGGCTGTCATGCCGAGAACGGCCACTGCCGTCTTTATCAACGTGGTGATCTTCACTGGTCCTCCACTACTCGATTGGGTGACCGCATCATTGGTGCCACCCGCGTAATACTTTAAGCCGCAAATGTCCATTGTTCGATAAAGACTTTGTCCGGGACCGCCGAGCGCGTGTCACGATGATCGGATGACGTCGACGCCGGAACCGGGCGCCTCCGGCCCACCCACCGCGAGCGCTGCCCTTGCCGGATACCCGGTCACTCCGCCGCCCCTGACCGGCCCGGTCACCTTCGATCAGCGCTGGGGTGAACTGACCTTCGTGCACTGGCCGGTGTCGCCCGAGAGCGTCGCGCATTTGTACCCGCCGGGGACCCGCCCCGACGTTTTCGCCGACGGGCTGACGTACGTGGCGCTGGTTCCCTTCGTCATGAGCAGCACCAATCTCGGTACCGCGCTGCCGCTTCCGTATTTCGGCAGCTTCCTAGAGACCAACGTTCGGCTGTATTCGATCGACGACGCGGGGCGGCACGGAGTCCTCTTCCGGTCGCTGGAAACTGCCCGGCTCGCGGTCGTGCCCGTCACCCGGATCGGTCTCGGCGTCCCCTACACCTGGGCGAAGATGCGGATGACGCGCACCGGCGATCAGATCACGTATCGCAGTGTGCGGCGCTGGCCGCATCGCGGACGGCGCACCCGGCTGACATCAGCGTCGGAGACCTGATCGAACCGACGCCGCTGGAGGTCTGGCTCACCGCGCGCTGGGGCGCGCACACCCGCAAGGCCGGCCAGACCTGGTGGGTCCCGAACGAGCACGGGCCCTGGCCGCTGCACGCCGCCGAGATCGTCGACTTGGACGACGAGCTGGTGCCCGCGAGCGGGATACGCCCGGTCGGCGACCGGCTGCGCGCCCTCTACTCACCCGGGGTACGAACCCGCTTCGGCCGCCCGTGCCGGGTGCGGTCAACTCACGGGCAGGTATATCCGCCGTCGATCACCAGATCGGATCCGGTCATGTAGCTCGACGCTGCACTGGCCAAGTAGAGGAATAGGCCGGTGAGTTCCTCGGGCCCGCCGATTCGGCCCAGCGGAATCTTGGGCTCCCACGACCGGTGGTATTCGGCCAGCGGCTCGACGAGCTCGGTGAGGATGTAGCCCGGACTGACGCTGTTCACCCGGATGTTGTGCGGCGCCAGCTCGACGGCCAAGCCCTTGGTCAGGTGGATGACCGCCGCCTTGGAGGCACAGTAATGGCCCACCTGCTGCGGGACGTTGATGATGTGGCCGGACATCGACGCGGTGGTGATGATGACCCCGCCCCGGCCTTGGTCGACCATGGCCCTGGCCGCGGCCTGGGCGGTGAGGAACACGCCCGTCACGTTGGTGTCCTGAATGCGTTGAAACTCTTCGAGAGGCATGTCCAGCATCGCTTGATCCGACACCACCCCGGCGTTGCAGACGGCGATGTCGATGCCGCCCAACTCGGCGGTCACCCGGTCCACCATGGCGCGCACCTGTCCGGGATCGGTGACGTCGCAAGCGATCGGCACGACTTTGCTGCCGCCCGCCGCCGAAAGCTCGTCGGCGACCCTGCGCAAAGCCTCGGCATTGCGCGCCGCGATGGCCACCTGGGCGCCGGCTTCCAGGTAAGCCCGCGCGACGCAGCGGCCGATACCGCTGGACCCTCCGGTCACCAGGGCCGTCTTGCCGTGCAAGTCGAACAGGTCCAGCACAGTCTCCAGCACAGTCATTGTCGACACCTCCGATAGTTAGCCCGCGCACGCCGCGAACTCGGTGTTAGCGTGCCCCAATGAACCATTACCTGGCAGTCGGTTCGTCGAGTTCGCCCGGGGGCACCAATTGGTTCTCCACCGTGCTCTTCGTCCTTTTGATCGCGGGTACTCCGATTCTCGGCCCGCTGATCGTGCGCCAGATGAGAAAAATCCGCGGTCCCGTGGTGGCGGGGACCGCACAGGTGTTGTCGCTCAAGCAATTCGGCTCGGTGGCGGTCAACGGTCCGGCGCGCCTCGTGTGCCGGTTCCGGCTGCGGGTCCAGGTTCCTGGCCGAGAGCCCTACGAGGTCGCACATTGGCAGAATTTCCCGCCGTGGGAGTTGGGCGGGGTGGCCCCGGGCAGGACGGTGTCGGTGGAGGTCGACGAGACCAACCCGAAACGGCTGCGGATCGGGCGTTCGTCGAGGCAACGGCGGCCCACCGAGGGGTTTGCCGGACAGCCCGTGTCGACGCACACCGTCATCAACATGCCGCCGAAGGTCGTCATCAATCAGTCGTCGGCGAACCTGGAAGACCTCGCGGACTTGTTCCAGCAGGGCGCCGGCGGCGGTCCGGTGCTATCCGCGGCCGAGCTGCTCGCCTCGGGGCAGCGCGTCCCCGGTGCGCTCAAGTCGTTCAGCGCGATGGGCACCACACCGCGCAGCCTGGGCAGGACCCCCAGCCGACCGGAATTCATCGACGCTCCGCACTACACGTTGGAGGTCGAGCTTCATTTCCCGAATTTGGCGCCAGTAACGGCCCGTGCTATCCAGCCGGTACCCCAGTCGCAGGTGGCCAACCTGGCCATCGGCCTGCCACTGGATTGCGTCGTCGACCCGGCCGACCCCTCGCGTCGATTCGTCGTGGACTGGCCGCAGCTTTAACCGGCCCATCAAACTCAGAACACGTTCTAGTCTGTCCGCTATGGGCAAATTTAGTCGGGCTGAAATCGAGCGAGCCGTCAACCATTACACGACCGTCGTCGAGGGGTGCAGTGCATCCGGCGACTGGTCGCCGTTCGCGGACCTGTTCACCGAGGACGTGGTCTATACCGAGCATCACTACGGCGTCTATCACGGGCGCGAAGAGGTGCGCGAATGGATCGTGGCCGTGATGGCCCCGTTTCCGCACATGCGCTTTCCCTCGGACTGGATTGCCTACGACGACGACAACGACGCCGTCGTCATCATGATCAAGAATCTGCTCGACCATCCGACCGATCCCAACGGCGAACCATTCTGGTTTCCCAACTGGACTCGGCTGGTCTACGCGGGCGACGGCTTGTTCTCCAGCGAGGAAGACATCTACAACCCCAACCGGGATGCGCCCGGCGTCGTCGCCGCCTGGATGCAGGCCGGAGGCACGTTCGCGTCCACCGATTTTCTGGAACCCAAGGCCTCGGCCTAGGCGGACCGTTTGCTTCGGGTTCTGCGCCGGGACCGCGCCGCCGCCAGCGCCTGATCCCACGCCAGCATCGTGGCGGCCTTGACGTTTGCCGGCTTGACGCTGTCTTTGGACAGCAGCGCCGTGGCCGCGGCCTTCGTGGTTGCGGGCGCCTTGGACATGTGACCGCAGTCGAACGGGGGCTGCGGGTCGTATTCGATCGCAAGCTGGATCGCTTTCGCACGACCTTCCCCGCCGATCTCCCCGGCCAGCCACAGCGCGAGGTCCAGCCCGGCGGACACGCCCGCACTCGTAACGATGTTGCCCTGGTGCACAATTCGCTCGTCGGCGACCGGGATGGCACCGAATGCCTTGAGGGCCGGAATCGTCATCCAGTGCGACGTCGCCCGCTGGCCTTTCAGCAGTCCAGCGGCCGCGAGGATCACCGAACCCGAACACACCGACGTCGTCCAGCTCGCGGTCGCATGTGCCCGGCGCAGCCAGTCGAGCAGCGCCTCGTCGCGGGCGTGCACCGGGGTCGCCGGGCCGCCGGGCACGAGAATCACGTCGGGCGAAGGGGTTTCGGCCAGCGAGTGCGTGGCGCCGATGATCAGCACGCCGGAGTCGGCGGTGACCGGTCCGGCTTCGTGCCAGACGAACCGCGCCTCGGCGTCGGGCAGGTTTCTCAGCACCTCGTACGGGCCGATCATGTCCAATGCGGTGAAGCCGGGGTAGGCCACGAAGGCGATCTGTGTCATCAATGTTCTCCTTAGTGTTCAGGCGAATGCTTTGCGGTATTGATCCGGCGAGATGCCGACTCGGCGAATGAAGTTGCGCCGCATGGTTTCCGCGGTGCCGAAGCCGCAGCGCGCGGCGATCGCGACGACGGTGTCGTCGGTTTCCTCCAGCTGCCGGCGCGCGGCTTCGGTACGGACGCGCTCGACGTATTGGCCGGGCGCCTCACCGACCTCGTCGGTGAACACCCGGGTGAAATGGCGGGGGCTCATCGCCGCCCGACGGGCCAGTTCGTCGATGCTGTGTGAGCCGCCCGGTTCGGTCTCGATGGCTTCCTGCACCTCGCGGACGGAGGTCCGTTTGGCCCGTGGCATCCACACCGGGGCGGCGAACTGGGTCTGGCCGCCGGGGCGGCGCAGGTACAGGACCAGCCAGCGCGCTACCGTCTGTGCGATCTCGGTGCCGTGGTCGTCCTCGACCAGCGCGAGCGCGAGGTCGATTCCGGCCGTAACACCGGCCGCCGTCCAGACCGTCTCGGAGCTACGCACGAAGATCGGATCCGGATCGACGTCGACGTCGGGGAACTCCCGGGCCAATCGTTTGGCGAAGGCCCAGTGCGTGGTCGCCCGGCAGCCGTCTAGCAGGCCGGCCTCGGCCGCCAGGAAGGCGCCCGTGCAGACGGTGACGACGCGGCGCGCGGTGCGGGACACGCCGCCGATCCAGTCGACGAGTTCGGCGTTGGCTCGCGCGTCGTCCACGCCGCCACCACCGGGTAGCACGACGGTGTCGATCGGGTCGCCGGGCTCGGGCAACGGCTCAGAGGCAAATGCCAGCCCGGTCGGGGTGGTGACGGTCTGGCCGCCGGGCGACGCCATTACGACGTCATAATCGCCGTCAGTCAGCAGCGATGCGCCGCTGAACACCTCGTGCGGCCCCACCACGTCGAGCGCTTGGATGCCGGGGAAGCCGACGATCACCACCTTGCGAGTCATGAACTCAGTGTTGGCCAGGCAGGCACGTGGCGTCTACGCCGTGCACCCCACAAATCAGGACATGACGAACCTGGCCGAAACCGGCCACCCGGGCCTTGGCAGACTGTGTCCCTATGGCACAGATAACCCTGCGCGGAAACGCGATCAACACTGTCGGCGAACTGCCGGCCGTCGGATCCCCGGCCCCGAGCTTCACCCTGACCGGCGCCGACCTGAGCCCGGTCAGCAGCGACCAGTTCAGCGGAAAGCCCGTGCTGTTGAACATCTTTCCGTCGGTAGACACCCCGGTGTGCGCGACCAGCGTGCGTACCTTCAATCAGCGCGCGGGCCAAAGCGGCGCGTCGGTGGTGTGTGTGTCCAAAGACCTGCCGTTCGCTCAGGCACGATTCTGTGGCGCGGAGGGCATCGAAAACGTCTCCACCGGGTCGGCGTTCCGCGACAGCTTCGGCGAGGACTACGGCGTCACCATCGCCGATGGCCCGATGGCCGGCCTGCTGGCCCGCGCGGTCGTGGTGATCGGCGCCGACGGCAAGGTCGCGTACACCGAGCTGGTGCCCGAGATCGCGCAGGAGCCGAACTACGACGCGGCACTGGCCGCGCTCTAGCTCCGCTCCTATCCGCGAGTGTGCGTGGTTGTACGGTGACACGCCGGTCAGACTCAAGTGGTCGCTGCAACACCTGATGAGTTCGGAGGTGTTGCTCGATGGGGTTTCGGGTGCAGGGTTCGCGTGTCGTGGCGGAGTCGGTGCGGGAGCGGTTCTGGGAGGCGGTGAATTCGGGGCTATCGCCAACGGCGGCCGCGACGGTGGCCGGGGTGCACGGCGGTACGGGTCGGTCCTGGGCCAGGGCGGCGGGTTATCAAACCAATCCCAAGCACTACGGCCTGCGTTATTCGCAGGCCGCTCGGGAGCGGTTTTGGGAGGCGATGCGTGCGGGGGCCACGGTGGCGGAGGCCGCGGTGATCGCCGGCGTGTCAGATGCCGCCGCGCTGAGGTGGGTCCAACACGCTGGGTATGTGCCCAGAACCGCCGTGCCTGTTGATATCGAGCCCGATCCGTCACCGCCGAAGGGGCCGTTGTCATTTATCGAGCGCTGCCGATTGGAACAGCTGTTGGAGACAGCGCACTCACCGGGGCAGGCCGCCGGGTTGTTGGGGCGCCACAGGGACACGATTGACCGCGAAATCACCCGTGGGCAGACCGGGTCGGGTTATCGGGCACGGGTGGGTCAAGACATCGCTGAGGCCAACCGCAAGCGCCCCAAACCGCGCCACCTGCAGGCCAGGCCTGCATTGTTGGCTGAGGTGGTGGCACGCTTGGAAAAGCGGCATAGTCCCGAGCAAATCGCGGGCCGGCTGCGGGAGGACTTTCCCGACGATCCGGAGATGTGGGTGTCACACGAGACGATCTACCAAGCCATCTACGTTCAGCCCCGCGGAGAATTGGCCCGGCTGGTCAAGACCGCGCTGCGCACCGGCCGTACTCAGCGAAAAGCGCAGGGCCGCAAGGAAACAGGCCGCGGCAAGCTCAAAGAAATGATCAACATCAGTGAGCGTCCCGCCGAGGCGGAGGACCGCGCGATCCCAGGGCACTGGGAGGGCGATCTCATCCTGGGCTCTACCGCCTCGGGCTCAGCGATTGGCACCCTGGTGGAACGCACCACCGGTTTCGTGATGCTGCTGCACCTGCCCGGCGACCACACCGCGGCCACCCTGGCCGAGGCAATGTCGGCCAAGGTTCCCGAGATCCCCGAGGTCCTGCGCCGCTCGCTGACCTGGGACCAAGGCAGCGAGATGGCGCTGCACACCAAGATCACCGAAGCCACCGGCCTGCCGATCTACTTCTGCGACCCGCACAGTCCATGGCAGCGCGGCACCAACGAGAACACCAACGGACTATTGCGCCAGTATTTCCCCAAAGGCACCGACCTGTCGTTCTACGGCCCCGGCTGGCTCGACCAGGTCGCCGCCGAACTCAACGCCCGACCCAGAAAACGCCACAACTGGCGCACCCCCGCCGAAGAACTCCACCGACTACTCTCAAACCCGTCCACATTCGTTGCAGCCACCGCTTGAATGCAAGCCGTCGCAGGCGTACAACCGCGCACGCTCGACCTCACAACCCGAGCAACCGAATCGTCTCTGTTCTCATGTCTGCTTTCCGGACCTTCCCGTTCGGGGTCAGCGGGAACTCGTCGACCATGTGGACGTAGCGGGGGATCTTGTAGTGCGCTAGCTTTCCGGCGCAGAAATCCCGCACGGCGTCGGCGTCCAGGGGTGCGCGGGCGGCCCGCATCCTGATCCAGGCGCACAGCTCTTCGCCGTACCTGTCGTCGGGCACGCCGATGACCTGTACGTCGGCGATGTCGGGGTGGGTGTGCAGGAAATCCTCGATCTCTCGCGGGTACACGTTTTCGCCGCCCCGGATGACCATGTCCTTGATGCGCCCCATGATCGCGCAATAGCCGTCGTCGTGCATGACCGCCAGATCGCCGGTGTGCATCCAGCCGTCACCGTCGATGACCTCGCGGGTCCTCTCGTCGTCCCCCCAGTAGCCCAGCATCACCGAATAGCCCCGGGTGCACAGTTCGCCGAGTTGACCGCGCTGCACGATCTCGCCGGTGTCCGCGTCGACGACCTTGATCTCCACGTGCGGATGCACTCGTCCCACCGTCGTGGTGCGTCGGGACAAATCGTCCTCGATCAACGTCTGGCACGACACCGGGGACGTCTCGGTCATGCCGTAGGCGATCGCCACCTCCGACATATTCAGTTCGTCGACGCAGCGCTTCATGAGCTCCACCGGGCAGGGAGCGCCCGCCATGATTCCGGTCCGCAGCGACGACACATCGCGATCGGCTAGGTCGGGACAGCCGAGCATCGCAACGAACATGGTGGGCACGCCGTACACGGCGGTGCAGCGCTCCTTTTCGATCGCATCCAGCGTGGCGGCGGCATCAAAACCCGGTGCCGGAATCACCATGGTGGCACCGTGGGAAGTACAGCCGAGATTGCCCATCACCATCCCGAAGCAATGATAGAAAGGCACCGGCAAACAAAGCCGCTCGCCGGGGGCGAGCCCGATGAGTTCGGTGACGAAGAAGCCGTTGTTCAAAATGTTGCGATGCGACAACGTGGCCGCTTTGGGCGAACCCGTTGTGCCCGAGGTGTATTGGATGTTGATCGGATCGGACGGCCGCAGTGTGGCCATGCGTGATCGCAACTGCGCGCCGGACGCTTCCTCGGCGCGCTCGCGCAGCCGCTCCCACCCGGCGGTTCCCAAGAACACCACCTCGTCCAGTTGCCCAGCCAACTCGGGAACCTCGTCGAGTACCTGGCCGACCATCCGAACGTAGTCGGACGTCTTGTAGGCCGCCGCCGATACCAACAGTCGTGTCCCCGAATGCCTTAGCACGTAGGACAACTCGTAAGTGCGATAGGCGGGGTTGATCGCGACGAGGATCGCGCCGACCTTCGCGGTCGCGTACTGCAGAATGGTCCACTCCGGGCAGTTGGGCGACCAGATGCCGACTCGATCGCCGCGCTGAATGCCGCTGGCCAGCAAGGCACGTGCCAGGCGGTCGATCTCATCGTTCAGTTGGGCGTAGGTCCAGCGGGCGCCGCCCAATTCGACCAACGCCTCGATATCCGGGTGCTTCGAAGCGGTGCGCTCGAAGTTCGCCCCGATCGTCTCGTCCAAAAGGGGAGTGTCGACCGGACCCGCATCGTAGGAGTGCATCCCGTGATTGTCCCCCTGAACCGTCTCGAGGCGGGCCGCGGTGCCCATCGCTGACTTACAGGCCCGCCCGGTGAGCCAGCAGTGCCCGGTGCTGGGCGCTGCTGCCGAAGAGCGCTTCGGTGGTCTTGGCCCGGCGGAAGTACAAGTGCAAGTCGTGTTCCCACGTGAAGGCGATGCCGCCGTGGACCTGTATGGCGGAGCCGGCGCACAGGGTGAAGGTGTCCGCGGCCTGCGCCTTCACCAACGGCCCGGCGATCGCCAGTTCGGCCGCGTCGGCGGCGCTCATCGCGGCATACATCACCGCTGCCCGGGTCGCATCGATCTCAATCATCATCTCGGCACAGGCATGCTTGACCGCCTGGAAGGAACCGATCGCCCGGCCGAATTGCCTTCGGCTCCGGGCATATTCGACCGCGAGCTGCAGACACGCCTCGGCGCCGCCGAGCATCTCGGCCGCCAGCAACACCCGCGCCACGTCCAGCACCCTTTCGAACTTCTCGGTTGACCCGGCAATCAGGGCGTCGGCTGGGGCCTCGGTCAGCTGTAGCTTGGCCACCGGACGAGTGATGTCGAACGAGGGCAGTCGGACAACGTTCACGCCTGGCGCGTCGGCCGCTACCACGTGCGGTATCACGGTGTTCCCGGACACCGCCGGGACGACGAACAGGTCCGCGACATGACCGTGCAAGATCGCCGTGCACTCGCCGGTTAACGCGCTACGATCGCCGCGCCGGTCGGCCCGAACTGCTGCCGCCGACGAATCGGCGTCACCGAAGCCGCTGGCCGCGAGGGCTCCGATCTGTTCGCCCGAGAGCAAGCCGCCCAGCCACCTCTTGCACTGCTCTTCGTCGCCTGTGCGCAGGATTGCTTCGATGGCAAACGTCGTCGCCGCGAAGGGAACTGGGGTGAGCGCCCGTCCGAGTTCGCAGAACACGATCGCGGTCTCAACGAGCGTCGCACCCGCCCCGCCGTACTCCGGCGGGGCGTGCAGCGCGGGCAACTCCAGCTCGGAACACAGCCGTTGCCACAGTCGCCTATCGTGGCCGGCATCTTCACCAAGGGTGGCCACCTCGCGCATCCGCGCCGGTGGGGCCTGGTCGCGAAGAAGGCCGCGCAGCGAGGCGCGAAAGTCGTCCTGCTCGGCGCTGTAGCGGAAATCCACGTCACCGCACCGCTTCTGGACGTGGCTCCTTGGGAAGCCCAAGCAATTGCTCTCCGATCACGTTGCGCTGGATCTGCGAGCTGCCGGCGTAGATCGTCGCCGCTCGCGCGTAGAGCAGTTCGTCCATCCAGCAGGCGGGGGAGTTCGGCGTGCCCGCCTCGGGCACCAGCCGCGCCTCCCCGTTGCCTGGACCCACCGCACCGAGCGCGTCGAGGCCCAGGATTTCCACCGCAAGCTCGGTGTGGCGCCGGAAGTATTCGCTCCAAACGACCTTGGTGATCGCGGCCTCCGCGCCCGGCGCCTCTCCGTTCAGCAGCGAGGTGAGGCCACGGTAACCCCGGTAGCGCATGATCTGGACTCGGGAGTAGCACCACGCCAAGCCATCTCGGATGCGCGCGTCGGTGTGCACGCCGCGCTTGCGGGCGAGTTCAAACAGCCGCTCCAGGTCGCGGCCGAACTCGATGGCGGCCGTGACAACCTGCGACCCGCGTTCGAAGCCGAGCAGGGTCATCGCGGTCGTCCACCCGTTGCCGACTCCGCCGACGACGTTGGCGATCCCGGTGCGGGCATCGGTCAGGAAAACCTCGCTGAACGAAGAGTGCCCCGCCGCGTTGACGATGGGGCGAACCTCGATGCCCGGCTGATCCATGGGCACCAGGAGAAACGACAAGCCCTTGTGCTTGGGCGCGTCGGGGTCCGTGCGCGCCAACACGAAGATCCAATTCGCCGTATGTCCGGCCGAGGTCCAGATTTTCTGGCCGTTGATCACCCACTCGCCGCCGTCGGACACGGCCCTGGTCCGCACGGCCGCCAGATCCGAACCGGCCTCGGGCTCGGAGAATCCTTGGCACCAACGATCTACGCCGCTGAGTATGCGGGGCAGAAAATGCTCCTTTTGCGCCTCGGATCCCAGAGCGATCAGTGTGTTGCCCAGCAGATCGATTCCCAGCAGGTCGTTCTCGGCTCGCTCGGGCGCACCGGCGCGGGCAAACTCCTCGGCGAGCACCACCTGTTCCACCGGGGACAGACCACCACCGCCGTACTCGGCCGGCCAGGACACGGCCACCAGCCCGCTGGCAGCCAGTGACCGCCGCCATCGCCGCGCGAATGCATCGCGCTCGTCGGGCGGGAGTGCCCCGAGGCCCGACCAGTCGGCGGGCAGGTGCTCGGTCAAGAACGCGCGGATCCGGTCGCGGAAGGCTTCCGCTTCGCGCGGGTACGTCACGTCCACTTTGCGCGCACCTTGTCAGGGTCGCCGCTTGATCGCGCGCGGGATCTCCGGTGCGGCACGCCAGTCGTCCAACCCGTACTCAACGGTCCCGTAGGACAGCTCTCCGCCGGTGATCTCGGCCCAGTGCGCGTGATTGAGTTGATGGATCTTGAAGCAACCGTCGAGTGCCGTGGAAAACCCCATGGCGTCGACGGTTTGGTTCACCGACTCCTTGATGAGAAGCGCCGGCATCGTCGGCATTTTGGCGATGCGCCTAGCGAATTCTATTGTGCACTGCGATAATTCAGCGCTGGGAAATACCTTGCTCACCATCCCGAGGGAATGGGCTTCATCCGCTCCGATGGAGTCGCCCGTGAGGAGAAGCTCCTTTGACTTTCGCGGCCCGAATTCCCACGGATGACCGAAGTACTCCACCCCGCACATGCCCAGCCGGGTGCCGACAACGTCGGCGAACACGGTGTCGTCGCTGGCGACGATCAGGTCGCAGCACCAGGCCAGCATCAAGCCGGCCGACAGCACCATGCCATGCACTTGGGCGACGGTGATTTTGCGCAGGTTGCGCCATCTCCTCGTATTTTCGAAGTAGTAGTGCCATTCCTGCCGATTGCGTGACTCCACCCCGCCGAATGTTCCGCCGTTGCACAGATAGGTAGGGTGCCGGTCCGGGCCGGGTGAACGCTCTCGGACATCGTCGGCGGAACCGAGGTCGTGCCCCGCGGAGAAGGATGGGCCGGCGCCCCGCAGGATCACCACCCGGACCGTGTCATCGGCCTCGGCGAGTTCGAACGCCGCGCCCAACTCAACCAGCATCCCGCGGGTCTGTGCGTTGCGCTGTTTCGGGCGGTCAAGGGTGATGACGGCGATGCGGCCGTCGTCGATCGTTTCGTACCGGATGTAGTCGAAATGCCACCCCGGACCCTCCCCATCCGACCGGCGATCGACCGGATTGACCCCGGTGACGCTCATGGCGGCTCCTCACTGCGCGCTGGAACGGGTGACGTGAGCGAGGTTACGCGGTGATCCCGCAACATGTCCATAGCCGCTACGCCATGATTTCACGATGATCCGTCTAAAGGCGCATGTGAATTGGATCTTGCATGCAGTAAAGTATTTTGCTAGTACTGTGGTATACCTACAGGGACCTACAAGGACCTACAAGGGACGCCGTCGCAGCCGCGCCCGACAGCCAAGAAGGGTTGAACATGGAGATCGGAATTTTCCTCATGCCGGCCCATCCACCGGAGCGCAGCCTCTACGACGCCACCCAGTGGGACCTCGACATCATCGAGCTGGCTGACCGGCTTGGCTATGTGGAAGCCTGGGTCGGCGAACACTTCACGGTGCCGTGGGAGCCGATCTGCGCGCCCGATCTGCTGTTGGCGCAAGCGCTGCTACGCACCAAGAACATCAAGCTGGCGCCCGGCGCGCACCTGCTGCCGTATCACCATCCGGTCGAACTTGCCCACCGCGTAGCGTATTTCGACCACTTGGCCCAGGGCCGCTTCATGCTCGGTGTCGGCGCCAGCGGCATCCCGGGCGACTGGGCGCTCTACGACGTGGACGGAAAGAACGGCGAGCATCGCGAGATGACCCGTGAGGCGCTAGAAATCATGTTGCGCATCTGGACCGAGGACGAGCCGTGGGAGCATCGCGGGAAGTACTGGAACGCCAACGGAATTGCGCCGATGTTTGAGGGCCTGATGAAGCGTCACATCAAGCCGTTTCAGAAGCCTCACCCGCCGATCGGAGTCACGGGGTTCAGCGCCGGGTCCGAGACACTCAAGCTGGCGGGCGAGCGGGGTTACCTGCCGATGAGCCTGGACCTCAACACCGAGTACGTCGCCACGCACTGGGACGCGGTGCTGGAGGGCGCCGAGCGCAGTGGCCGCACGCCGGATCGCCGCGATTGGCGGCTGGTGCGTGAGGTGTTGGTGGCAGAAACCGATGAACAGGCGTTCCGCTATGCCGTCGACGGCACGATGGGGCGCGCGATGCGCGAGTATGTGCTGCCGACGTTCCGGATGTTCGGCATGACCAAGTTCTACAAGCACAACCCATCGGTGCCCGACGACGACGTGACCCCGGAATACCTGGCCGAGAACACCTTCGTGATCGGGTCGGTGGATACGGTCGTGGACAAGCTCGAGGCGACTTACGACCAGGTCGGCGGATTCGGCCACCTGCTGATTCTGGGCTTCGACTACATCGATAACCCGGGCCCCTGGAAGGATTCGATGCGGCTGTTGGCCGAGGAGGTCATGCCCAGGCTCAACGCCCGCATCGCCAAGAAACCCGTTGCCGCGATCGTCTGACGACTTGTGCGAAGGGGCACCGAGATGGCAGTCCACCAGGTCACCGTTGGATATTCCGACGGCACGCACAAGGCGATGCCGGTGCGGCCTGACCAGTCGATCCTGGAGGCCGCCGAGGAGCACGGTATCGCCATCGTCAACGAGTGCCAAAGCGGGATCTGTGGCACATGCGTGGCCACGTGCACCGTTGGCCAGTACGAGATGGGACGCACTGAGGGGCTGTCCGATGTGGAGCGCGAGGCGCGAAAGATCCTGACCTGCCAGACATTCGCCGCGTCTGACTGCCGGATCGAATTGCAATATCCGGTCGACGACAACGCCGCGCTGCTGGTCACCGGCGACGCCGTGGTGACTCGCGTCGACTTAATATCACCAAGCACCGCGATCCTGCGGCTGGATGTCTCGGGTATCGCGGCCTCCCTGGATTACAAGGCCGGCCAGTTCGCTCAGTTGCAGGTCCCAGGCACCAGCGCGTGGCGCAACTACTCCTACGCCCATCCCGCCGACGGCCACGGCGAATTGGAGTTCATCATTCGGCTGCTGCCGAGCGGCGTCATGTCCGACTACCTGCGTGACCGTGCGAAACCCGGTGACCGTATCGCCGTGCGGTGCAGCAAGGGCAACTTCTATCTGCGCCCGATCGTGCGCCCGGTGATCCTCGTCGCGGGCGGTACCGGATTGTCGGCGATCCTGGCGATGGCCCAGAGCCTGAAACGTGATATCGCGCAGCCGGTTTATCTGCTCTACGGGGTGACCTCGGCCGAAGACCTGTGCAAGCTCGCCGAGCTCGACGAGCTGAGCAGGCGCATCCCCGGGCTGGAGGTACAGGTCATAGTCGCCCGCCCGGACGCGACATGGGGTGGACGGACCGGGCTCGTCACCGACCTGTTGGAGCAGCGAATGCTGGCGGGCGGTGACGCCGACGTCTATCTGTGCGGACCGGCCTCGATGGTGGAGGCCACCCGAACCTGGTTGGAAACCAACGGCTTTCACGGTATCGGCCTCTACTACGAAAAGTTTGTACCCAGCGGAGCGGCGCTCCGGCGCAATCCGGCCCGTCTCGACCACGCGCGTCTCGACATCGCTGAGGTGCGCCGTCAGGGCCGCGGCACAGCGGTGGTCATCGGGGGCAGCATCGCCGGCATCGCCGCGGCCAAGGTGTGCACCGAGACCTTCGAACAAGTCATCGTTCTGGAAAAGGACGACACACACCGTCGCCGCGAGGGCAGGCCGGGCGCCGCCCAGGGCTGGCACCTCCATCACCTGCTCACGGCGGGACAGATCGAGCTGGAGCGGTTCTTCCCCGGCATTGTCGACGACATGGTGGCCGAAGGCGCGTTCAAGGTGGACATGGCCGCCCAGTACCGAATTCGCTTGGGTGGCAGCTGGAAGAAGCCGGGAACAAGTGACATCGAGATCGTCTGTGCCGGACGCCCGCTGCTGGAATGGTGCGTGCGCCGCCGACTGGACGACGAGCCGCGGATCGACTTCCGGTACGAGTCGGAGGTCACCGACTTGGTGTACGACCGCGACACCAACACCGTCATTGGCGTCGCCGTCGCTGGGGACGGCGAGCCGGAGGTGATTCCCGCCGAGTTCGTCGTCGACGCGTCTGGCAAGAACACCCACGTGCCGCAGTTTTTGGAGCGCATCGGCATTGGGGCTCCCGAAGTCGAGCAGGACATCATCAACTGCTTCTATTCCACAATGCAGCACCGGGTTCCGCCGGAGCGGCGGTGGCAGGACAAGGTGATGGTGATCTGCTATGCCTACCGGCCCTTCGAGGACACCTACGCCGCCCAGTACTACACCGACAGCTCGCGCACCATCCTGTCGACCTCACTGGTGGCGTACAACTGCTATTCGCCGCCGCGCACCGCGCAGGAATTCCGTGACTTTGCCGATCTCATGCCGTCGTCGGTCGTCGGAGAGAACATCGACGGTCTGGAATCGGCCTCGCCGATCTACAACTTCCGGTATCCGAACATGCTGCGCCTGCGCTACGAAAAGAAGCGGAATCTGCCCCGCGCGCTGCTGGCCGTGGGCGATGCGTACACCAGCGCCGATCCGGTTTCGGGGTTGGGTATGAGCCTGGCGCTCAAGGAAGTTCGTGAGATGCAGGTGCTGCTGGGTAAATACGGTGCGGGACACCGCGACCTGCCGCGCCGGTACTACCGGTCTGTCGCCAAGATGGCCGACACGGCCTGGTTCGTGATCCGCGAGCA
Organism: Mycobacterium conspicuum; assembly: GCF_010730195.1. Lineage (NCBI taxonomy): Bacteria > Bacillati > Actinomycetota > Actinomycetes > Mycobacteriales > Mycobacteriaceae > Mycobacterium > Mycobacterium conspicuum. Next base: position 3,016,555 of record NZ_AP022613.1, read on the forward strand.
GAACCTGCGTTTCGACTGGATGAAGGATGTGGAAAAGAAGCGGCCGTTCTATTTCGGCGTGCTGACCTGGTACATGGACCGCCTGCTGGAGCTGGTGCACGACGATCTCGACGCCTACCGCGAATTCCTGGCCGTCGTCCACCTGGTCAAACCACCGCTGGCGCTGATGAAACCCGGGATCGCTGCCCGCGTCCTCGGCAAGTGGGCCCGCACCAGATTGTCGGGTGAGAAGACATTGATCGCTCGCAACTACGAAAACCGTTCGGTACCAGAAGAGCCCGTCGATCAGCTGGTGGGCGCTTGACAGGGAAGGCGAACATGTCGCAAGTTCATCGGTTCCTCGACTGCCGGGGTACGCGGATCCATGCCGTCGAGGACGGCGAAGGACCATTGGTCGTCTTGCTGCATGGGTTTCCGGAATCCTGGTACTCCTGGCGTCATCAGATTCCCGCGCTGGCCGCTGCGGGATACCACGTGGTGGCCATCGACCAACGCGGGTATGGGCGCTCATCCAAGTACCGCGTCCAAACGGCCTACCGCATCAAAGAATTGGTCGGCGACGTGCTCGGAGTGCTCGACGCCTACGGTGTGGACAAGGCGTTCATCATCGGTCATGACTGGGGCGCGCCGGTCGCCTGGACGTTCGCCTGGCTGCATCCGGACCGCTGCGCCGGGGTGGTGGGGATCAGCGTTCCGTTCGCCGGCCGCGGCGTAATCGGCTTGCCGGGCAGTCCTTTCGGTGAGCACCGGCCCAGCGACTACCACCTGGAACTCGCCGGAGAGGGCCGGGTCTGGTATCAGGACTACTTCTCCGCCCAGGACGGCATCATCGCCGAGATCGAAGAAGACGTGCGCGGGTGGCTGGTCGGCTTGACATACACGGTCTCCGGGGAGGGGATGATCGCGGCAACGAAGGCGGCCGTCGACGCGGGCGTCGATTTGGCAGCCATGGACCCGGTCGACGTGATCCGCGCGGGCCCGCTCTGCATGGCCGAAGGAGCACGGCTCAAGGACGCCTTCCTCTATCCCGAAACGATGCCGGCCTGGTTCACCGACGCCGACGCGGACTTCTACACCGGCGAATTCGAGCGTTCCGGCTTCGGCGGCCCCCTGAGCTTCTACCACAACATCGACAACGATTGGCATGACCTGGCCGACCAGGAAGGCAAACCACTCGTCCCGCCGGCGATGTTCATCGGCGGCGAGTACGACGTCGGCACCACGTGGGGCGCCGAGGCCGTCGAACGCACGCACGAGGTCATGTCCGACTACCGAGGTACCCACATGATCGCCGACGTCGGACACTGGATCCAGCGAGAAGCGCCCGACGAGACCAACCGGCTGCTGCTCGATTTCCTAGGCGGGCTGGCCTCGGTGACCCGGCCCCGCTGAGCACGCGTGAAAACCACGGATGTGCGTGTGCAGCGCGCGATTACCGCGATGGCTACCGGTCAGGCCGTAGTCCTCACCGGCGATACCGAGAGCGACGGCCATCTCGTCTTCGCGGCCGAGGCGGCCACACCGCCCCTGCTCACCTTTGCGATCCGGCACACCTCGGGCTACGTCCGCGTCGCGTTGCCGGGTGCCGAGTGCACCCGGTTGAACCTTCCGCCCATGTGCCGCGAGGACACGTCGCACTGCGTATCGGTGGATTATCGCGGTGCGGGCACTGGGATTTCGGCGCGAGACCGCGCCCGGACGATCGCAGCGCTCGGGTCGGCCAGGTCGAACGCATCGGATTTCTCGCGGCCGGGTCACGTGCTCCCGGTGCAGGCCGACGCGGACGGGGTACTCGGGCGGCGCGCAGCCGCCGAGGCGGCCGTCGATCTGGCTGCTCTCGCCGGACGGCGGCGAGCCGCCGCGCTCTGCGAAATCGTCTCCCACCGAAACCCCACCAAGATGGCCCTTGGCGCCGAGTTGGTCGAATTCGCAGTCGAACACGGGTTGGCCGTCGTCTCGATCGCCGAGCTGGTGGCATACCGACAGCGCACCGAACCGCAGGTGCTCCGGCTGGCGGAGTCGATCCTGCCCACCTGGGCCGGCGACTCCCGCGTCATCGGCTTTCGTGACGTGCACGACGGCGGCGAACATCTGGCGGTGATCATCGGCCCGGCGGATGCCGGTATAGCCGTTCCGTTGCATGTCCACGTCGAGTGCCTGACGGGCGACGTGTTCGGCTCGAAAGCGTGCCGCTGCGGCGCGGAACTCAACACCGCACTTTCGAGGATGTCGGCCCAGGGGAGCGGCGTGGTCGTGTACCTGCGTCCGCCGGGACCACCGCGCGCCTGCGGCCTCTACGCACGCAGCGCAACCGCCGATCTTGTGTCGCAGACCGTGACATGGATCCTGCGTGATCTCGGGGTTTATGCCCTCAAACTTTCCGAGGACATGCCAGGATTTGGCCTTGTCCTATTCGGAGCGATTCGCGAGCACGGCATCGGAGCCCAAACCTGGGCGGTGGCGGGGTGACAACATGACGCATCCGGACCTGGCGGGCAAAGCCGCGATCGTGACCGGAGCGGGCGCCGGCATCGGCTTCGCGGTGGCCGAGCGCCTCGTCGCCGAGGGTTGCAGTGTGCTCTGCGCCGACATCGACGGTGCCGCGGCCGATGCGGCCGCCGTGAAAATCGGTTCGGGCGCAGTCGGCCACCGGGTTGATGTCAGCGACGAGCAACAGGTCATTGGCATGGTCGAGGCCTGCGTCGCCGCGTTCGGGGGCGTAGACAAGCTGGTCGCGAATGCCGGTGTCGTGCACCTGGCTTCGGTCATCGACACCACCGTCGAGGAGTTCGACCGAACCATCGCGATCAATATGCGCGGCGCATGGCTGTGCACCAAACATGCCGCGCCGAAGATGATCGAGCGGGGGGGAGGCGCCATCGTCAACATGTCATCGTTGGCGGGCCATATCGGCGTCAGCGGCACCGGGGCATATGGCATGTCCAAGGCCGGGATCAGCCACCTGAGCCGCATCACCGCCGCGGAGCTGCGCTCGTCCGGAATTCGGTCCAACGCCCTATTACCCGCTTTTGTCGACACCCCGATGCAGCAGACCGCAATCGAGATGTTCGACGAAGCGCTCGGTGACGGCGGCGCGCAGGCGATGATCGCTCGCTTGCAGGGCCGCATGGCAGCACCGGAGGAAATGGCCAGCATCGTCGCGTTCCTGCTGTCCGACGATTCGTCGATGATCACCGGAACCACTCAGATCGCCGACGGCGGAACTATCGCCGCGCTGTGGTGACGACCGACCGGATCAGCTCGTCAGGATGGACATCGCGATGTCGGTGATCTCGTCCTCGACTCCGGCGTAGCGCGTCAGATGCCATGTCCGAGCGACGTCTTCGATGAAGCTGATCGCCGCGGCGACGAGCAGGCGCGCCTGGGCGGCACTGCTGGACGGCACCAGCTTCTCGATGAGCCCAATCCACAGGGTCTCACGGTCGGATTGATTTCTCACGTAACCCTCGCGCACCTCGCTTGAGGCGTACGACAGTTCGGTCACGCACACGGCAACGAGGTCGGGGGCCTCCAGGCTGATCCTGACGTGACCTTCGACAAGTCCGCGAAGACGCTGCGCCGCAGGATGATTGGCACGCAATGCGCGGATACACTCGAGGCTCCGCCACTCATCGAGACGGCGGATCAGCGCATCGAGGATGGCTTGTTTGGAGGGGAACGAACGGTACAACCCCGGACCGGCGATCCCGGCGCCCTTCCCAATTTCGCTGGTGCTGACGGCCGGATAGCCCTGCGCCCGAAACAGTCTCGCGCCCGCGGCCAGTAGGGTTTCGTAGCGAGAGAACAGCACGCCTTCCTCGGCGCGCGAAGCAGCGGCTGCCGGAAGGGGCTTCAACTCGCTGGCGGGAGGCGTCCTCGCCGCGGCCATACAGGCTTGGTACAGACGGTCCTTCAGCTCGTCGGCCGGAAGCGTCAGATTGTGCCGTCCAAGGCTGGTGAGCGTGCTGGACACCGCCCACGCTCGCAACTCCGAGTGCTGCGGGCTCAGACCAGACACCTCCAGGTTGACGTTGTCGCGCATGCCGGCGACGATCGCGTTGATGCGGCGCCGGACCTCTGCACGGTCGTCGTCGTTGAGGTAACGGGCCTCGCGCTGCCACAACACCGTGAGGGCCCGAGATGCGACGGCCGCCGCGATCAGGTCCGGTAGCTCGGCGTTCAGCGGGCGAGGTGTCGGCTCCGCCTGGCCATCGGTGAGACGACGGGCGCTCTGGTACTGATCCTGGCCCGTTCGAATCGCCTCGGCGAGCAACGCCTGTTTGTTGTCGTAGTGGCGATACAACGCGCGCGCGGTGACCCCGGCCGCCTCGGCGATGTCCTCCAACTTGACCGAGTGGAAGCCGCGGTCGATGAACAGTCCGACAGCCTGCTCCAGAATCTGCTGCTTTCGGTCCTTTGGCCGGCGCCTAACGGGTTGGACGACTGTCTCCATCGACGCGAACCCCCTTCGTGCAAGCCGGAATCACAAATTCTGCCAAAGCATCGCCTACAGTTTCATCCCGCTCTGGCCCTCGAAGTCCGCAAGGTCAAAGTAGTCGCTGAAGCGCGCAATCTTGCCGTTTTTGATCTCGAACACGCCGGTCACCGGCAGCACCACTTTGCGGCCGTCGTTCATGGTGAAGTAGTCGACGCGCTCCACGAGCACACGGCCGGGCTCAGCGGCCAGGGTGACGATGTCGAGTCTGGCATCGGCGAATACGTCGAGAAATCCCTGAAACATCGCGCGGATTCCTGCGATGCCCTCGATCGGCTCGACCGGCACGTTGTGGTAGATCGCGTCGTCGGCAAAGCCGCTGCAGATCGTGTCGAGGCTGCGCGCTTGCCAGGACCCGAGAAAGTCGCGGACGAGCTGCTCGCTGGCTTCCTTGGTATCGGTCATCCGGCTGGCTCCTCACGCATCGTCGAACTATCAAAATACATCACTGGTACATCAATGCACTATCACGTCGCTATTTATCGATTACGCCGGTATCGAACAATGGTATCAGTGATTGACATATTGGCATCCTCGCGACTGTTCCGGAACGACGAATCTCTCCTTCGGGGCATCAAGACTTCCCTTTCGGGGTCTGACCACGGGGTCGCCGCGGTGATTGCATTGCCCATCATGAGCTTCTTCAAAGACGGCAGCGAGATCGACAAGTACATCGGCGGCGTCTTCCGCGAGGCCGGAAACCACCCCCGGTCGGGACCCAAATTCCGGGCCGCCAACATCGTCATGCGAGTGATCTACACCGATCCCGACTTTGAACTCACCGTGGCATTGCGCGAAGACTTTCAAGTCGCCTGCGGCCCAACTGATCTCAAACCGGACGTCACCATGACAATGCCTGCCGACGTTGCCGACCAATTCTGGCGCGGCGACTACAACCTCACCATCGGCCTAGCCAAGGGTCAGGTCAAAGCCAAGGGTCCAATCGGCAAGATCTTGCGACTCATTCCGCTGACCAAGCCCTTGTTCCCGATGTACCGGGCCCAGATCGCCGAAAAGGACCGAGGGGTCGCCCGCGAAGGGGGGCCCCGATGACCGCGCTGGCTGTCCCGCATCATCGGATGCTGATCGGCGGCGAGCGCATCGATTCCAAGCGGCGGATGACCATCATCGACCCGAGCGACGAGACAGTGGTCGCCACCGTCGCTCAAGGAGATGCCGCCCACGTCGATGCGGCGGTTGCGGCCGCCAAGGCCGCCTTCGAGCGAGGCGGGTGGTCACGGGCAACACCGCGGGATCGCGCTGCAGTGATGCGCCGGATCGCGGCCGCGGCTCATCACGCCAGCGATGCGCTGATCGAATTGGAAATGGCGTGCAACGGCGCCACCATCCGGTTGGCCACCGGGTTCCATATCGGCTATGCCCTGGCTCATTTCAGCTATTTCGCCGACCTTGCCGAAAGTTATGCGTGGCATCGGCCGGCCTCGGTCGAGACCTTCCCGGTGCTCAGTCAAAGCGTCGTACACCGCGAGCCGATCGGTGTCGTCGGCGCGATCACGCCGTGGAATTTCCCCCTGTTGCTGACCATTTGGAAGATTGGCCCGGCGCTGGCCGCGGGCAACAGCGTCGTCGTCAAACCCGACGAACACACCCCACTGTCGATACTCGAATTCGCCCGCATTGCCGAAGACAGCGGCTTACCGCCCGGCGTCCTCAACGTCGTACCGGGCGACGGGGCTGATGCCGGAGCCCGGCTGGCTTCGCATCCCGACGTCGGCAAGATTGCGTTCACCGGCTCCACCGCGGTTGGGCGGGAAATCATGCGGCTGGCATCGGGCACGGTCAAGCAGGTGACGCTAGAGCTCGGCGGCAAGGGCCCTTCGATCGTCCTCGACGACGCCGACCTCGACTTGGCAACCGACGGAGTGCTCTACGGATGCTTCGCCTACTCGGGTCAGATTTGCGAATCCGGCACTCGCGCACTGGTTCCCGCAGCGCTACACGACGAGTTCGTCGACCGCCTCGTCGAGCGTGCGAAGACCATCGTCGCTGGCCCAACCCGCGACTGGGACACCGACCTGGGTCCCGTGATCGACGCCGCGCAGCGCACCCGCATCCTCGGCTACATCGAAGAAGCGCGCAACGCCGGCGCCACCGTCGTCCTCGGTGGCCAGGCAATCACGGGCGGCATGTTTGACAAGGGATTCTGGGTGGCGCCAACGATTCTCCGCGGCGTGACCAACGACATGACGGTCGCGCGCGAAGAGGTCTTCGGCCCTGTTCTCGTCGTCATCCCCTACGACGGCGACGAAGCAGCCATCGCGATCGCCAACGACAGTGACTACGGTCTGGCGGCGAGCATCTGGACGTCCGACAACGCCAGGGGACTGGCGCTGGCCGAACGAATTCAGGCCGGCAGCGTGTGGATCAACGATGCGCACCAAATCAATTGCCGGCTGCCCTTCGGCGGTTACAAACAAAGCGGAATCGGGCGCGAACTCGGCCCCGACGCGCTCGATGCTTACACCGAGGTCAAGACGATACATCTGGACCTCGCCGGCGGACGCGAGACCAAACCCTACGACGTCCTGCTCGGAAACAGCGACGCCATCGGCATTCCCCGGTCCTGAGCGTCAACCGGGTTCGGGCACACTGGCGAGCCGCACGTAGGCGGAGGCCGCTTCGGCGCGATTGGTCGCATGCAGCTTCCGAAGCACCCTCTTGACGTGAGACTTCACCGTCCCCGCCGAGATCACCAACTCATCGGCGATCTGTTGGTTGGTACGGCCAGCCGCCATCAGCCGAAGGACCTCGACCTCGCGGCGGGTCAGCATCGTAATCACCCGTGTCTGCACCTCGGCCAATGACCTTGCGGCGGGACCGCGTTCGACCGGCTCGATCTTGCGCAGATCCAGATCGGCGTCCTGCAGCGCGCGAACCGCCTCGTCTGCGGACGCCAGCGCGCGACGGACTTCGGCGTGTTGACGACGCATGCGCTCCAACAGAACCGTGCGCTCGTAGGCGTATCCGAATCCCTCGGCGAACGCCCAGACGGTGTCTCGGTCGATCTCGTCGACGATGCGGCCCGAGTAGAGCCGGTCGGCATGCAGGAATCCAATGACCTTGCCGGTCGGCATCACCGGCGCCGCCACGTAGGAGTGCGTCAATGAGAAATCGACAATTGGCCGGTTGACCCGCGGGTCGTTGAGAGCGTCGCGCACAATCGCGGGCGCGTGTCGGCGGATCATCTGCGTTTCGATCAACATGTGATCGAGCAGCGGCGCTACCGATTGGGCGAAGGCAACCATCTTCTCCGCGCCCTGCGTGTCGGCACCGAAATAGGCTGACTCCATGACCATCCGGCCCTCGTGGACACGAAAGAGCACGGCGCGATCGAATCCACACGACTCGACCAGCTCGCGCGGCGCCCGGTCAACGATCGTCGCGACATCGTCCACGACCCGTAGCTTGCTCAAGGCTTCCTGCACAGCCAACAGTGCGAAGGTGCGCCGCTTTGCGCCGTCTTCGATCAGCTCCCGTTCCAGAGAGCACAAATCCAGCATCGCGTCGAGCGCGTTTGCGGCGTCCTCATCACCGCGCGCCTCCAGCGCAGTGCGTACCACATTCGCCTTGGTGTCGATGGACTCGGCCACGACCGCCAACGGATCATCGGTGGGATCGATTCCGCAGTCCTGAAACGCGTCTCGGTAGCGGCGTGCAGCATCGCTTTCCCTGACCGGACGAGACGCCCAACCGGGGTGGTCACCGTCGGCCAGGGTGCCAAGTGAAACCGGATCGGGCACTTCGCTGACGGGAATCATGATGCTCACTTTCCTCCCGGAACCGGGCCGCGGGGGCCGAAAACCGAAATTCCTCTCCTACGGGGGTAAGAGTGCTCCCCAACGGGGGATCGATTTGCCGGCGTTGGCGGCAGAGGCTGATCAGCATGTCAGCAGAGACCCTCAAGACAAGCGAGGCAGGAACCGTGGCGGCCGTCGAACTTCTGACCACACCGCAGGGCATCGCCAATCCGTATCCGTTGTATGACGAGCTCAGGAGCCTCTCACCCGTTGCGGGGTACCGGGATTGGCCGCCCGGTACCGTGCCCGGCGCCGACGAGCCGGTCGCCGCATGGGCGCTCTTCCGCTATGACCAGGTGTTCGAGGCCGCCAAGGACAGCACCACATTCTCGTCACGTGATCCGCTGCAAGAGGCCTCGTCGGCGCCGAGCCTGATGCTGGTCAACACCGATCCGCCCAAGCACGAGGTGGAACGAAAGCTGGTCAGCCAAGCGTTTTCCCCGCGCCGCGTTAAGCGGCTGGAGGGCTGGCTGAACGAACTGATCCCGCATCTGCTCGACGACCTCGGCACCGGAGAAGTCGACGTGATGGAGTTCGCAGCCGAGATCCCGACCCGGGCCATGGTTCGGCTGCTGGGATTGCCCGACGGCGACCATGTGCGTTTCCGGCGGTGGGCCAACGCGTTCATGTTGTCGTCGTCGCTGACCCCCGAAGAACGAATCGCAAGCAACGAAGAAATGGTCGCGACGTTCGCTACTCGGCTCGCCGAGCACACCGCCCGGCTGGCCGAGCGCCCGGCGGGTGAGGACGTCGAGGATGCCGAGGACCTCATTTCGGCGTTATTGCGCGCCGAGGTTGACGGACAACGGCTCACTCCCGAAGAGATCGTTCGGTTCTGCGTCACGCTGGTGGTCGCGGGTAGCGAGACTACGACCTTCCTGATCGGCAACCTGCTGCACGCACTGGCGCGAGAGCCCAAGGTCCAGGCGCGCATTCGCGCCGACCGGACGCTGCTGAACATCTTCGTCGAAGAGACGCTTCGGCTCGACGGGCCTCCGCAGCGCCTGTTTCGCATCGCCACCCGTGACGTCGAGATCGACGGCAAGCTCATCCGTAAAGGCGAGTGGGTGGCGCTGTTCTTCGGCTCGGCCAATCGCGACCCTGCGGTGTTCCCCGACCCCGGGCGAATCGATATCGACCGCCCCAACATTCGCCAGCAGCTGTCGCTGGGTCACGGCCTGCACTTCTGCCTCGGTGCGTCGCTGGCCCGCTTGGAGGTCATGGCGGTGCTCAACGCCGTGCTCGATCGCTACCAAACGATCGCACTGACCGACGACCCCGGCACCAAGCAGACCGCCAGCCTGCTCACACATGCGTATGTCCGTCTGCCGCTTCGTCTCTCATGACCGCCCTTGGCAACGTGTCGCGCAACATCGAGGCGACCAAGACCATCTACGCCGCCGTCCCGGCCGGCGACCTTGACACCGCCGTCGCCCACCTCGATCCAGAGGTGCGAATCACCTATTACGGGACCGAAACCATCCCTTACGCAGGGGATTACCGGGGCATCGAGGAAGCGATGACGTTCTTCGGCAGGGTCGGCCAGACGATCGAGATCCTCGAGATGGAACCGTGGAAGTTCATCGCCCAAGGTGACGACCTCGCCACCTGGGGCCGGCAGCGGTTCCGCCGACTCGCCACCGGCCACGAATGGGAATCGGAGTTCGCGCATATCATCACGCTGCGCGAGGGCCGCTGGTTACACTTCCGCGACTTCATGAATTCGGCTCTCACCCTGCAGGCCTTCTCATGAAAGTCGCAGCGCACCGAACGATCTGCATGGCCGCCGGAATGTGTGTGATGACCGCAGATGCGTTCTTCGACCAGGACGACGACGGCATCGTGCTGCTGGCTTCCGATGAGGTGCCGACCGACCCCGACACCGACCTGGAGCGCAGGGTGCGCAACGCGGTCAAGCTGTGTCCATCGGGGGCGTTGCGCTTGGTATCGGAGTGATCCGATGCGACTCCGCCGGGCCAACCCGACAGGGCGCCGACCAGTCGATCGCACGATATCAACAAAAGACATCACCACATATATATGGCTTATTTCTACGGATTTTACCGACTTTCTCTTTGGTCATCTGCGTATCGTCTATGGACATGATGGGCTTGCGCCGCGTACCCTCACGGATGTCAGTCGTCCACTTCAACCCGCCCGGGGGGCCAGCGTGAGCAAGTCCACCCGACGACACGGCGTCGACCGTCGCTGGAAAGCGGCGCCATGCTGATCGCGATCGACGGAGCGGCCAATCCGGCCTTGCGGCCGGTGCGCGCGATGGGCGACTTCTTCGCGATGACGCTGGACACGTTCGTGGCGATGTTCAGGCCACCTTTCGCGTGGCGTGAATACCTCTTTCAGTGCTGGTTCGTGGCGCGGGTGTCGACACTGCCAGGGGTGTTGATGACGATCCCGTGGGCGGTGATTTCCGGATTCCTCTTCAACGTGTTGCTGACCGACATCGGCGCCGCGGATTTTTCCGGCACCGGTTGCGCAATCTTCACCGTGGACCAGAGCGCCCCGATAGTCACGGTTTTGGTGGTCGCGGGCGCGGGCGCCACCGCCATGTGCGCCGATCTCGGTGCGCGCACCATCCGCGAGGAACTCGATGCGCTTCGGGTGATGGGCATCAACCCGCTTCAAGCGCTGGCGGTGCCAAGGGTGCTCGCGGCCACCACGGTCTCGCTGGCGTTGAGTTCGGTGGTGACCGCGACGGGTCTTATCGGCGCATTCTTTTGCTCGGTATTTCTCATGCACGTCTCGGCGGGTGCGTGGGTGACAGGTCTCACCACGCTTACCCACACCATCGACGTCATCATCTCGATGATCAAGGCGACGTTGTTCGGGCTGATGGCAGGACTCATCGCGTGCTACAAGGGCATGTCGGTGGGGGGTGGCCCGGCCGGCGTCGGCAGAGCGGTGAATGAAACCGTCGTCTTTGCCTTCATCGTCTTGTTCGTCATCAACATCATCGTCACCGCGGTCGGTATGCCGCTCATGGTGTCTTGAGGTGAGGCCATGGCGGTGACGAATCCCATTGTGGGCGAATGGAATCAGATCGGATCGCAGATGCGGTTCTACATCACCACCCTGGCCGGGATCCCCGACGCGGTCATGCACTATCGCAGCGAGCTGATGCGGGTCATCGCCCAAATGGGGTTGGGGGTCGGGACCCTTGCGGTGATCGGCGGAACGGTCGTCATCGTCGGGTTCTTGGCGATGACCACCGGCGCGATCGTGGCGGTGCAGGGCTACAACCAGTTCGCTTCGGTTGGCGTGGAGGCGTTAACCGGTTTTGCGTCAGCCTTTTTCAACACCAGGGAAATTCAGCCGGGAACTGTCATGGTCGCGCTGGCGGCCACCGTCGGCGCCGGGGCCACCGCTCAGCTCGGCGCGATGCGCATCAACGAGGAGATCGACGCGCTGGAGGTGATCGGCATCCGCAGCGTCAGCTACCTGGCGAGCACCCGCGTGCTCGCGGGAGTGGTCGTTGCCGTCCCGCTGTTCTGCGTCGGGCTCATGACGGCCTATCTGGCCGCCCGCGTCGGCACCACGGCCGTCTACGGGCAGGGGACGGGAGTCTACGACCACTACTTCAACACGTTCCTCCGTCCGAGCGACGTGTTGTGGTCTTCGTTTGAAGTCATCGTGGTTGCGCTCATGATCATGCTCTTGTGCACCTATTACGGGTACACCGCGCGGGGCGGACCGGCCGGAGTCGGCGAGGCCGTTGGCCGGGCCGTGCGTGCCTCGATGGTCGTCGCGTCGATCGCGATCGTCATCATGACGCTCGCCATCTATGGTCAATCCCCAAACTTTCACCTGGCGAGCTAGTGGCAATGAGTCGCGGTCCTGGTACACACCGTCTGCACGACGGGTGGTGGGCGCTGCTGCTGTTCGTGCTGATCGGTGTGGTCGTCCTCGTGACGTCGGCGTCCTTCAGCGGCACCTTCCGGTCGTACGTGCCAGTGACGCTGACCTCCGATCGTTCCGGACTGGTGATGGACACCGGCGCCAAGGTCATGATGCGCGGTGTGCAGGTTGGCCGGGTGAGCCGGATCGCCGACGACACCAGTGGGGCCAGCCTCGAGCTCGACATCGACCCCGATCAGATTCGGTATATCCCGGCCAACGTGGAAGCGCGGATCAGTGCCACCACTGCCTTCGGAGCGAAGTTCGTCGACCTGGTGATACCGCCGAACCCCAGTCGCGCTCGGCTGTCCGCCGGGGCGGCGTTGCATTCGAAGAACGTCAGCACCGAGATCAACACGGTCTTCGAAAATGTCGTGGACATTCTCAACATGGTCGATCCGCTCAAACTGAACGCGGTGCTGACCGCGGTGGCCGACGCCGTGCGCGGACAGGGTCAACGGATGGGCGAGGCCACCACCGACCTCAACCAGGTGCTGACCGCACTCAACGCGCGCAGCGAAACCATCCACCAGGATTGGCGATCGCTGAAGCGCTTCAACGACACCTATAGCGCGGCCGCCCAGGACATCCTCAAGATCCTCAACGCCGCCAGCACCACCGGTGCGACCGTCGTGAATCATTCGGCGAAGCTGGATACGTTGCTGCTCAACGTAATTGGCTTGGCAAACAGCGGGTCGAACCTGCTCGGGTACAGCAGGGACAATCTCGTCGCATCGGTCAACGTCCTCGAACCGACCACCAACCTGCTACGCAAGTACCAGCCGGAGTACACCTGCCTGCTGCAGGGCACCAAGTGGTATCTCGACAACGGCGGCTATGCCGCGTGGGGCGGTGCCGATCACCGGACGCTGCAGCTTGATGTCGCGCTCTTGTTGGGCAACGATCCCTATGTCTATCCGGACAACCTGCCGATCGTCGCGGCGAAGGGCGGTCCCGGTGGAAAGCCGGGCTGCGGATCTCTTCCGGATGCCACAAAGAACTTTCCGGTACGCGAACTCGTCACCAACACCGGTTGGGGAACCGGGCTCGACATCCGGCCCAATCCTGGCATTGGGCATCCATGCTGGGTGGATTACTTCCCGGTGACCCGCGCCACGCCCAAACCGCCTTCGGTTCGGGCCTGTATCCCCGGGCCGGCAATCGGACCCGACCCTGGGGGTCCGCCCTACGGCGCGGCACTGTACGGGGCCGGCGGGGTGCCGTTGTGGCCGGGGGTGCCTCCCGCCCTACCCGGCCCACCGCCGCCGCAAACGGGCCCGCCCCAACCGAATTCGGGTCCGCCGTCACCGTGATCCACCCCTGACCGCCAGCAAGTCACATAGGAGCAAGCCCATGCGGGAGAATTTGAGAGGCGTCGCGGCGCGCCTCGGCGTCTTCCTGACGGTCTGCCTGCTGACCACGTTCTTACTGGCTGCCGTTTTCGGTCAGGTTCGATTCGACCAAGGCAAGGGCTATTACGCCGAGTTCACCAACGTGTCGAACCTGCGAGAGGGCAAGTTGGTCCGGATCGCCGGGGTGGAGGTGGGCAAGGTCAAGACGATCTCTATCAATACCGACGCGACGGTGCGTGTCGAGTTCACCGCCGACAATTCGGTGACTCTCACCGAGGGTACCCGCGCGGTGATCCGCTACGACAACCTATTCGGCGATCGCTACCTGGCGCTCGAAGAAGGAGCCGGGGGGCTGAAAATACTGGCTCCAGGTCAAACGATTCCGTTGGCGCGCACCCAACCCGCGCTCGATCTGGATGCGCTGATCGGCGGGTTCAAGCCGCTGTTTCGCGCGCTCAACCCAGAACAGGTCAACGCGCTCAGTGAGCAACTGCTGCAGGCGTTTCAGGGACAGGGCCCCACGATCGGTTCGTTTCTAGAGCAGGCGGCGACGGTGACGAACACGTTGGCCGACCGCGACCAGCTGATCGGGCAGGTGGTCAACAACCTGAACGTGGTGCTGGGCTCGCTCGGCGGGCAAAGCGATCGCCTGGACAAGGCGGTGATGTCGCTGTCGCAGCTGATTCACGGTCTGGCAGAACGCAAAAGCGATATCTCCAACGCGGTGGCCTACACCAACGCCGCAGCCGGTTCCGTCGCCGACCTGTTGTCACAGGCCCGGGAGCCGTTCGCCAAAGTGGTTCGCGAGGCCGACCGGGTCGCCGGCATCGCCGTGGCCGACCATGACTATCTCGACAATCTGCTCAACACACTGCCGGACAAATACCGCGCGCTGCAGCGCCAAGGCATGTATGGCGATTTCTTCGCCTTCTACCTCTGCGACGTCGTGCTCAAGGTCAACGGCAAAGGCGGACAGCCGGTGTATATCAAGGTGGCCGGTCAGCCCTCGGGGCGGTGCACGCCGAAATGAAATCATTTGCCGAACGCAACCGCCTGGTCGTCGGGGCCGTCGGCATGGTGGCGGTCGCCGGACTTGTGGTGGGCGGCCTGCAATATCAGAAGCTGCCCTTCTTCGATCGGGGCAACGACGTCTCGGCCTATTTCGCCGACGCGGGCGGGTTGCGGGCCGACAACACCGTCGAGGTCTCCGGCTATCCGGTCGGAAAAGTCTCCAGCATAGAACTCGACGAGCGCGGGGTTCTGGTGAAGTTCAAGGTAAACAACAACATTCGGCTCGGAAGTCGCACCGAAGCGGCGATCAAGACCAAAGGCCTCCTGGGTAGCAAATTTCTCGATGTCACTCCGCGCGGGGAGGGTCAGCTCAAAGGCCCCATCCCGATCGATAGAACGATGTCGCCCTACCAACTGCCCGACGCCCTTGGCGACTTGGCCACCACGATCAGCGGGCTGAACACCAACCAGCTGTCCGACTCGCTGGGCACCCTGGCCCAAACCTTCGCCGATACACCGGCGGATTTCAGCAACGCGATAAGGGGAGTCGCCCGGCTCGCGCAAACACTCGATAGGCGCGACGCCCAACTGCGCAGCCTGCTCGACAACGCGGCTAAGGCGACCGGGGTTCTGGCCAAGCGCACCGACCAAATCGTCGGGCTGGTGCGCGACACCAACGCGCTGCTGGCGCAGCTGCGAACGCAAAGCGCCGCGCTGGATCAGATCTGGTCGAATATCTCGTCGGTGTCACGGCAGTTGCAAGGCTTCATCGCCGAGAACCGACAGCAGCTGAGGCCGGCGCTGGACAAGCTCAACGGCGTGCTGACGATCGTCGAAAACCGCAAAGAGCGTCTGCAGCAAGCTATCCCACTGCTCAACAACTACGTCATGTCGCTGGGCGAGTCTCTTTCGTCCGGCCCGTTCTTCAAGGCCTACGTGGTGAATCTGCTGCCCGGGCAGTTCGTCCAACCGTTCATCAGCGCCGCATTCTCCGACCTCGGATTGGACCCGGCCACATTGCTGCCGTCCCAACTCACCGACCCGCCGACCGGCCAGCCGGGCACCCCGGCGCTGCCGATGCCGTACCCGCGGACCGGTCAGGGCGGCGAGCCGCAGCTTAACCTGCCCGACTCGATCACCGGTAACCCCGGCGATCCGCGCTATCCCTATCGGCAACCCCCGCCGGCCCCGCCGCCCGGCGGCCCGCCGCCCGGACCACCCGCGCCACCGCCGCCCGGCCTGGCCTCAATACCAGAGCCCACACCTTCGCCGGTGTATGTGCCGGCCCCCGGTGAAGTTGCGCCCACGCGGCAGCCCGGAGGCCATCCGTGACAAGGACGCTGCGACGTGCCCGCTCCGTATTGGCAACCACCCTCGCCTTGGTGCTCGGGGCGGGCGTACTCGTCGCGATGCGAACCGCGGGGGAGGCCGCCCGAACAACCGTGGTCGCCTACTTCGACAACAGCAACGGCGTTTTCGCCGGCGACGACGTCCTCATCAGGGGCGTACCGGTAGGCAAAATCCTCGCTATTGAACCGCAACCGCTGCGATCCAAGATTTCGTTCTGGATCGACCGTAAATACAAGGTTCCCGCTAACGCCAAGGCCGCGATCCTGTCACCCCAACTTGTGACGGGCCGCGCCATCCAGCTGACGCCGCCCTACAGCGGCGGAGCCACCATGAGCGACGGCGCGATCATCCCGCAGGACCACACCGCGGTCCCCGTCGAATGGGATGACCTGCGGACACAACTGCAGCGACTTACCGAATTGCTGAAGCCCACCCAACCGGGCGGCATCAGCACACTGGGTGCGTTGATCAACACGGCCGCCGACAACCTCCGCGGGCAAGGACCGACGATCCGCAACACCATAATCAAACTGTCACAGACGATCTCGGCGCTCGGCGACCACAGCAACGACATCTTCAGCACGGTGAAGAACCTCTCGACGCTGGTGACGGCACTACATGACAGCGCAGATCTGCTCGAGCAGCTCAACCACAATCTGGCCGCCGTGTCGGCGGTGCTTGCCGACGACCCGAACAAGGTCGCTCAGGCGGCCGAAGCCGTCAACGCGGTCGTGGCCGATGTCCAGAGCTTCGCCGCCGACCACAGGGAGGCGATCGGCGCCGCGTCCGACAAGCTCACGTCGATCACCAAGGTGCTGGTCGACAGCCTCGACGACATCAAGCAGACGCTGCACATCGGCCCCACCGTGTTGCAGAACTTCAACAACATCTTCGAACCGGCCAACGGTTCGCTGACCGGCGCGCTTGCCGGCACCAACATGAACAACCCAATCGCCTTCCTGTGCGGGGCAATTCAGGCCGCCTCCCGCCTGGGCGGCGAACAAGCGGCGAAGCTCTGCGTGCAATACCTGGCACCGATTGTCAAGAACCGCCAATACAACTTCCCCCCACTGGGCGAGAACCTCTTCGTCGGAGCGCAAGCCAGGCCCAACGAGGTCACCTACAGCGAGGACTGGATGCGACCCGACTTCGTGCCGCCCGCGGATTCCCCGGCGGGTCCGCCCGCACCCGCAAGCGCGCCGGTAACTACGGACCCCGCAGCCGGCCTACGCGGCATCATGATGCCGCCGGGAGGCGGCTCGTGAGGAGCGTGCTGCTGATCGTGGTGACGATCGTTGGCGTGGCGGGGATCTCGGGCTGCGGATGGCGGGGGCTGAATTCCCTGCCCCTGCCGGGCACGCAGGGCAACGGGCCCGGCTCGTATCTGATCCAGGCGCAGATGCCCGACGTCAACAACATCCAGCCGAATTCGCGGGTGCGCGTTGCCGACGTCACGGTCGGCCACGTGACGAAGATCGAACGTCAGGGCTGGCACGCGCTGGTGACCATGCGGCTCAACGGCAACGTCAACCTGCCCGCCAACGCGAGCGCCAAGATCGGCACCACCAGCCTGCTGGGCTCCTACCACATCGAGCTAGCGCCGCCGAAAGGCGAAGCGCCGCAAGGCAAGCTGCGCGACGGTTCGCTCATTCCGCTGTCGCGCGGCGGCGCCTACCCAAGCACCGAACAGACACTCGCGGCGCTGTCGTTGGTGCTCAACGGCGGTGGACTGGGCCAGATACAAGACATCACCGAGGCGTTGAGCACCGCGTTTCGGGGCCGCGAGCAAGACCTGCGCAGCCTGATCACGCAGCTCGACAAGTTCACCGCGTCACTCAACAACCAACAGGATGACATCATCGCGGCCGCCGACAGCCTGAACCGCCTCGTCGAAAAGTTCGCCACCCAGCAACCCATCCTCGATCGAGCACTGGCCACCGTGCCCGACGCGCTCGCGGTGCTCAACGAGCAGCGGCACAACCTCGTCGAGGCGGCCGACCAACTGAGCAAGTTCAGCGCGCTGACCGCGGACTCAATCAACAAGACCAAACAGAACCTGGTCAGCGAACTCAACCAAATCGGACCGGTGCTCGAGTCGCTCGCCAACGCCGGTCCCGCCCTGACGCGCTCACTGTCGCTGCTGGCCACATTCCCGTTTCCGAACGAGACGTTCGAAAATTTCCAACGCGGCGACTATGCCAATCTGACCGCGATCGTCGACCTCACGCTCAGCCGAATCGATCAGGGCCTGTTCACCGGCACCCGGTGGGAGTGCCATCTGACCCAGCTCGAATTGCAGTGGGGCCGCACCATCGGCCAGTTCCCGAGCCCGTGCACGGCAGGGTACCGCGGCACCCCGGGCAATCCGCTGACCGTGCCCTACCACTGGGACCAGGGGCACTAGATGAATATCGGGCGACGAGTGATCATCCAACTCACCATCTTCGCTGTGATCGCGGTTGGCGTGCTGGCCCTCACGTTTCTGCACTTCGTGAAGCTCCCGGCCATGCTGTTCGGAGTCGGCCGCTACACCGTGACGATGCAGCTGCCGCAAAGCGGCGGCCTGTACAGCACAGGCAACGTCACCTATCGCGGCTTCGAGGTGGGCCGGGTGGAATCGGTGCGCCTCACCGACACCGGCGTCGAAGCCGTGCTGTCACTGAAGTCAGGCATTCAAATCCCGGCGGACCTCAAGGCCGAGGTGCACAGCCAAACGGCGATCGGCGAAACGTACGTAGAGTTGTTGCCGCGCAACCCCGCAGCGCCACCGCTGAAGGACGGCGATGTCATCCCGCTCGCCGACACCTCGGTGCCGCCCGACATCAACACCCTGCTCGGTGCCACCAACACGGCTTTGGCGGCAATACCTCACGACAACCTGAAGACCGTGATCGACGAGTCCTACACCGCGGTGGGCGGGCTCGGCCCCGAGCTTTCACGGCTGATCATGGGTTCGTCCAACCTCGCGATCGACGCCCGCAAGAACCTCGACCCACTGGTCGCGCTGATCGACCAAGCACAACCGGTACTCGATTCGCAGAGTCAGACGTCGGATGCCATTGCCGGGTGGGCATCACACCTGTCCACGGTCACCGCGGAGTTGCGGACCCACGACGAGGCCCTCGCTGGAGTCATCGACGGGGGCGGCCCGGCGCTGGGCGAGGCAACCAAACTCGTCGACCGGTTACAATCCACTTTGCCGATCCTGCTGGCCAACCTCGCCAGCGTCGGTCAAGTCGCGCTCACCTACCAGGGCGACATCGAGCAGTTGCTGGTGGCGTTCCCGATGGCCATCAACGCCGAGCAGGCCGGCATCCTCGCCAATGTCAACACCAAGCAGGCATACCGCGGTCAGTATCTGAGCTTTAACCTCAACCTCAACCTGCCGCCGCCGTGCACCACCGGGTTCCTGCCGGCCCAACAGCAGCGCGTCGCCACCTTTGAGGACCACCCGAACCGCCCGGCCGGCAACTTGTACTGCAGGGTGCCTCAGGACTCGCAGCTCAACGTGCGCGGCGCGCGCAACATTCCCTGCGAAACCGTGCCCGGCAAGCGCGCGCCCACCGTGAAGCTGTGTGAAAGCGCCGAACAGTACGTGCCGCTCAACGACGGCTACAACTGGAAGGGCGACCCCAACGCCACACTGTCCGGGCAAGGCATCCCGCAGTTGCCGCCCGGATCAGCACCATCCGCAGCGGCAGCGCCGCCGCTGCCCATTGCCGCGGCCGAATACGACCCCGCTACCGGCACCTACATCGGACCCGACGGCCATCAGTACACCCGATCCGACCTGGCCCAAACCGCGCCGAAAGACAAGACATGGCAAACAATGCTGCTGCCGCCGGGCGGCTGACCACGGCCCACGGGACCACCAAGCACGATGGAGATGGAGGCGGGATGTCAGTGCAAACCGATTGCGACGCAGCTGGCGCAGAGGATGCTCAGCAAGTCCAGACAACGGAACCGGAAAAGCCAACACCAGGACCGCGGGCAGCGATAGTTGCCGGCGTTGCTGTCGCCACTTCTTTGGCTATGTTGTTGTCCTGGCAGGGCTTTCGTGTCCATCAGGCACAGCGCGCGCAGGCCGAGAGCAGCCATTACCTACAGGCGGCCAGGCAGGGCGCACTGAACCTGACGACCATCGACTGGCAACACGCGGACGCCGATGTGCGCCGCATTCTGGACGGGGCCACGGGCGAGTTCTACGACGACTTCGCCAAGCGGTCACAACCGTTCATCGACGTGGTCAAGCAGGCCAAGTCGACCACCGTCGGCACGATCACCGAGGCGGGGCTCGAGTCCGAGACCCCCGGCGCGGCACAGGCATTGGTGGCAGTCTCCGTGCGCACCTCCACCTCGGGGGAAGCCGACCCGGTTCCGCGGGCGTGGCGGATGCGGATCAGCGTTCAGAAGGTCGGCGATCAGGTCAAGGTGTCCAACGTCGGATTCGTGCCATGAGCATCGTCGAGCTGCCGCGCCGGTGGAAGCGCCGCGAAACCGATTCGCTGGAAAGGTCCTGCACGACAACGCAAACCGCCGCCGATGAGTCAAAGAACCGACGTCGCAGCCGCTGGTCGCGGCTGGTCGCCTACAAGCTGCTGCCGGCGCTGGCGCTATTGCTGGCATGCGGCGCTGGCTTGTTGAAATGGCAGGACACTGCTATCCGCGACACCGCGGTTGCCCGCGCGGAATCCGTCCACGCCGCCACCGACGCCACCGTCGCGCTGCTGTCCTACCGGCCCGAGACTGTACGGAAGGATCTCGAGGCGGCCCGAGGAAGGTTGACCGGAAAGTTTTTGAATGCCTACACACAGCTGACTCGCGATGTGGTGATTCCCGGAGCGCAGCAAAAACAGATCTCTGCCGTGGCCACCGTGCCCGCGGCGGCATCGTTATCGGCCTCGGCCGACCATGCCGTCGTCCTGCTGTTCGTGAACCAGACCATCGTCGTCGCCCAGGACGCGCCGACAAACACTGCATCCAACGTTCGGGTCACCCTCGATAAGGTCGACGGGCATTGGTTGATCTCGGAATTCGATCCGGTTTGATCCCATGCGGCGGCCGACATTCCATGACACAGCTGACACGCCACTGCTGGCCGCGGTTTTCGTGTTTGCATTGACGGTGGGCCTCGCGACGGCGGCGGCGCCGACGGCGTCCGCCGAGGTGGTGGCCTATCTGGTCAACGTGATGGTGCGGCCCGGCTACAACTTCGCCAACGCGGAAGCCGCCCTGGACTATGGACATGGCATCTGCGACAAGGTATTTCGGGGCCGCAGCTATACGCAGGTCATGGGCGACGTCAAGGCCGACTTCAACACCGTCGACGAATTCCAGGCGTCCTATCTGATCAGCCAGGCCGTCAACGAACTCTGCCCCGCACTGATCTGGCAGCTGCGCAACTCGGCGGCCCACTACCGGCCACCGGCACCCCCCGGGCGGATGACCGGGCCGATGGAAGGAAACTGACATGCACCATGCACCGATGGCCGCCCTGTCTGCCTGGTCCGCCCTGACCGTGGCCGCCGGGTTGGGCGCGCCGCCTGCACGGGCGGATAACACGCGGCTCAACAACGGCGTGGTCGCCAATGTCTACACCGTCCAGCACCAAGCCGGCTGCGTCAACGACGTCAAGATCAATCCACAATTGCGGCTCGCCGCCCAATGGCACACCCTCGACCTGCTGAACAACCGAAACCTCGACGCCGACATCGGATCTGACGGATCCACCCCGCAAGACCGCGCACATGCCGCCGGCTTCCACGGCAACGTCGCCGAAACCGTGGCGATCAACCCCGCGGTTGCAATCAGCGGCATCGAGTTGATCAACCAGTGGTACAACAATCCAACGACCTTCGCGATCATGTCCAACTGCGCCAACACGCAAATCGGCGTGTGGTCGGAAAACAGCCCGGATCGCACCGTCGTGGTGGCCGTGTACGGTCAGCCCGAGCGACCTAGCCCGGCGCCGGAAAACATTCCGATTGGCCCCAGCCCCGACTACGACGCCAGCGACGAAATCGAATACGGCGTCAACTGGCTCCCCTGGATTTTGCGCGGGGTGTATCCACCGCCGGCCATCCCCCCGCAATAGCCGCGGCCGTGCGTGTTTGTCCGTCGACACGCCGTCACACCCGTACAACTGCGCACGCTCGACCGGCGGCCGCGCCGCCGTGTTCCTGGCATATCACGAATTACACTCTCGGACTTAGGTTTACGTGATGCCGCAACGCTCTCGCCGTTGAAGAATTGGTTACCGAGCCGGCCCCAGCCGATCCGCCGTCGCGGCCAACACCTCTCGACACCCAGCCCACATCTGCTTGATGATGTCCGCCGCCGGCGGAAGGTCTTCGATCCGTCCGGCGACCTGACCGGTATTCGCGACGCTGGCGTCCATGTCGCCGTCGAAGTAGAGCCGCTGAACACGCTGCAGCGCGGCACCGCCTGCCTCGAAAGAGGCTTGGGCGTCCAGCTTTTCGGCGGCGGCCGTCCTGATCACCCGCATCATTCGCTTGCCGTCGAGGGGGAGGAGCACGGTGCCGGTCTCGTCCGCACGCACGACGGCTTCCTTCAGATTGCCATGCACCGGCGAGTCCGACGACGCGAGCAACCGCGTGCCCATCTGCACGCCCTCGGCGCCGAGGACGAACGCCGCGGCCATCGACCGGGCGTCGCAGATCCCGCCGGCCGCCACGATCGGCACGTCGACATGGGCCGCCACCAACGGAAGCAGCACCATGGTCGAGGCCCCGAACCGATTCTTGAACCCGCCGCCTTCGACACCCTCCACGACAAGGCCGTCCACGCCGGCGTCGACCGCCTTCTTGGCCGCGGCCAGGGTCCCCACCACATGGAACACGGTGATGCCGGCGTCGTGCAGGCGCGCGGTAAACAGCGCCGGGTCGCCCGCCGAAGTGGTGACGAAGCGAATCCCGTTGGCAACGAGGAGATCCACCATGCCGGGGTCGCGGTTGAACAGCAGCGCGATGTTGGCTCCGACCGAGCCGTCGGTAAGGTCGCGGACCCGGCGAAGGTCGGCACGGCCCTCATCGGAGGTGGTCTCGATGATGCCCAGCGCGCCGGCGTTGGACACCGCGGCGGCCAACTGCGCCCCGGCGATGTACGTCATCGGCGCCTGAACGATCGGGATGTCAATCTGGGCGAGCGCGCAGAGCCGGTTGGACGGTGTGGTCGCGTTCATTTCACCTCACGGGGGTCGACGAGTTCACGAAAGCGATCGGCAGGGTAGACGGATGCACCCAGGTTTCGGACCCGCTCGGCCAACCCCTTGTCGGATGTCACGACGCGGATTTCGTGCGAGCGGTCGTCGGCGTGGACCAGCCGAACGATTTCGTCGTCGGCCGAATTGGCTGCCGCCCTGGGGGCATGCGTTACCTCGATCCGCGTTGTCCGGATGGCCTGCGAGGGCGGGCGCTCGAACACCACCGTCACCTGGTCGCCCTCCGCCGCAGCCCACCGGTCGAGCTTTTCGACCAACGCGATCATCGCAGCGCGACGATCTTTCCACCAACCGTCCGGGCGCGTTCCGATGACGTTCATGCCGTCGACGATCCAGCGCACACCTCACCGTACGGCGGGAAAAGATCAGCCCGGGCCGAGGCTGCGCTTGGGGGGCAACTGCGAGGCTCGGACCGGGCTGATCGGCATGGGAAATTGTCGTTCGAACGATTCTATGCGACCCATGGTGGTGGTCGATGCACTTCTTCACAGGTGGGTCAGGAGCCGCTCGGCGAACATTTCTGGATGCTCGCGATGCATGAAATGCCCGCCCGGGACTTCCTCGACGATGTACTCGTTCTCGAACATCCGGGCGGCGCCCCGGTAGTCCGAGGGCTCCGCGACCGGATCATCGAGGCCGGCGAAGACCACCGTCGGGACCGTGATCCGCGCGCGCAATGACGCGCTGGGTATGGGGGAGAGCTTTCGGTAGTACCCGAACGCCGCGTCCAAGCTGGCCGGGTCGGAAAACGTCGCACGCACCGCGTCGAACTCCGCGGGATCGGGATTCCACGTCGGCGACCAGCGTCGACAAATGGCGGGCAGCGCGGCGAAGTCGTTGCGCGCAAAGCGTTTCGCCGCACCCGGCAGCTTGTAGACCGCGAAGTGGCGCACGCCCCACAGCTTCGCGGGCGTCGGTTTGAGTGCCGCCGGGTGCGGAATGGCAAGAACGAGAAGCTTTTTCACGAGATCCGGTCCGAGCGCGGCCGCACCGTACGCGGCGCCGGCACCGAAGTCATGTCCGATGACGATCGCCTGACTGGCGCCGAGCGCTTCGATCAACGCGAGCGCGTCGCGCGCCAAGGTCTCCTGATCGGTGTCGCGCGCCGGGATGCCGCTGGGGGAGTAGCCGCGCATAAACGGGCTCACCGCCCGATACCCCTTGGCGGCGATGGCCGGGCGCAGCTCGTCCCACGTGTGTGCGGTGTCCGGAAAGCCATGCAGCAGCAGCACCAGGGGCCCGGTGCCCTCCTCGAGATAGGCGAATCTCAGCCCGTTGGCATCGACGAAGTTGATCGCACCGGCCATGGCCTGTGGACTTTACGCCGAACCCCCCGTCGCGGCGAGGTCGTGCTCCGCGGGATAGGCATGAATCAGTGCCGTCGTGAGTTTGGGAACGACATGCGTGAGTTCGTGCTCGGCGGTATGGGCGATGCGGTGCGCCTGCACCAGGTTCAGTGCGGGATCGACGTCGAGTTCGGCGTCGGCATGCAGCCGGTGCCCGATCCAGCGCATCCGGACACTGCGCACCGCTTGCACTCCCGGTTGGGCGGCCAAGGCCTGTTCGGCGGCGTCGACCATCGTCGGGTCCACTCCGTCGAGGAGCCGCCGAAACACGTCGCGCACCGCGGTGCGCAGCACGGCCAGGATCGCCGCCGTGATGACCAGGCCGATGATCGGGTCGGCGAGCGGGAACCCAAGTGCGACACCGCCGGCGGCCAACACCACGGCCAGCGAGGTGAGCCCGTCGGTGCGGGCATGCACTCCGTCGGCGATCAGGGCGGCCGAGCCGATGCGCCGCCCAACCCTGATCCGGTAGACCGCGACCCACTCGTTGCCGACGAACCCGATCAACCCGGCCAGCGCGACCCAGCCGACGTGTGCCACCGGTTCCGGATTGGTCAGCCGCATGATCGCTTCGTATCCCGCCACGATCGCCGAGAGCGCGATCATCGCGATGACGAACAACCCGGCCAGATCCTCGGCTCGACCCAGCCCGTAGGTGTATCGCCGCGTGGCGGCCTTGGTGCCCAGCGCGAAAGCGATCCACAACGGCACCGCGGTCAGGGCGTCGGAGAAGTTGTGGATGGTGTCGGCGGCCAAGGCCACCGACCCGGTGGCCACCACCACCGCGATCTGGGCGATCGAGGTCAATCCGAGGACCAGCAGGCTGATCTTGACCGCACGGATCCCGGCGGCGCTGGATTCCAGAGCATCGTCGACACGGTCGGCCGCGTCGTGGGAATGGGGAGTCACGATCTCTTTGATCGCCCCGCGCAGGCCGTGCGAATGCGCACGAGGGCCGCCCTGCTGGACGGGGGTCCGACAACTATCTGCATGCATACGCAGATAATAAGTCATGGGGTCGCCGAATCGCCAACGCGAGGTCGCCTACCATCAGCGCATGCGCGGCTCCAAGATCCTCATCACCGGTCCGACCGGCCAAGTTGCCACCCCGATCGCTAAGGCCCTCGCTGCCGAGAACGAGGTCTGGGGCATCGCCCGTTTCACCAACCCCGCGGTCCGCGAGGATCTTGAGAAGGCCGGGGTGCGGTGCCAGACCGTGAATTTGGCCGCGGGGGACTTCACCGAGATCCCATCCGACTTCGACTACGTGCTCAACCTGGCGGTCGCCAAGAGCGGTAGCTGGGACAAGGACCTCGGGGCCAATGCGGAGTCGGTGGGTCTGCTCATGGCGCACTGCCGCGGCGTTCAGGGTTTTCTGCACTGCTCGTCGGGGGCCGTGTATGACCCGCCGGGCGACGAACCCCGCACCGAAAGCGCCGCCTTGGGCGACAACCACAAGCCGTTGTTCCCCACGTACTCCATTTCCAAGATCGCCGGCGAGGTCGTGGCGCGGACGATGGCGCGCGCCCTGGGCGTGCCCACGACCATCGCGCGCCTCAACGTCCCGTACGGCGACAATGGTGGCTGGCCGTTCTACCACATGGAGATGATCCTGGCCGGCATCCCGATCCCGGTGCCACCGGGCGGGCCGGCGAACTACAGCCCGATCCACGAGGACGACATCATCGCGACGCTCCCCAAACTGCTTGAGGTGGCGTCGATCCCGGCGACCACACTCAACTGGTGTGGCCACCAGACCGTCAGCCTGCAGCAGTGGTGCGACTACCTCGGCTCGCTGGTGGGCAAGCAGCCCGTCTTTGAGGAGAGCGATCAGGCGTTGCGCGGCAATCCCACCGATGCCAGCCGGATGCACGAGCTCGTCGGCCAGACGACGGTCGACTGGCACGACGGGCTGCGCCGGATGGCGGCCAAGTTTCACCCGGAGCTGGTCAGCTCCTAAGCAGCAGCGGTTAGGGCGATCCGTCCGTTCCGCGGGTACCGATGAGGCCGGGCGCGCCACCGGTGCCGCCAGTGCCGCCGTTGACGCCGTTTCCGCCGTTGCCGCCGAAGCCAATGATCGACGGGGTGGAGCTGCCGCTCATGGTCACCGTGGCGTTGCCGCCATTGCCGCCGTCGGCGGCATTCGTGCCGCCGCCGGCGGTGCCACCGTCACCGGCTTGGCCGATGCCGGCGAGGACATCGCCGCCGGCGCCGCCGTTGCCACCGGTGCCGCCGGTGCCCGTTGCGGCACCCCCGTGCCCGCCGGCACCGCCGATGGCGGCGCCGAACGTGGCGCCCTCACCGCCCGCGCCGCCATCGCCGCCGAAGCCCCCGACGCCATTGGCGTGACCGCCCGCGCCGCCGGCCCCGCCGCCGGCGATGCCCGAGAGAGTGGTGCCCAAACCGGCGTTGCCGCCGTCGCCGCCGAATCCGAACGCGCCGTCGGCGGCACCGCCGACGCCGCCGTTGCCGCCTTGGGCGGTTCCGGCCCCGATCAGGGCGACGCTGGCGGCATCGCCGCCGACGCCGCCGTTGCCCCCGGTGCCGGCGGCGCCGTCGGCGGCACCACCGGCACCGCCGGAGCCACCATTAACCAGGTCGAATCCGAGGAACGCGCGGCCGGCAGCGATGCCACCGTCTCCGCCGTTGCCGCCGGTGCCTATGCCGCTCTCGGCGCCACCGGCGCCGCCGTTGCCGCCTTGGGCGAGGCCGAGTCCGGCGAGGAAGCCGCCACTGCCGCTGCCGCCGTTACCGCCATTACCCCCGGTGCCATCGATGCCAATGTCGGCGCCCCCGGCGCCGCCGGCGCCGCCAAAGCCGCCTACCAGACCGATTGCATTGCCGCCGTGACCGCCGTTGCCGCCGGTGCCGCTGATGAGCGGGCCGCCGGCCTGGCCGCCGGCGCCGCCGGCACCGCCGGCGCCCAAGATGTAGCTACCCGTGCCGCCCGCACCACCGGTGCCACCGGTCCCGATGGTGGCGGCTCCGCCAACCCCACCGTTGCCTCCGTGGCCCCACAGGAGCCCGGCGTTGCCGCCGGCCCCACCGGTGCCGCCGGTCCCCACGGTGGTGGCGCCACCGCTGCCGCCGTTACCACCCTTTCCGTAAAGGAAGCCGCCCGACCCGCCGGCACCGCCGGCCGCGCCGGGGTTGGTGCTGTTGCCGCCATTGCCGCCGACGCCAAAGATCCAGCCGCCGTTCCCGCCGTTCGTCCCGACCCCGTTTACCGTCGTCCCGTTCGCTCCGTTACCGATCACGGGGCGACCGGTCAGCAACTCAACCGGCGAAAACAACGTCAGCCGCTGGGCGACGTCCACCAGCGCCTGTAGCGGCCCGACGTTGGCCGCCTCCGCGGCCACATACGCACTCGTCGATCCCTGGAGGGCCTGCACGAACTGCGAGTGAAACGTCGCTGCCTGCGCACTCAGCCCCTGGAAGTGCAGGCCGTGGCTGGAAAACAGCGCAGCGATGGCCGCTGACACCTCATCGGCGGCCGCCGGCGCGATCCCGATCGTCGTGGGCAGCGTCGCCGACGTGGAGTCCGTTATCGCCTCCCCGATCCCGTTCAGGTCTGCTGCCGCCGCGGCCAGGGCTTCGGGTGCTGCAATCAGAAAAGACGACAATTCGCGCTCCGATCATCTCCGGGGTTAAGACGAACAAGAACATTCAAGATAGCGACCGAAACTGTGTTTAAGCCCTAACTGCGCTGTAAATTTCGGCATCGATTTGCGGTTCTCTCTTCGACGAACCCCAGACTGTCGGCGCGCAACCCGTGGTCAAGACCATCGAGGCCGATACGCTGGTCTACTTCTTTCGCGGTTTGCTAACCATGTTGGGCTGTCACGCCCGCTAATGGCGTTGAATTCATTTAAATAGACCCGCGTGAATTCGCTACCAGACGCGAACGTAGTCGACAAGCATCTGCGCCGGATAGCTGCCGGGTCCGGGGTCACCGCCGCCGGAACCGGCGACCGCGAGATTGAGGACCGGATACATGGCGTAGCCGGGATTGTTGAACGGCCAGTCCGGCAGTGAGTTCGCGGCAACGCTGAAGTAGGGCTGAGCGCCGTCGGAGTAGTCCTGCCAGAACCGGATTCCGGCCTCGTCCCATTGGCATCGCCACGTGTGCCATCCGCTGTCGACCGCGATGTTGTGGGTCTTCCATTCCGAACCGTTCGACTTCGCATGGACTGTGGTGGCCGACGGCCAGCTCCCGTTGCCGTACCACTCGAGGATGTCGATTTCGCCACCGGGATCGTCGTTGCCCAGCCACCAGGCGGGCCAGGCGCCGGCGGTCAGGCAGTCGAGTTTGATTCGGGCTTCCCAGTTGTGGCCGACGCCCCCGCGCCAGTTGCTGGTCAACCTGCCGCTGTAGAAGGTAGGACCATCCTTGGCGGCGCGGATGACAAGGTTGGACTTGCCATCCAGAAAGACGTTTTGGCGGTCGTCGCGGTATTGCCCGACATGCTCGGGCAGCTCCCAATACGTCGGATCTTTCATCGGCTCGCGGGCGCGGGCCACGTGCCACTTCCCGCCGTCGGGCGCCGAGCCGGCCGGGCCGTCGAACTCGTCCTGGAAAATGTAGGCAACTTGGCCCGACGGTGCTGCGGGTCGAGGCGGGCTGGCGCCCGCCTCGGGGACGGCGATCGCGGCTGCCACCGCCCCGACACCCGTCATCAACATCATGCTGCGACGATCGACCTCTGGCATTAGCAAGCGACAATAGCAGCCCCTACTCGTCGGCGATGAGCCCCTGCACCTGCTGGGAGTAGATGACTTTGCCGCCGCCCGCCCAATTGCCTTCCGGTATCTCGTGAATCAACGTCCAGACGTGGTAGGCGCGTGCGCCCGACGGGTCGATGCCCGCCGCCGCGCAGATGGCCGCGTGCACTTCGGCGACGAGGTGTTCCTTGCGCTCTTTGTTGAGCGCTCCTTCGAATACCGTCATGTCGGCCCGGAATCGCGGTTGCCCGGGTTGGCGGCCGCCGGCCAGCTGCTCGGCGGGATCCAGCGCGTGCAGGTAGACCAACGTGTTGTCGCGCATGAATGCGGTGTCGGGGACGCGTTCGGCGCGCAGCAGTGCCGTCACCAGTTGGTCGGTCAGCGTGCCGAGGGCCGCGTCGGATAACGAGCCACGCACGAACGTCAAATCGATCATCGGCATTGGGGGATCACAGCTTTCTCAATCCTCGGAACACGTTGAGGCTCCTCTGCCTGCGGCTAGCCGATCGGCTACCCTGCGACCATAGCCGACGGTGATTCGTTCATCAATGCTTTTGGCCTGGCCGGGGTTACCAGTAGCGCATGGCTTGCCGAAATAGTTCTGCCAGAACGGGTTTCGTCATCTCGCGGGGCGCGTTTTGCAAGAGCCGCTGTTGCGGGTGTGCCCCCTGCGTCAGCGCCGTCACGTCGTCGTCGGTGTAGCCCACAGCGCTGAGGCCGTTCGGCATGCCGACCGCGCGCATGATGCGGATGAGTTCGTCGCCGAGCACCTCGCCGGCGTCTTCGGCCATGGCGCCTTGCGTGTCGGCGCCGAGCAGCCGCGCACCCTCCAGATGCCGCTCGGGACTCGCCTCCGCCGTGAATCGAAACACCGAGGGCGCGTTGACGATAACGGCCATCCCGTGCGGCACCAGCGGTTCGTCGGGCGGGTAGCCGGACGGGCGGAATTCTCGGACCAACCCGGCCACCGCGTAGGCCATGCCGTGGGGGGCGTGCACGCCCGCGTTGCCGAAGGCGATGCCGGCAAGCGTTGCGGCCCACATCATTTGCTCGCGGGCCTCGGTGTCGGCGGCGTCGTTGACCGCGCGCTCCAAGTACGTGCCCAACAGGCGCAGCGCTTCTCGACAGCCCAGATCACTCCACGGGTTGGCACCCTGACTCATGGGCCGCAGGCTCGGGCGTTCGGGAGCCGAGCGGAACACGTACGGCTTGGCGGTGTAGGACTCCAACGCGTGTGACAGCACGTCGAGGCCCGCCGAGGCCACGACCTCCGGCGGCAGGCTCACGGTGCAGTCGGGGTCGACGAGCGCCTCTGTGGGGCGCAGTGCGGGCGAGGCGATGCCCGTCTTCGCCTTGAGTGACAACAGGTCGAAGATCGTGATCCCGGTGACCTCGCTGCCGGTTCCCGCCGTCGTCGGGCATGCGATGTGCGGCCTGAGCGGGCCCGGGACGGGTTTGCCTTCGCCGATGGGCTTGTTGACGTAGGCGAGGAAATCGGCGGGATGGGTGGCATACAGGTTGGCGGCCTTGCAGGTGTCGATGACCGAACCGCCGCCCAGCGACACGTAGCCGTCGGGGTTCGCGTCTTGCGCGAAGCGGGCCGCATCCCGGAAGGACGCAGCGGTGGGTTCGACGTGGGCATCGGTGTAGGTGATCACGTCCAGTCCCGCCGCGACCAGCGCACCGTGCGTGGTGGCGAACACAGGTAGCCGCGACACGGTGGCATCGGAGAACAGCGCGACCCGTCGCAGCCCGAGCGCGCGGGCCCGATCGCCCACCTCGGTCAGGCAGCCGCGCCCGAAGGTGACGCGGGACGCATCGACGGTGAAGGCACCGTCGCAGCCCTCGGCCGGGATGGGAAATTCGCAGCACGCCATCGCGTCCTCCTGAGCCGGTCGCAGGGCAATCTATCGCACTCGCCTCATGGCCGTCTGACCAGCCAGCAGGCGTGGCACATGGTGGGTGTGACGCGCTGATCGGAATCAACGACGATCCGAGCGAAATCTGTCCATGTGGGAGCTGTCCCGCGACACGGCAAGCACGGCAGCGAGATTGGGCGTCGCGGATGGCACCACCGGCAGCGGAATTGCCCAAACAGCCGATGAGTTCTCGCAGATCTTCGACGGGCGCCTGGTCTACACCGGCGCGACGTAGAGATGAAATAGTTCCGAACCCGGGCGGGTTCGGAACTATTCGGCTTCTCAGCGACGGGTCATGATCCGCTGCGATAGCGGGTCAGCAGCGCGATCGACGCGATCGCCGCGACGGTACCGACCACGCCCCACAGCACAAACTGGAACACCAGCGAGCCCAGGAACAAGCCGAACGTGGCCGCGATGTAGAGCAGCCAGATCAGCCGGAAGAAGCTCCAGGCCGCGAGCAGCCCGGTGCTGATCCCGATCATCAGGCTGCGTTGACGATCGATGCGGTTGACGTGTTCTTGGATGCTGGTGGGCAGGAGTTGCATGTGAGGTTTCCTTTCGGTGATGCGCGGCCCCAATGGCTTTGCAATTACCGGAAGTACAGACCGTCGCGGGGGCTACCGATCCCAACAAACTCCGTGCGCGCGGTCGCCTGTCACGTCACGCTGGCGTGACGCTCGACGGGTCGTCGACGGGTTGGTTCATCGCCGCCTGGAATTGCCGGTACCGCTCTGCGCGGCCCGGACGGCCGCGCGCGACCAGCCACCCAGCACCAAGGGCGACGAACCACAGCGGGAACCAGGCGAGCGCGATCGCGGTTTCGTGGTCGGTCAGCAGCGTCCAGATGACGAACACGAAGAAGCCGAGGACGAGCCAACAGCTCGCGATTCCACCGGGCATCTTGTACCTGGAGCCGGCGCGACGGTCCGCGTGGCGGCGTGCGTAGACGAAGTAGCTGAGGATGATCATCGTCCAGACGAACAGGAACAGCAGCGACGCGACGGTCGTGACCAAGGTGAAAACGTCGATCACTGAACCGCCGGCGTACAGCAGCGGAACCGAAGTCAGCAACAGCGGCGCCGTGGCGAGCAGCGCCGGTGCCGGCACAGCGCCGCGGTTGAGCCGACGGAAGATTGATGGCGCGCTGCCCTCGTCGGCGAGCCCGAAAAGCATGCGCCCGGTGGAAAACAGGCCCGAGTTGGCCGAGGACGCGGCGGAGGTGATGACGACGAAGTTGACCATCGCCGCCGCAGCGCCAAATCCGGCCAGGGAGAACATCATTACGAAGGGTGACTCGCCGCTGGAAAACCGCCGCCACGGGATGACGACGAGGATCGCCAGCAGCGCGGCGATGTAGAAGATCGCGACGCGCACCGGGACGGCATTGATGGCGCGGGGGAGGGTGCGGCGCGGGTTGGCGGTCTCGGCCGCGGCGGTGCCGACGAGCTCGACGCCGACGAACGCGAAGAACGCGATCTGGAAGCCACTGACCACGCCCATGAATCCGGTAGCGAAGAATCCGCCGTCGTTCCAAAGGTTTTCGATCGTCGCGCGGTCACCGTGCGGGGAAACGAAGTGAGTGGCCACCAGGATCGCACCGACGACGATGAGGCAGAAGATCGCGGCGAGTTTGATCAAGGCGAACCAGAACTCGATCTCTCCGAAGTTGGCGACCCTGAACAGGTTGAACAGCAGAACCAAACCGACCGTGACCACGGCCGGCAGCCATGCCGGCACGTCGGGCCACCAGAACTTCGAGTAGCCGGTGATCGCGATGATTTCGGCGACACCGGTGACCACCCAGGCAAACCAGTAGGACCACCCGACGAAGAACCCCGCGGCCGGTCCCAACAGGTCGGCCGCGAAGTCGACGAACGACTTGTAGTTGAGGTTGGACAGCAGCAGCTCGCCCATCGCGCGCAGCACGAAGAACACGAAAAAGCCGATGATTCCGTACACCACCAGCACGGCCGGGCCGGCATGGGAGATCGTTCGCCCCGAGCCCATGAACAAACCGGTGCCGATCGCACCTCCGATGGCGATCAGCTGGATCTGGCGATTGGATAGGCCGCGGCGGAGATGGGACGAATCGTCGGGGGCGGCGACCTCGTTCAGCATGGCGATGACAATAGGGGGCGACGGCCTGCGCCGCTTGCTGATCGGTCAAACTGTGAGCAGGCGATACAGCCCGATCAGACCGACCACCACGATCGTCGCGCGCAGGGCGTTCGGAGACAGCCGGCGCCCGTAGCGAGCACCCACAAATCCTCCGACCAGCGAACCCGCCGCGATCAGGCCGGCCGCCGGCCAGCTGATCCGGTCAAACGCGACCAACGTATAGCCCACTGCGGCAACCAGATTCACCAGCAGCGCCAGCAAGTTCTTGGCCGCGTTCATGCGTTGCACGGACTCGGGCAGGAGCGCCCCCATCACGCCGACCAGCAGGATGCCCTGCGCGGCGGTGAAGTACCCGCCGTAGACCCCGACGGCAAACGTGCCGACCACCAGCGCGGTCATCCGCGCCGGCGTGATGTGCTCGGCGGAGCGGCCCGCCTCCTCGGCGCGCCGCCGCGCCCACGCCTGGATCCGAGGCCCGAGCACGACGAGGGCCAAAGCCAGCACCAACAACACGGGAACCACCTGCGCGAACACCTTCTCGGGAAGATGCAGAAGCAGGAAAGCGCCCAATGCGGCCCCCGTCAGTGACGCCGGGATCTGCCAGCGCAACCGATCCCATTGGCCGGATAGCTCGGCACGATAACCCCAGGTGCCCGACGCGCTGCCGGCCACCAGCCCGACCGCGTTCGACATGGTGGACGTGACCGGCGCGAAGCCGAGCGCGACCAGCGTCGGGAAGGTGATCAGGGTTCCGGATCCGACGAGCGCGTTGATCGCGCCGGCGGCCAGGCTGGCCAAGACGATCAGGACGATGTGGGAGACCGGCACTGGGCAACCGTAGTCGGGCCAGGTGTTGGCTCGCTTTGTTGGCTAGGTGTGTCTGCCCTGTGACCTCACCGCGACGACGACACGAGACGCTCGTCGACATGGCGCCGATCGTGGTTATCTGTGTAGCGCTGACGGCGCTGTGCATCGGCTACCACTTGGGGCGCCGCGCGGGCTCGATGCCTGTCCCCTGGAAGAAGCGAACATCGCGGGTGGCGCTGGCGCGGGCCGCGCTGAATCTGGTCCTGTTGGTAAGTGCTCGCCGCGTCCAACGGAACTATCTGATCCGGGCGCTGAAATTTGTCGAGCGCTAAGCTGCCAGCGTAATCCCTTGCGCCACTTTGGTTTCTGTAGCCACAATCGGGCGATTCTTGTCGGTGGTCCTTCGTAGATTCGGGGCATGGGTTGCAGCAGCCGCGAGGAGATCGTCGAGGTGCTCGACGCGCTCGATGGTGTGCTGGACCGGTTGTGCGCGTTGAGTTTCGACGCACTGACCACCCCGGAACGGCTGCGGATCCTGCAACGCCTCGAACGCGGCATGCGCCGCCAACGCACACCCCAGCACGCGCTGATCAACCAACTCGACGCCCAAGCCCGCCCCGAAGAGCTCGGCGGCACACTGTGCGGCGCGCTGGCCGACCGGCTGCGCATCACCAAACCCGAAGCCAGCCGCCGCATCGCCGAAGCCGAAGACCTCGGGCCACGGCGCGCGCTGACCGGAGAACCGTTGGCGCCGCTGCTCACCCACACCGCCGCCGCCCAACACGACGGCCTCATCGGCGACGCCCACGTGCGCGTCATCCGCGACTTCTTCGCCCACCTACCCGCCGTCGTCGATGTGGCACCCGCGCCGCCGTCGAACTCGTCCTGGCCGACAAGGCCACCGAGTACCGCCCCGACCAACTCCGCGAACAAGCCCGCCAACTCATGGACTGGCTACACCCCGACGGCGACTATTCCGACGAGGAACGCGCCCGCAAACGCGGCATCATCCTGGGCAAGCCCGACTACGACAAAATGTCACGCATCAGCGGGCTGATCACCCCCGAGCTGCGCGCCTTCCTCGAGCCCGTGCTCGCCAAACTCGCCGCCCCCGGCACCTGCAACCCCGACGACGACACCCCCGTCGTCCACGAGCAACCTGACGAGGACGCGGTACGCCGCGATCACCGCTCCAGCGCCCAACGCAACCACGACGCCCTACTGGCCGGCCTGCGCGCCCTGATCGCCTCCGGCGAACTCGGCCAGCACAACGGGCTGCCGGTATCAATCATCGTGACCACCACCCTCAAAGAGCTCGAAGCCGGCGCGGGCAAGGCCCGCACCGGCGGCGGCGCCCTGCTGCCCATGTCCGATGTGATCCGCCTGGCCAGCCACGCCCACCACTACCTAGCCATCTTCGATGGCACCAAGCCCTTAGCACTGCATCACGGGAAACGCTTCGCCTCCCCCGCGCAGCGGATCATGCTGTGCGCCAAAGACCGCGGCTGCACCCGCCCCGGCTGCGACGCGCCGGCCTACCACAGCCAAGCCCACCACGTCAGCGGCTGGACCACCACCCACCGCACCGACATCGAAGACCTCACCCTAGCCTGCGGACCCGACAACCGACTCGCCGAGAAAGGCTGGACCACCCGCAAAAACGCTCACGGCGACACCGAATGGATCCCACCCCCACACCTCGACTACGGCCAACCCCGCACCAACACCTACCACCACCCCGAAAAACTCCTAAACCCCGACGACGACGAACCCGATTGACGCTGGGTGCTATAACGCAACGTATGGCAAGCACTGGACACATCAGCCACGTTTCCGACACGGCGCGATGGACGGCGAGGTATCGCGCCACCGAAACAGCACGTCCGGATGCGTTGTTCAGGGACCCGCTCGCCGAGCGCCTCGCCGGTGAACGAGGTCGGGCCATCGCCGCCAGGGCCCCGCGCACGAACCGCGATGGTTGGTGGCTCGTCGCGCGCACCAAGATCATCGACGACGCCATCGCGCGCTCGATCGCCGAAGGCTGCGATCGGGTGTTGAACCTAGCCGCCGGGCTGGACACGCGGCCGTACCGGATGGACCTGGCGCCCAATTTCACCTGGGTTGAGGCCGATCTGCCGGAGCTGCTCAAGGAGAAAACCGAGCTGCTGGCCGACCAGACGCCGCGCTGCAAACTGACCCGCACGGCCGTCGACCTGGCCGATGCACGTGCGCGCGACGACTTCCTCAACGAGGCACTCGCAGGTGCCACGAAAGCGCTGGTGCTCACCGAAGGCCTGTCGATGTATCTGGAAGCCGGTGACATCGCCGCGCTTTCGCAGGCGTTCACCCGACCGGAGATCAACTGGTGGATGGTCGACTTCGCCTTTCCGAGCCTGAAGAAGACGATCAATAGGGACATGGCCGACCTGGGACAAAACGCCCCCTTCAAATTCGCGCCCGAGAACGGGTTGGCCTACTTCGAAGACCTTGGTTGGCGCGTCGTGCAGGCCGAATCGCAGTTGGTGTCGGCCTACCGGTTGCATCGCCTCCCGTGGTTCATGCACCCGCTTGCCTGGCTGCCGCATCCGGATCTGCGGAATCCGGGTCGCGCGCGGTCGGCAGCGACTGCTCTGCTCACTCGACAAGCCGGCTGATCGCCGCCCTGCTGACTCGCGATAGGTTCGTCTGATGAGCCGTGTCGAAGCAAGTTCCACCGAGCGCCTGTTCGCGCTCGCCGAACAGGTACCGGGTTTCATGCCGGCCGACGAGGGACGCGCGCTGCATGACGCGGCGCTGCGATACCTCGACGGCGGCCTTGCCGTCGAAATCGGCACCTACTGCGGCAAATCCACCCTGTTGCTCGGCGCGGCGGCACAGCAGACCTCCAGCGTGCTGTACACGATCGACCACCATCACGGCTCCGAGGAACACCAGCCCGGCTGGGAGTATCACGACGCGTCGCTGGTCGACGAGGTCACCGGCCTGTTCGACACGCTGCCCACGTTCCGCCGCACCCTGGACGCGGCGGGATTGGACGATCATGTCGTCACCATCGTGGGCAAGTCGCCGATCGTGGCCAAGGGTTGGCGGTCACCCTTGCAGTTGTTGTTCATCGACGGCGGTCACAGCGAAGACGCTGCCAATCAGGACTTCGACGGCTGGGCGAAGTGGGTCGCGGTGGGTGGGGCGTTGCTCATTCACGACGTGTTTCCCGATCCCAAATACGGCGGCCGTCCGCCGTATTTGATCTATTGCCGCGCAATCGATTCCGGTGAGTTCCGGGAAGTCTCGGCCACCGGCTCGCTGCGGGTGCTCGAGCGAATCAGCGCCCGGTAGCCACGCATTCGCAATCGAAGTCGGTCTGCAGGCCCATCGGCAGGCCCTCGCCCCGGAAGATCCCCGCGCCCGCGGTGGTGTTCGACAACGCGTCGGCCGCCAGGATCATCGCCGCCCCGGTCCAGGTCGTGCGTTCCTCGGGCCAGCGTTTGCCGTCGGCGAACACCAACCCCGTCCAATACGAGCCGTCGTCTTCGCGCAGGTGCTGCATCGCGGCGAATTGCTGATGCGCGGCCGATCGGTGACCGATGGCATCGAGCGCCATCACCAGCTCGCA
The DNA here is from genome assembly GCF_010730195.1 of Mycobacterium conspicuum. Classification (NCBI taxonomy): domain Bacteria; kingdom Bacillati; phylum Actinomycetota; class Actinomycetes; order Mycobacteriales; family Mycobacteriaceae; genus Mycobacterium; species Mycobacterium conspicuum. Next base: position 3,054,261 of record NZ_AP022613.1, read on the forward strand.
CGTCTCGGCGCCGGTCACCCAGGGCCGGTCGCTGACGCACCGGATGCCCAGCCCGTCGACCACAAAAGTGTCCCAGCGCTGCTTGATTCGCGCGGCGGCGGCCGGGCCGCGCAGCGCCCCGCCCAGGATGGGGTAGTACCAGTCCATCGAGTAGCGATCCTTTTCGGTGAACGCCTCCGGGTGTGCGGCGATCGCGTGACCCAGTGCGCCCAGCGCCAGTTCCCACTCCGGCTGCGGTTCGCCGACCAGTGCGGCGAGGGCCAGCGCGCACCGGATGCTGTGGAAGATGCTTGCGCACCCGGTCGTCAACGCCTCGGAGACTGGGCCCGATTCGCCTCGTGCCCAACAAATCTCACCGTAGCCGACCTGCAGGTCGATGACGAAGTCGATCGCCTTGTGCACCACCGGCCACATCGTCGCGGCAAAGGACTTGTCGCCGGTGACCAACACGTGGTGCCAGACGCCGGCGGCGATGTAGGCGCAGAAGTTGCTGTCACTGTTGGCGTCTTCGACTGTCCCGCAACGGGTCTGGATCGCCCAGGAACCGTCGGGCCGTTGCGTTCGGCGACTCCACTCGAACGCCGCCCGCGCCGGCTCCAGCAACCCGGCCGCGGTGAGGGCCATCGCGTTTTCCACGTGATCCCACGGATCGGTATGACCACCCTCAAACCAGGGGATCGCACCCGATGGTTCTTGGGCGGCGGCGATCGATCGCGCGGTTTGGCGGCACTGCTCGGCAGTCAGCACGCCCGGAACGGACGGCGCGTTAAAGCGACGCAACTGCATTCCCCAGTTGCTCTTCGCCTTCCGCCACTTGCGGTTTGGTGAAATGCTTGGTGAAGTACAAAGCCACGCTCTTGCCCACCAGCGGGTTGAGCAGTGACTCGGCGACCCGCGTTAGCTTCGGCCGCTGCATCAGATCCCACACCAGCAGCTTGTGATAGGCGGCGACCACGGGATGGTCGGGCTTGGAGACTCCCACCGCGCATTTCAGCCACCAGAACGGCGAATGCAGTGCGTGCGCGTGATGGGAATGCGTCAAAGTCATTCCGCCCGTGCCGGCCCGGGCGATCTTGTCGCGCAACTCGCTGGCCCGGTAGATGCGCACATGGCCGCCCTCGTTGCTGTGATACTCGTCGGACAGCAACCAACACACCCGCTCGGGCAGCCACCGCGGCACGCTGACCGCCAGTGTGCCACCGACTTTGAGCACCCTGATCAGTTCGGCGATGGCGGCATCGTCGTGGGGCACATGCTCCAGGATTTCGGACGCGATGACACAGTCGAAGGTCTCGTCTGCGTACGGCAACTTCAACGCGTCACCGACCACCGCCTTGGCCGACGCGGTCACGGGCGCCTCACCGCTTTCGGCCATCGCGGTCAGAATGGTTTCCACCGAACGTAATTCGGACTCGTCCTGGTCGAATGCGATGACGTCGGCGCCGCGCCGATACGCCTCGAAGGCATGCCTGCCGGCGCCGCAACCGACGTCGATGACCTTGGTGGACGGACCGATCCCCAGCCGGTCGAAATCGAGTGTCAGCACCGCGATTCGCCTTCGGAAACGGCATTTCGCGCGATTGCCCGCTCGTAGACCCGCACGGTCTGGGCGGCCACGGCTTCCCAGGAGAAGACATTGACGGCGCGCTCCCTGCCCGCGTTGCCCAGGCGGCGGCGCTTTTCCGGCGAGTCGAGCAGCTCGCCGAGCGCATGGGTCAGCGCGTCGACGTCGGCGGCCGGCACCAGTTCCGCGCACGCGCCATCGGTGCCCAAAACCTCCGGCAACGCACCCACCCGGCTGGCCACGATCGGGGTGCCACTCGCCATGGCTTCCACCGCCGGCAGCGAAAACCCTTCGTAGAGCGACGGAATGCAGGCGACCTCAGCCGATGCGAACAGCGCCGCCAACTCGGCGTCGGTCAGTCCATTGCTGATGTGCACGATGTCGGTGATGCCCAGCTCGGCGATGAGTTTCTCGGTCGGCCCGTTGGGCTCCACCTTGGCCACGAGCCGCAATTCGAGATTGCGGCTGGTGCGAAGTCTGGCGACCGCGTGCAGCAGGGTGCTGACGCCCTTGAGCGGGGTGTCGGCGCTGGCGATGGCCATCACCCGGCCGGGTTGGCGCGGTAGCGATCCCGGCTTGAACAACTCGGTGTTGGCGCCCAAAGGCACCACGTGGAGCTGATCCGGGGAGACACCGAAGTCGGTGACGATGTCCGCCGCGGATGACGACGAGACGGTCAGCAGGTCCGGGATCTGGCGCGCCACCTGCTTCTGCATGTTGGAGAACCCATACCACCTGTGCACCAACGGCTTTCGCCACCATCGTGCGGCGGCCAGGTCGAGCACTCGGTCGCGGGTGATCGGGTGGTGCACCGTGGCCACCACCGGCAGACCCGAGGCCGCGATGCCGAGCAGCCCGGTACCCAGGCTCTGGTTGTCGTGGACGAGGTCGAAATCGCCTGCACGGCCGGCTAACAACCGCGCCACCCGCATGGTGAACGTGCGTGGCTCGGGAAAGCCCGCGGTCCACATGGTGGCGAGTTCCAACAGGTCGATCGAGGTGCGGATCTCGCTGGGCCGCGGCACCCGGAACGGGTCGGGCTCACGGTAGAGATCGAGGCTGGGTACTTCGGTCAATCGCACCCGCGGGTCGAGCAGCTCCGGATAGGGCTGGCCGGAGAAGACCTCGACGTCGTGACCCAGGTCCACCAACCCCCGGCTCAGATGGCGCACATAAACGCCCTGTCCGCCGCAATGGGTCTTGCTCCGATAGGACAGCAGGGCAATCCGCATACTCAACCCTTCTGCGTTGGATGAAACGACGGCGGAACCTTGTCCCCCCATCCGCCGCGATCAACCGGACGCCCGACCCCGTCGTAGCAAACTGGACACCTGTCCAGACTATAGTTCGACCATCTAATCGACGCAACGCGGCCTCCGGGGCATCGGCGGTGCACGCCACGCGATCAGCTGAACCAGCATGTCATGAGCCTGTTACCGCGATCGGCCGGGGTGCGCTTTTGCTACCATCGCGCCGATGCCTGAGCGACCCGTCTCGAGACGCGAAGTCTTCAAATACGCGCTTTCACCGGCTCTGCTGAGCCTGGGGACGCTCGCGGCGGCGCCCGGCTGGCCGCCGGCGTCGGCGGCCGCCACGCAGCTGATCGATTTTGCCGAGCGCAGGATCCCACCGGATGAGATCAAGTCGGCCGGCTATGACGGAGTGATCAACTACGTGTCCGAAGAGCGTCCGGGTGCGCACTTCGAGGCTAAGCCGATCACCCGCGACTACGCCGACGCGCTGCGCGCGGCCGGCCTGCACATCGTCAGCAACTTCCAGTACGGCAAGCCGGGCTGGCCCACACCGTCGGACTACACCCGCGGGCATGACGGCGGCGTGGCCGACGCCCAGACCGCGCTGCGCCTGCACAACGCGGCGGGTGGAACCGGTTCTGCGCCGATCTTTTTCAGCGTCGACGACAACATCGACGTCGCCACCTGGAATGGCATTGCGGTTGACTGGTTTCGGGGCATCAACTCGGTCCTGGGCGTGGAGCGCACCGGCATCTATGGGCACGCCAACGCCTGTGGCTGGGCCGTGCGGGACGGCGTGATCGGGCACTCCACCAGCCCCGGGTTCCGGTGGGCATGGCAGACGAAGGCATGGTCGAACGGGCAACGTGAGCCCACGGCGGTGCTGTATCAGGGGATCCTCGAAGGCCCCGTCTTGAACGGCATCAAAGTAGACGTCGACGACGTCCTGGCACCCGACTACGGGCAGTGGGATCTCAACCGGTGACCTGATGGCTCGTCTTCCGGTAGACCAGCCAGCGCAGTTCGATCGGGGATTCGTCACGCTCGAGGTCGAAGATGTCGAGGCCGCTGGCCCATCCGTCGAACCAGCCGGTCGGCGGCCAAGCGCCTTCGGGTAGGTGGGCCTTTTCGTAGTCGTAGGCCGAGTCATCGGCAACGAGCTCGAGCGGCAGCTGGGCCGCCGCTCCGTTCACCTCGTCGCGGGTGAAGATCATGCTGTTGAACTGCTGCCCGAGTTCGCGCGCGGCGTCGTCGGGGGTGTAACCCGGGCGCGGCAAGAAGGTGTTGAGCACCAGGTGCCCGCCGGGAACCAACAGCTGCGCGCACAATTCGAAAAGCCCGCGCAACTGCGCCGCGACGCGGAAGTCCGGCACCACCTCGGAGACCACGATCAGCTGATATTCGGACTCCACTCCATCGGTGGCGGTGAACACGTCGGCCTCGATGACGCGGACGTCCAGCGCCTCGGCCTCGGCCTCCGAGCGGATGGTCTCGGCGAACTTCGCGGTCATCTCGACCGCGTCCACCGGATGCCCGCGTCGCGCCAGGGCCAGCGCGTTGCGCCCGGTACCGGCGCCGATGTCGAGGACCCGATGGGTTTTGGGATCGGCCGCCGCGTCGGCCAGCGCGCACACCCGCGCGTCCGGCTCGCTGCCGAACAGCGGTGGCTGACGTATCGCGACCCAGCGGTCGTAATCCTCTTCGATCGTCCGCCATTCCGCTTTCACGCGATAGTTGAGCGTGGTGCCCCAGGGCGCGTTGAACTCGATGACGACGACCGAACGCGAAGAGGTCTTGTACGCCTTTGTCAGTTCGCCCTGCAGCACCCTCTTGAGCTGAGCGGACTCCTCAACCGTGTACCGAATGCCCATGCCGGCAAAGATCTTTTCGCACATTTCGACGTACTCATCGACCATGCTGGGAACGGCCGGCACCGTGAGTTTGCCCTCGGCCTCAGCTCGGCGATGTAACCGCCGGGCCATCGCTTCGCGCAGCACTGGTGCGTCGAAGGAGCTGGGGGGTGGGCCGTCCACCAGACTCTATGTACACGACCCGACCGGTTCACACCAGCCGGGGGACGTCGCGGGAGCATTGCATACAAAAGCCGGTGTAGTCGGTATTGACACCCGTCAATTCGGCCCTAATGTATACAAAATGGCTGTCTCGCTTGACGCGATCTCGGCTGCCTCCGAACACCAGTCCGCTCTTGCAGACCTTCGCGACATGGTGCGCAGGGTGGTGGCGAAGCACCTGCCGCTACCGGAAGCGCGGCACGCGGACGCGGCTGCGGCGCGGCGCGCGGGTTGGACCGCGCTGGCCGAGCTGGGATTGCTCGGCATCGCGATCCCCGAACACTACGGCGGCAGCGGGGCGGGGTTGGTCGAACAGACGATTGTCTGCGAGGAACTCGCTCGGGAGCTCGGGGCGCCGCCGTATCTGGCCACGGCGTGCCTGGCCGGCGAAGCGCTGTTGGCCTCCGGTGACGAATCCGCCTGCGCCGCACTGCTACCCGGCATCGCCGCTGGCGAGTTGGCCGCCACGGTCGCCGACGGCATCGGCCGTGCCGAACGCGCAGGGCAAGGCTGGGTGGTCAGTGGCGACTTCCACCACGTCCCCGACGGCGCCGACGCGGACGTGGTGCTGATGGCCGCCGACACCGACGGTGGCCCAACGCTTTTCGCGGTGGAAGGCTGTGACCAGATGCACCGCGAGCGGCTGTCCACCCTGGACACCACCCGGCCGCTGGCCAACCTCCGGCTGGTTGGCGCCCCGGGCCGCCCGGTCGGTGTCGCCGGCGCGGCCTCGTCCGTGCTGGCCTCGGTGCGGCTGCGCGCGACGGCCTTGCTGGCCGCCGAGCAGGCGGTGCTCGCCGAGCAGTGCGTCGAGCTCACTAGGCGGTATCTGTTGGATCGCAGGCAGTTCGGCCGTCAGATCGGCGGATTTCAGGCGCTCAAGCATCGTCTCGCCGACGCCGCGGTGCGCGCCGAACTGTGCGCCGGCAGCGCGTGGTATGCGATCCAGCAGCTGGCCGCCGGTGCGGCCGACGCGGAGTTCGCCGTGCTGGTCGCGGCGGCGGCATGTGGCGATGCGGCGCTGCAGAACGCCGCCGAGATGATCCAGTTGCACGGCGGTATCGGGTACACCTGGGAGCATTTCGCGCACCTGTATCTGCGGCGGGCCAAGGCCGACCAGTACCTCTTCGGCACACCGTCGCAGCATCGCGACCGGCTCGGCGCCGCCGTCGTCGGAAACCCCTCGGCGCCAACCGAACCGGCTCAGGTTGCGTCGTCGCCCGCGGTCGACCAACTGCGCCGCTGGCTGGCAGAGCACCTGACCGACGAGGTCGCCGGCGACAACGCATTGCCGCCGCCGGGGAGAAGTACTCGCCGGTGCGGCGCGACTGGTATCGCCGGCTCGGCGAGGCCGGGTGGTCGACACCGACCTGGCCACCCCAGTACGGCGGCCGCGGGCTGGGCCGCGACGAAGGCGGCGCCGTCGTCGAGGAGCTGCGCCGCCGCGGCGTGGACCGACCCGAGGAAGACTTCGTCGGCGTGTGGCTGGCCGGCCCGACGATCCTGCAGTGGGGCACCGACGAGCAACGCGAGACGTACCTGCGCCCGCTGGCGTGCGGCGAGCACCGCTGGTGCCAGCTGTTCAGTGAGCCGGGCGCCGGATCCGATCTGGCCTCGCTGGCGACCTCGGCGGTGCGCATCGACGGCGATCGCTGGTTGGTCAACGGGCAGAAGATCTGGAGTTCCTTCGCCAACACGGCCGACTTCGGTTTGCTGATGGCCCGCACCGACCCGTCGTTGCCCAAACACGCCGGGATCACCTACTTCCTGCTTGACATGCGCACACCTGGAGTCGAGGTGCGACCGCTTCGGCAGATGACCGGCGACGCCGAGTTCAACGAGGTCTTTTTGACCGACGTCGTCGTTCCCGACTCGGCACGCTTGGGTCCGCTGAACGCCGGATGGCAGGTCGGCATCAGCACCCTGATGCAGGAACGCAACAGCCTCACCGGGCCGCCGGTGGTCGGCCCCGGAGTGGCCGACCAGCTCATCGCCGAAGCCGTCGACAGCGGGGCCTGGGACAACGCCGACGTTCGAGACCGGTTGCAGCGCATGCTCGTTGACGAACGCGCACTGCAGAGTGCAAGCTTTCGCGCCAGCGTCACGCCGGAACGCAACCCGGGTGCCATCGACTCCATTCGCAAGCTCGTCAGCGCGGACCTGCACGAACGCACCGGCCGCATCCGCGTCGACTTGGCGCCGCACCTCACGTTGGGCTGGCCGTCCGATGCCGAGATGCCCTCCGGCACAAGGTCCTTCCTGGAGATGAAGAAGTTCTGCATTGCGGGGGGCACGTCGGAAATCCAGCGCAATATCATCGCCGAACGGGTGCTGGGGCTGCCCCGCGAGCCCGACCCCGATCGTGACAAGCCGTTCAACCGGAGGAGCGTGTAACCGAACATGATGACCGGCGAGCAGTACAAGAACTCGTTGCGCGACGGCCGACGGATCTACCAGGACGGCAAGCTGGTCGCCGACCTGGATACCGATTCCTTGCTCGCGCCGGCGCTGGACGCGGTGGCCGCGGGATACGACGAGTACTACCGGCCCGACGCGGACGCGGTGAACCCGTTGGTGGAGGCGCCGCGCACCGTCGAGGAACTGCGCGAGCGCGTGCCCGTCCTGACCGAGATGGACCTGCTGCTCAACGTCACCTACCAGTCGCTCATGACGCTGGTGGTGGCGGCCGCGCGGTTGGGCGACGCGCACCCCGAGTTCGTCGCGCGCATCAATGCCTATGTGGCACAAGCCCGCCGCGACGACATCCGGATCGCCGAGTGCATCACCGACTCCAAGGGCGATCGGTCCAAGGCCCCGGCCGCGCAGGACGACCCCGACCAGTACGTGCGTGTGGTGCAGCGCCGCGCCGACGGCGTGGTGATCCGCGGCGCGAAGTTGCACATCAGCGCGGCGCCGTTCGCCCACCACCTGCTGGTCATGCCGACCAAGTCGATGAAACCGGGGGAGGAGGACTACGCGATCGCGTGCGCCGTCCCGGTGAACGCCGCCGGCGTGCACGTGATCAGCCGTACCGTGCAGGCGCGCGGCGGCGACGAGCGGGACCACCCGGTGAGCTCCGGGCGCAGCATGCCCGACGGATTCGTGATCTTCGACGACGTCTTCGTGCCGCACGAGCACGTGTTCCTCGACGGTGTCGCGGCGCAGGCGGGAATCTTCGCGCACTCGCTGGGCCTGTGGGAGCGCCTCGGCGGCACGGCGGTGATGGTGGAGCAGGCCGACGAGATGGTGGGCCTGGCCCAGCTGATCGCGGAAGCCAATGGCACCGCCCGGGTTTCGCACATCCGCGAGAAGATCGACGAGATGATGATCCACGCCACCATGCTGCGGGCGGGCATGGAGGCCGCGATCAGCAACGCGCACACCACGCCGGAGGGCTACTACTATCCCGACGACCTGTACACCAACGCGACGAAATACCTTGGCGCCGCGAACTTCAACCTGATGGTGCGCCACCTGCACGACATCGCCGGCGGCGGCGTGATCACCACGCCGTCGATGGCCGACCTGGACAACCCCGATGTCGGGCCGCAGTTGCGCAAGTACCTGACCGGCGCATCCGAGGTCGACGGCGACACCCGCGCCAAACTGTTTCACGCCATCCGGGATGCCACCGCTGACGCGTACGGCGGCTGGCACCTGGTCACCAACGTCCAATCCGGCGGCGGCCTGTTCGCCCAGCGCCTGGTGACCCGCAAGCACTACGACCTCGAGCGCGCCAAACGCCTGGCCAGGCGGGCCGCGGCGCTCGACTGAGGCACCGCCTACCCCCCGCGAGCGGCGACCGACCTTGCGTGAACGTGAACGTGGACGTAGATTCAGGCCATGCGCTTTGGTGTGTTCATCGCTCCCTACCACATGGTGGGCGACAATCCGACGCTTTCCTTCGAACGTGACCTGCAGCTGGTCGAGGCCGTCGAGGAGCTGGGCTACGAGGAAGCGTGGTTCGGTGAACACCATTCCGGTGGAACGGAAATCAGCGGCGCACCGGATCTGATGATCGCCACGGCGGCGGCCCGCACCAAGCGCATCCGGCTGGGGACCGGCGTGGCGTCCCTGCCGTATCACCACCCCTTCATGTTCGCCGACCGGATGGTGCAGCTCGACCACCTGACGCGAGGCCGGCTGATTGTGGGCGTCGGGCCGGGTGCGCTGCCGGGTGACGCCTACATGATGGGCATCGAGACGACGCGGCAACGCGACATGATGCTCGAGTCGCTGGAGGCGGTGCTCGAATTGTGGCGCGACGAGGCGCCGGTGAACCGGGAGACCGACTGGTTCACGCTGCGCGACGCCCGGTTGCAATTGCGGCCCTACAGCAGGCCCAGCATCGAGGTCAGTGTGGCGGTGACGGCGTCACCCTCGGGACCGGTGGCGGCGGGCAAATTCGGCATCGGGTTGTTGTCGATCGCGGCGACCCAGCGGAAGGCGTTCGACGCGCTGGCGCGCAACTGGCGGACCGCCACCGAGACCGCGGCCGCGCATGGGCAAACGGTGAGTCGGGAAAAGTGGCGGATGGTCGGACCGATGCACATCGCCGAAACCGAGGAGCAGGCGCGCCGCGAGGTCGAGATCGGCTTGGCGCAGTGGGTGGACTACTTCCAAAACGTCGGGGCGATACCGATTTTGGGCGATTTCGACCCGGGAGAGGACATCGTCGCCGCGGTGAATGAGACCGGGGTCGGTGTGATCGGCACGCCCGACATGGCGATCGACCAGTTGCGCCGGCTGGAAAGGCAGTCCGGCGGTTTCGGCACCTATCTGTTGATGGCGCACGAATGGGCCAACCGTGAGGCCACGCTGCGCTCCTACGAGTTGATCAGTCGCTACGTCATGCCGGTGTTCCAGGATTCGCTCGAACCGCTCGAGCGCAGCCGGGACTGGACGATCTTCCACCGCGAGACACTGATGGGCAACATCACCAATGCGATCGTCGGTGCCACCCAGCAGTTCCTGGAGGAGCGCGACGCCCGCCGGCGCGCTGCAGCCGCTGAAGCCGCTGAAGCCGCAGCCCAGAACGAAAGCCTGCACGCCGGCCGGTGATCGACTTCGGGGCGCTGCTGTTTCCCAACGTCGCGTGGTCGACGCTGGTGGACCGGTGCGAGCGTGCCGAGGAGTTGGGGTTTCGCAGCCTGTGGATCGATGATCACGTCGCCAACCCCCAGGCACCGAGGTCGAATTGGTACGAGGCGTTCACGACGCTGTCCGGCCTGGCCAACTGCACCAGGCGGATCTTGCTGGGGCCGTTGGTGTCCAATGTCATCCTGCGACATCCGGTGGTGCTGGCCCGGCAAGCCGTCACGATCGAGAACATGTCGGGTGGCCGGCTGCAGTTGGGTATCGGTGCCGGCTACGCACCCACCGACCACGAGCTGGTCGGCACGGCGCCCTGGCCGCGGCGGGAACGCGAGGCACGGTTCGCCGAAGCGGTCGAGTTGATCGACGCGTTGCTACGCGCCGAGCCCGTCGACTATGCGGGGGAGCACTACCACGTCCGCGGTGTTCGGCTTCGCCCGGCACCGCTGCAGCGTCCCCGTCCGCCGATGTGCATTGCCGCGCATGGCCGTTCGAGCCTGCGGTTGGTCGCCCAGTTCGGCGACATCTGGAGTTCGTTCGGTGGTTGGGGGCTGTCCTCACCCGAGCTGCTGGCCATCACCAAAGAGCGCGCCGCCGCCCTCGACGAGTTCTGCGCCGAGTTCGGCCGAAACCCATCCAGCATTCGCCGCCAAATCCTGGCCGGCAGCCCAGCGACCACGCCGGACCCGATCTGGTCGTCGGTGCAGGCCTTCGACGAATGGGTGGCCCGCTGGCGGCAGGTCGGCATCGACGAGATCGTGCTGTATTTTCCGCCCGAGCTCCTCTACGAGCCGGATCTGGTCAATCCCGTTGTGCTGGAACACTTACGGGGCTTGTTGCTCGCCCGCCGGTCAGGTAATCAGAGCGCCGCCGTCAACGGGCAGCGCCGCGCCACTCACGAATGATGCGGCCGGGCTGGCCAGGAATAGGACCGCGGCGGCCACCTCGTCGGGTTCGCCCAGCCGGGCGGCGGGCACCCGATGCGCCACGAAGTCGTCGTTGAAGCCGTCGGGCGTCAGCTCGGCCAGACCGGTGGACAAGAATCCTGGCGCCACCGCGTTGACCCGAATCCCCTTGCGGCCGGTCCACTGCCGGGCCAGATCCCGCGTGAGCCCCAGCAACCCCGCCTTGCTCGACACGTAGCCCGCCTGGGGGAGCGTCGTCGTCGTCAGCCCGAGGATGCTGCTGATCATGACGATGGCCGAACCCGGCCGCATGACGCGCCCGCACGCCTGGCTCATCCAGTAGGCGCCCATCAGGTTCACCTCGACCGTGCGTCGGAACTGGGCCGGGTCTTCCCGCGTCGCGGGCGCCGCGGTGCCCACCCCGGCGTTGTTGACCAGCACATCCACCCGGCCGAACCGCTCCACGACCTCAGTGATTGCGGCAGTGCATGATTCGTGATCGGCGACGTCGACCCGAAAGGCGGCCGCGTCGATGCCGTCATCCCGCAGGCCGGCGCACCGGGCCTCGACGACCTCGAGGCGGCGTCCCGCCAGGGCGATGCGCGCCCCCGCGGCACCCAGGGCCCGTGCGATCGCCACCCCCAGCTCGGACGTCGCGCCGGTCACCACCGCGACGCGACCGTCCAACCGGAACCAGGCACCGACAGGGCCCCGAAGAGGAAGAGTCACGAAGCGTGCGTTTCGGTTTCGCGGCCCGGCTGAGCCCGCAACTGCAGCAGCGAGTCGCGGCCTTGCAAGATGTGCTCGGCCATCAACGCCCCGGCGCGCTGCGGCTCGCCCGCAGCAATCGCATCGCGCACCATCCGGTGAAACAGATTCGACCGCTGCCGTTCGGCCTCGGTCTGGTGCCGAAAGACCTGATACACCAACGGGATATCGACCGCGTGCTCCAGCAGAACCGACAGCCGCCGATGCTGCGCCCCCTCGACGACGGCTCGGTGAAAGGCGTTGTTGGCAGCGGTGATTCTGCGCAGCGCGGCATCGGCCGAACCGTTCGACATCAGCGCGATGCCCTCGTCGAACTCGGCGATCGCGGCATCCAGCGTCGCGATGGCGTCGGCGTCCATCCGGGTGGCGGCCCGTTCCGCCGCCAGTGACTCCAGCCGGGCGCGTAGCTCGTATTGGTCTCGGATGTCGGTTTCGGACATCGTCGCGACCATGGCGCCACGGTTTCGCTCGATGGTCACCAACCCGTCGGCGGCCAAGGCGCGCAACGCTTCTCGAACGGGAGTGCGGGACAGCTCGAACATCTCGCCGATGCGCTGTTCGACCAGTCGTGAGCCCGGCTCGAAATCGCCTTCCGCGATCGCGCGTCGGATGAGCCGGTAGGCCAGGTCCGAGCGGCCGTCCATCTCGGTCAAGTCAGTCACCTCCGGACGTGGCGGCGCCGATGTCCAGCACGCCGCCGCCCTCCGGATCGGCCACCTCCACGGTTGGATCGTCGACGTCGTCGAACTCCAGCCGCAACGCCCGCGACATGATCGCGTGCATGACGTACATAGTGGTGACGTAGGTGAATTCGAGGATCTCCGAATCGGTGAAGGCCTCGCGCAGTTGCGCAAAAAGCTGCTCGGGGACCCGACCGTGTTGGCCCGCAAGGCAATCGGCGTAGGCCAGCAGCAATCGCTCCTCGTGCTCGAAACAGTCGGCGGTTTCCCACGATGGAATGGCGGCGATCTTCTCCTCGGACAGCCCCGCCGACCGGCACGCCTTGCAGTGCTGCGAGAAGACGAATTGGCTGCCGACCACCCAACCGGCCCGGATCTGGCCCAGCTCACGGTCTTCCGGCCGCAGCTTGACTTCTTGGCGGTACAGCCGAAAGCCGCGCACGGCATGGCGCAACGCGGCGGGGGACTGCGCCATCACGGTCCACCAGTTGCCCAGCGTTCCGCCGACCGTGCCGGGCTCAGCCACCGGATCGCGGTCGCCAAACATGAAGTCGTACATCTTCAGCGTGAAGTCGTCGGTGACCTCACCGCGGGGGATTTGCTTTAAGCGTGGCATGATTGCATTCAATCTCAGCCTCGGCCGACGCGTCAACGCAGCTCGGCGACTCCGAGAAACGATGGATTGCGTACAGTCCGGTCTACGGGCGCAAGCCGGAGAGCACCATGGCGGCGAAGGCATCACCGATTTCCGTGAGCGTGTTGCGCCCCCCGGGCACGTACCAGCGGTGGATCCAGTTGTGCATGCCCAGAATGCCGAGCATTACCAGCCGCGGGTCGAGGTCCCCGCGGAAGACACCGGACGCCACGCCTTCCTGGACGATCGCGAGCAGCGTTTTGCCGTATGCGTCGGCGTTGGTGACGATGTCACGCGCTTCGAAAATGGTCGCGAGATGCTGGCTTTCGCTGAACAACAGAAACAGTTCCGGATTGGCGGCCAGATCGTCGACATAGGCGCGCAGCGCGCGACGCAGCTTCTCGTCGGCCGGCGCATCGGACTCCAGGGCCTCGCGACAATGCCGGGTCATCGTGTAGGCGGGCTGCTCGATCAGCGCAACGAGCAACTCCTCCTTGGTGCCGACGTAGTAGTAGAGCGAGGCGCGGTTGATGCCGACCTCGACGGCGACGTCCTCGAGGCGAGCCCGCGCGAATCCCTCGCGCAGGAAGACCTCGGCGGCTCCCTTGAGGATGGTTTGCCATCGCTCGCCGGAGGCGCGGCGATCGGCGTTGCGCCGCTCATGGCGCCGACGAGCATTGTCGCTCTGCGGTCGGGTGGCTGGAATCGTCGTCCTCCTAGTCGGTAGCGCGAACACACGCGAATACAAACGTACGGTATCAAGGCCCGGAGCTGCGCAAAGACGCAATTATCAACGTGAACGTTGACGTTGACAAACGGCCATTGGCGTCGTAGCGTGCCGATTGATGCCGAGTCATTTGCGCGTTCACTTGCGACCCAATTTCTCCATCGCGGCGCGGAAGTCGTCGTGCTCCATCGCGGCGGCTTCCAACGCCAGCGACAACGGGAGCACCGCGCCCGACGCCATGGCGAGCAAACGGTTGACCGCCGCCTTGGTGCCCTGGACCGCCTGGGGCGCCAGCTTCGCGAGCCGGACGGCGGTCGACATCGCCGTCGGAAGCACGTCGGCCGCCGGGACGACCCTGGTCACCAGGCCGAAGCGCTCGGCCTCGGCGGCGGTCAGCACCTCGCCGGTCATGAGCAGGTGCTTGGCGCGGTTGACCCCGACCAGCAACGGCCAGATCGCCGCCGCGCCATTGCCGGCCGGCAGCGCGGCGTGCACGTGCAGGTCGCCCAGCTTCGCCGAGTCGGCGACATACGAGATATCCGCGAGGGTGGCCAGCACGGCGCCCAGCCCGATCGCGTGCCCGTTGACGGCCGCGACCAGCGGCTTGGTCAAGGCGATGATGTCGTCGACGATGTGGCGCGCCTCCTCGATCGGGGTGCGCCCGGTCGCGGTGTGGTACCCGCGATCGCTGGATTCGTCGCCGCCGGCGGAAAACGTGCGGCCCGCGCCGGTCAGCACCACCGCACGCACCCGGCCGTCGTCCTGCGCCGCGGCGAAGACGGTGGACAACTCCGAATGCATGACGTCGTCAACGGCATTGGCTTTCTCCGGTCGATTCAGCGTCAACACCGCCACGCCGGTGGAGCCGTCCAGGCTGATGTCGATGGTGCGGTATGCGCCGGGATCGAGCATCGGGCGGTCCTCTCGATGAACGTGAACGTCAATGTAGATTGTAGGAGGCGGCTGTGCAGCTGAAGTTCGGAACGTTCATCGCCCCGTATCACCCGGTTCGCGAAAGCCCGCTGACCAGCTACGAGCGCGACCTCGAGCTGATCGCCTGGTGCGACCGGTGGGGGTTCGACGAGGCCTGGGTCGGCGAGCATCATTCGGCCGCGTGGGAGAACATCCCCGATCCCGCGATGTTCCTGGCGGTCGCCGGGCAACGCACCCAGCGCATCCGGCTCGGCTCCGGTGTGGTCAGCCTGCCGTACCACCACCCGATGATGGTGGCCGACCGGTTCGTCCAGCTCGACTACCTCACGCACGGCCGGGCGATGCTCGGCGTCGGCCCCGGCGCGCTGATCTCCGACGCCACCATGATGGGCATCGATCCCTCGACGCAGCGGCCCCGGATGAACGAGGCGCTCGGCGTGATCATCCGGCTGCTCGCCGGCGAGACGGTCACCCACGAGAGCGACTGGTTCACGCTGAATGAGGCTGCGCTGCAGATGCTTCCGGTGAACGGCTCGATGCCGATCGCGGTGGCGTCGAGCACCTCACCGTCGGGCATGACGGCCGCCGGCACGCACGGAGTGGGTGTCCTGTCGCTGGGCGCCGGGCTGATCGGCGGCAAGAAGGATCTGGCCGCGCACTGGGCGCTGGGGGAGAAGGCCGCCGCCGAAAGCGGCAAGCAGCTGCGCCGCGACGAATGGCGGCTGGTGATCCGCGCGCACCTGGCGAACACGCGAGAGCAGGCGATCGCCGAGGTGCGCGAGGGTCGGGAAACCGAGCGCATCGGCTACTTCAAGCGCGTTGCCGGGCTGAAAAACGACTACACGCTGGAGCAGGAAATCGCCGAGGACGCCGCGATCGTGGGCACGCCCGACGACATGATCGAGGCGCTGCACCGGCTGCAGCAGGCCACCGGGGGATTCGGCGGATTTTTGGTGCTGGCCGGCGACTGGGCCGACCGCGAGGCGACGTTGCGCAGCTACGAATTGATGGGCCGCTACGTGATTCCCGAGTTTCGTGGGCACCTGGAGCCGTTGCGCGCCAGCTACGACATGGTGGTGTCCAAGAAGCGCGACTACGGCGCGCCGGCGATGGCGGCGATCAAGAAGGCCTACGAGGACGCCGGCCAGCAGATGCCCGAGGATCTCAATCCGACCAACCTGCGCTGAAATTCAGTGCGCACGGGGCGTCCAGTCCTCGGCCCAGGCCTGCAGTGGCTTCAGGGCGGTCATCAGCGATCGCCCGTGACCGGTCAGCCGATAGCCACCGTCGGAGTGCTCCACGATGTCCAGCGCCCGCAGTTCCTTGAGGCGGGTGTTCAGCGACCCGGGATTCATCTCGGCGGCCGCCTGCAGCGCGCGGAAAGTCAGTGGGCCGCCGCGTAATTCCCACAGGATCCGCAGGGCGCCGCGCCGGCCCAGGGCGTCGAGGGCGACCATGATCGCCCGCCCGGTGGATGATCCCCATACTGGTTCGCCGATCCGCGGAGCTCGCATGCTTCACATTTTGTAGCATCGCGGCGTACAGTGCCAGCATGAAACGCTATAAAAGTCATAGCGCGCGCATCGCGCCCGCGACGCCACCCCTGCCCGCCGACATTCAGCAAGCCATCGACGCGATCATGCGGGGCAACCCGCCGCTGGTGCTGTTCACCACGCTGGCCCGCGACCACCGGTTGTTCTTCAAGTTCTTCAACTCGGGTCTTCTCGACCGCGGGCACCTGACGATCCGTCAGCGCGAGATCGTCATCGACCGGGTCACCGCGGCCTGCGGCGCCGAGTACGAGTGGGGAGTGCACGTCAGCACGTTCGCCGCCAAGGCCGGCCTGAGCGACGAGCAGATCGCCTCGCTGACCACCGGCGGACCCGAGGATGCGTGCTGGGATGACGCCGATCGCGTCCTGATCCGGCTCTGCGACAGCCTGCACTCCAGCTGCACGGTCGACGACGGCCTGTGGGCGCAGTTGAGCGCGCACCACACCGACGAGGCGATCCTGGAGTTGCTCATGCTTGCCGGAACCTACAGGACCGTAAGCTATCTCGTGAATGCGCTGCGGCTACCGCTGGAAGCCGGCGCCCGCACTTTCGCCACATCGCGCGGTTGAAGTGTTTAGGTCATCGACCAACGGGAAGCACCACTGGGTCAGCAGATCATCGCAAGGGGGAAACCATGGCAACCGGAGAAACCGGATTTGGCGACGTCGAGTTCGACCTGATCTCGTTGCAATACCATTCGCTGAAGGCCGGGCATGACTACGGTCAATATGTCCGCGATGCGAAAAACGCTGGGCTGGAAGACGTTGCGTCGTTTTTCGAGGACGTGATGACGCAAGACTCACAACGGGCGCACCGCTGTCACGAACTGCTGGGCAAGTTGACCTCGGCCTAAGCTTCACTGACCTTTGAGGCTGCCGATGCGCAGCGAGAAATCGGTGCGTGCGGGCTGCGAGGCGCCCTCGGCACCCTCGCCTTCCTCGCTTCCCTCGCCCTGCTCCTCGACTTCGTCGACGTAACGCTGCGGGTCGCGGTCGACGATCGGCAATCCCTCGGTGGTGGGATGGGCGGCCATGAACTCGCTGTATTGCTGTCCGAGCGTCTCCCGAAGACCGATGGGGGCGTTGCGGCGGAAGTCCGAAAGTCCTTCTCGTTCTTCCTCGCCCATGTGATCGTCGTTGGCCGCCCGGGTGCGCCCGACCGCGGCCCACCACCGGTCGGTGCCGACCCGGGTTGCGTGCGCGTCGCGGACTCCGTCGCGAATGTCGTTGTGATCGCCGATCGCATCGAGCGTCTCGCCCTCGGGATCGTCGGCGCCACGCTTGAGCAGTTGCGGGTAGAAGATCTTCTCTTCGATGTAGGCATGCACGTCGAGCTTGTCGGCGAGCGGACGCCACACCCGCTCCAGCGCGGCGCGGTTGACCTGCTCCTGTGCCTGCAGCTCGTCGAGCTTGGCGAATTGCTCGCGGAACCAGTCGTGGTCGGCGAGGATCAGCGCGGTGATGTCCGTCATTGCGTCCCTCAGATTGCCCTGAACTACAACACCCCCGCAAGCCGTGCGGGCTCGCGGGGGTGTTGCACCGTGTTCGCGTTGTTACGTCAGGTCGAACCGGTCGTTGTTCATCACCTTGACCCAGGCCGCGACGAAGTCCTCCACGAACTTGCCCGCGTTGTCGTCCTGCGCGTACACCTCGACGAGGGCGCGCAGCACCGAGTTCGACCCGAACACAAGGTCATTCGCGGTCGCCGTCCACTTGAGAGCACCCGACGCCCGGTCGTGGCCCTCGTAGACGTTCTCCGCCGTCTCCGACACCTTCCACTCGGTGCCCATGTCGAGCAGGTTGACGAAGAAGTCGTTCGTCAACGCGCCGGGGTTGGCGGTGAACACGCCGTGCTTGCTGCCGCCGTGGTTGGCGCCGAGGACGCGCAGACCACCGATCAGCACCGTGAGCTCCGGCGCGGTCACACCCAGCAGGTACGCACGCTCCAGCAGCAGCTGCTCGAGCGGCGCCTTCTCACCGGGCCGCACGTAGTTGCGGAACCCGTCGGCCCGCGGTTCGAGCACACTGAACGACTCGACATCGGTGTTCTCCTGGGAGGCGTCGGTCCGCCCGGGCGAGAAGTGCACCGAGATCTCGTAGCCGGCGTCCTTGGCCGCCTTCTCCACCGCCGCCGAGCCGGCCAGCACGATCAGGTCGGCCAGCGATATCTTCTTCCCGCCCGACGCCGAAGCGTTGAAGTCCTGCTGGATCTTCTCCAGCACCGGCAGCACCTTGTCCAGCTCGGAGGGCTCGTTGACCTCCCAACTCTTTTGCGGCTCAAGGCGAATCCGGCCACCGTTGGCACCACCGCGCTTGTCGGTGTTGCGATAGCTGCCCGCCGCCGCCCAGGCCGTCTTGACCAGTTGGGGAACCGACAGGCCGGAGCCGAGCACCTTGGTCTTCAGTGCGGCGACGTCCTTCTCGTCGACCAGCGCGTGATCCACCGCCGGAACCGGGTCCTGCCACAGCTGCGGCTCGGGAACCCACGGGCCGAGGTAGCGGCTGATCGGGCCCATGTCGCGGTGCAGCAGCTTGTACCACGCCTTGGCGAACGCGTCGGCCAGCTCCTCGGGGTGGTCCAGCCAACGCCGCGTGATCTGGCCGTAGATCGGGTCTTCCCGCAGCGAGATGTCGGTGACCAGCATGGTCGGGTTCCGACCCGGCCCACCGAACGGGTCGGGGATGGTTCCCGCGCCGGCGCCGTCCTTCGCCGTGAACTGCCACGCGCCGCCGGGGCTCTTGACCAGTTCCCACTCGTAGCCGTACAGGGTCTCCAGGAACGTGTTGTCCCACTTGGTCGGCGTGGGTGTCCAGACGACCTCCAGCCCGCTGGTGATGGCGTCCCTGCCCGAGCCGGTGCCGTAGGGGCTCTTCCACCCCAGACCCTGCTGTTCGATCGGGGCGCCTTCGGGCTCCGGACCGACCAGCTCGCCGCTGGCGGCGCCGTGCGTCTTGCCGAAGCTGTGGCCACCGACGATAAGCGCGGCGGTTTCCTCGTCGTTCATCGCCATCCGGCCGAACGTCTCACGGATGTCGATTGCCGCCGCGACGGGGTCCGGCTTGCCTTCGGGCCCTTCGGGATTGACGTAGATGAGGCCCATGGTGGTCGCGCCGTAGGGCTGAGCCAGGTCCCGCTCACCGGAGTAGCGCTTGTTGGTGCCCAGCCACTCGTCCTCGTAGCCCCAGATAACTTCCTCGGGCTCCCACACGTCCTCGCGGCCGAACGCGAAGCCGAAGGTCTTGAACCCCATCGACTCCAGGGCCACGTTGCCGGCGTAGACGATCAGGTCGGCCCACGAGATCTTGTTGCCGTACTTCTTCTTGATCGGCCACAGCAGCCGGCGGGCCTTGTCCAGGCTCGCGTTGTCCGGCCAGCTGTTGAGCGGGGCGAAGCGCTGCAAGCCCTGTCCGCCGCCGCCGCGGCCGTCGAAGATGCGGTACGTGCCCGCGGCGTGCCAGCTCATCCGGATGAAAAAGCCGCCGTAGTGGCCGTAGTCGGCGGGCCACCAGTCCTGCGAGGTGGTCATCAGCGAGATCATGTCGGCCTTGAGCGCCTCCACGTCGAGCTTGGCGAACTCGGCGGCGTAGTCGAAGTCGTCACCGAGCGGGTTGGCCTGCGGCGAGTGCGGGTGCAGCCTCGACACGTCGATCTGGTTGGGCCACCAGTCCTGATTGGTCAGGGGAGCGCCCTCTTTCGGGGTCGGTGCAGCGATTGTCGGGTTTTCGCTTTCGGACACGACTTTCCTTTCGGTGTTAGGTGATTCGGGCTGATCTAAGAAACTGCACTCGAGCAGTCGGGGCAGAAGCCCCAGTAGATGACCTCGGCCTCGTCGAGAACGAACCCATCCAGAACGTTGTCGACATCCGCCGGGGTCAGGCACGGCGCCTCGCCGACCGCGCAGTCGATGTCGGTGATCGTGCCGCAGGTGCGGCAGACCAGGTGGTGATGGTTGTCGCCGACCCTCGACTCGTAGCGGGCGACCGAACCCAGCGGCTGGATGCGCCGAACCAGACCCACCGCGGTGAGCGCATTAAGCACGTCGTACACGGCCTGCCGAGAAACCTCGGGCAGCCCCTGGCGCACCGCCGAGATGATCGTCTCGGTGTCGGCATGTGGGTGCGCGTCCACCACCTCCAGCACCGCGAGCCGAGGTCGGGTCACACGAAGATCGGCCATCCGCAACCGCTCCGCGTGCTTCGCCGTCGAGGACACCCTGACAATATGGCGCGTTATCTGGATTCAGTCAAGAGTTCATTTCGGCGGGTTCGGGCGAATATCGGGTGGGCCGACTCGTCACTTCAGGGCGCTGCCGTTGCGCCACTGATCCCAGCTGAGCGTCCAGTCGCCGTTTTGCTCCAGTTTGACCGGCGGTCCGCCACTGTTGCGGATCTCCACCACGTCACCGGGGACGGAGAAGCCGTAGAACCATTTCGCGTTGTCGGCGTTGAGGTTCAGACAGCCGTGCGAGGTGTCGGTGTGGCCCTGGGCCCAGACCGTCGCGTCGAGCTCATGAAGATAGATGCCGTCGGTACTGATCTTGGTCGCGTACTTGATTGTCTCGCGATAGCCGAGGCGCGAGTTCTTGGGCAGGCCGAACGTCGAGGAATCCATGACGACCGGGTTGCCCTTGTCCAGCACGGTGTAGATGCCCGGCGGCGTCCACAACGAAATCGTGTGTCCGGCAATGTTTTCCGTACCACCCATGCCCATGGACGTGGGCATGGTACGGACCAGCTTGCCGTTGTCGAAGACGGTGACCAGCTTGGTGGCATCGTCGGCGACGGACACGTGCGAGTCGCCGATCCGGAACAACACCCGGTTGTCTTCTTGCCCGAATATGCCGTTCCCCAGCGATATTCCGTAGATCTTGGCCTCGGCGGTTACCGTGGTGCCCGGCGCGTAGTAGTGCTCCGGCCGCCAGTGGGCGTTCTGGTCGTCGACCCAGAACCACGAACCCTGCACCGCGGGGTTGGTCGTCACCGTCAGGTGCTTCTCGGCCGCGGCGCGGTCGGCGATCTGCTCGTCGAAATGGGCGACGACCACCGTTCCGACGCCGTAGGTGCCGCCGTCTTTCAACGCCGCCTCCGACGTCGTGGTGAACGAAACCTTCGTCTGATTGGACGGCCGCAGCGTAGAAAACGACGACACCCGAGTCGAGTCAACGCCATTGGGTCCGCGACTGCTGACCTTCAGCGTGTACGTGCGTCCGTAGCCCAACGGGACGGTGGGCTTCCACACCTTGTTGTCGGGCGTCATCACACCGTCGACCTGCTTGTCGCCGTCGTTGACCATGCGCACGTCGGTCAGCGTGCCCACGTTGGCTTTGACCACGACGTGCGCGACCGGATCGACGTCGTGCGCATTGGCGTCCGGCGTGATCGTGACCTGCGCCGCCTCAAGCGGTTTCGACGAACGAGAACCCGGAGGCACCGCAATCTGCAGCGAGCCGACCACCCCGACCACCACGAACACGGCGAGCAGCAGCAGCCGCCTCCGGCCGCTACCGATGGACGTTGATGTTGGCAAACCGTTGCATCCTCTTGAGCACGGACAATGTTGCACTGCGGGTAACCCGATGTGCGTGCTCGGTAAACCCGGTGAGCGAGAGATCATGGACTCATGGCCGACGACGAACTCGACAGTCTGTATTGCGCGCAACCGGACGTCTTCACGGCGCAGCGCGCGGAATTGAGCGCGGCAGCCAAGCGACGCGGCGACGACGCTGCCGCCAAACGGATTTCCGCGGCACGCAAACCAACGGCGGCGGCGTGGATGGTCAACCGGCTCGTGCTCCGGGACAACAAGACCAGACAACGCCTGTCCGACCTCGGTGACCGGTTGCGGGATGCGCATGCCGCCATGGACGGCGAACGCATTCGAAACCTGTCCGCCGAACAACACAAGCTCATCAACGAACTCGCCCGGGCCGCGTTCAAATCCGCCGGGGTGACGAACCCGTCGTCGGCGGTGCGCGAGGACGTCACCGGCACGCTGCAAGCCGCCATCGCCGATCCCGAGGTCAGGGCGCGGCTGGGTCGATTGACCAAGGCGGAACGATGGTCTGGCTTCGGCGGGTTCGCGGATGCGGCGCCCGCGTCGACGAAGACTCGACGCGAACCCAAACTGGAAAAGCTACGGGCCGCCGCGGCCGCCGCCGAGCGGGCCAAGACCGAAGCCGACGACGAACTGTCCGCGCGGCAAGCCGACCGCGACGCGGCTCGGCGTGGTCGGGACGAGGCGCTGGCCGGCCTGCGCGAGGCCGAGCGTGCGCTCGACGCCGCCGAGAAACGCTACGACAGGGCGAAGCAAGCCAGCCGTGCCGCCGCGGCATCACTGAAAGACGCACACGCGCAGCTGAAGCGGGCGCGGTAGCGCCGCAGACGTTTTGCCGCGAGCTGTCGGGGTATCAGCCACGCTGTGACTTCGTTATGGCTTGCCGATCGACACGAACCGCCCTGGGCCGCAAAGCAGTCTGACCCGCTTGACCGCGGGTCCCGGTCCGCAGATGTCATCGTCGTGGGCGGCGGGATCACGGGACTCATGACCGCCGTGCTGCTGGCGCGCGCCGGCAAGGACGTACTGGTGCTGGAGGCGCGCACCGTCGGCGCCTGTGCCACCGGAAACACCACGGCCAAAATCAGCCTGCTGCAGGGCAGCAACCTGTCGAAGATTCTTTCCAAGCACGGCAAGGACACCGCCCGCGCCTACGTGGAGGGCAATCGCGAAGGCCAGGATTGGGTGCTCAACCACTGCGCGTCGCACGGCGTGCCGGTGCAGCGCGAGGATGCCTACACCTACGCGCAGTGCCGCCGGGGCGTCGCCTCTGCGCGCGCCGAACTCAAAGCGTGTCAGGCGGTCGGTCTGCCGGTCACCTGGGAGGACGACGCCGGGGTGCCGTTTCCCTACCACGGCGGCGTGCGACTGGCCGATCAGGCCCAATTCGACCCGATGCCGTTCCTGGACTCGTTGGCCGCGGAGCTGCTCGACCGCGGAGGGCGGCTGGTCGAGCACACGCGGGTCCGGCGAGTGTCCAGCCACGGCAAGGGAGTACGCGCACACGTCAACACGCCCGGGCACGGCGACCTCGAAATCAGCGGCAGGCAACTCGTGCTGGCCACCGGGATCCCAATCCTGGACCGCGGCGGCTACTTCGCGCGGGTCAAGCCGAGCCGCTCGTATTGCTTCGCCTTCAAAGTGCCCGGCGACATCACCCGCGCGATGATGATTTCCACCGACTCGCCGACGCGTTCGGTGCGCTATGCGCCGGTGGACGGCGGCAACGTGCTGATTGTCGGTGGCGCCGGTCATACCGTCGGCCGCGAGAAAAGCCCCACCACAGCGCTTGAGGAGCTGTCGTCATGGGCGCGCAGGCATTACCCAGGCGCGGCGCAGACCCACTTTTGGTCGGCGCAGGACTACACACCGATCGACCAACTGCCCTATGTCGGTCCTATCCTGCCGAACAACGAAACCATCTTCATCGCAACGGGTTTCAAAAAATGGGGCATGACGAACGGTGCCGCCGCCGCGTTGGCGCTCTCGAGCCGCATGCTGGGCGGGCGGATGGACTGGTCGAAGGCGTTCGCCAGTTGGAGCCCCCACGAGCTGTCGGGTGCGCTGACGGCCATGCAAGCCAACGTCGAAGTCGGCTTCAGGCTGACCACGGGGTGGATCACCCCGGTGACGCGCACCGGCCGACGCGACCCCGGCCAGGACGAAGGCGGCGTGGTGAGTGGGCCGCCCTGGCATCTGGAAGCCCGCTGCCGGGTGAACGGCAGCCAGCACCGGGTTTCGCCGGTGTGCCCGCACCTCGGCGGCATCGTGACATGGAACGACGCCGACAAGGCATGGGAATGCCCGCTGCATGGGTCGCGGTTCGCGCCCGACGGCACGTTGCTGGAAGGACCGGCCACCCGGGACCTGACCGCCTCGCACTGAGCTCGGGTGTCGGGCAATCCAAGTGTCGCCCCGTTTCGAACCACTTTGCGGGGGTAATCGTGTCCAGTTTGCACACATCCGCAGGGCCCCAGGTCCGGAAAGGCACAGACCATTGACTGAGGGGCTGACGCCGCGTTTTGCCGACGTCCAGGCGCATTACGACTTGTCCGACGACTTTTTTCGGCTATTCCTCGATCCGACGCAGACGTACAGCTGCGCGTACTTCGAGCGCGACGACATGACGCTGCACGCGGCCCAGATCGCCAAGATCGATTTGGCGCTGGGCAAGCTGGGCCTAGAGCCCGGCATGACGCTGCTCGACATCGGCTGCGGTTGGGGCGCCACCCTGCGTCGAGCGATCGAGAAATATGACGTCAACGTCATCGGCCTGACGTTGTCCAAAAACCAGGCGGCGCACGTGCAGGCCATGTTCGACGGCATGGACACCCCGCGCACCCGGCGGGTCCTGTTGCAGGGCTGGGAGGAGTTCACGGATTCCGTCGACCGAATCGTGTCCATCGGGGCATTCGAGCACTTCGGCTATGACCGCTACGGCGACTTCTTCGCGTTGGCCCACAAGATCCTGCCCACCGACGGTGTGATGCTGCTGCACACGATCACGGGGTTGGCCCTCGAGCAGCTCGGCGAGCAGGGCCTACCCCTGACGATCGACATGCTGCGCTTCACCAAGTTCATCGTCACCGAGATCTTCCCCGGTGGGCGGCTGCCCACCATCGAAATGGTCGAAGAGCATTCTGCGACAGTGGGTTTCACGCTGGCCCGCCGGCAGTCGCTGCAACTGCACTACGCCAGGACCCTCGACCTGTGGGCGCAGGCCCTGCAGGCGCGCGAAGCCGAGGCGATCGAGCTGCAGTCGCGGGAGGTCTACGAGCGGTACATGAGGTACCTCACCGGCTGCGCGAAGCTATTCCGGTCCGGCCACATCGACGTCAACCAGTTCACTCTGCGGAAGTGACGACGCGCTCCAGGGTCAGCAGCGATGCGTCGAGGTAGTCCTCGGCGAACACGGGCATCCCGCCGACCTCGTCGCGAAATTCCTGCGGCGTGGCGCTCCAGTCGTAGGTGAGGGTGACGTCGGTGCCGTCGCCGTTGGGACGAAGGTCGTAGCGCCAGAACCAGCCGCCGGGGGAATGCCTGCCCGCGTCGTCGAGCTGACCCGGCATCCAGCCGATGGCACGGTCCTGATCGAACACATCGACCAGGTTGTGAACGACGTAGTGGCCACCGGCCGGTTCGAAGAACATGTTCATCGCGAACGTTTGCCCGGCGGCCGTGATCGGCGCGATTTCCAGTGCATCGCGGACCCAATCGGTGGGCTCGGTGTCCCGGTGACGGGTCGGGTCGGCCAGGACCGCGAAGATGCGGGCCGGGGTGGCGTCGATGGTGCGGGTGACGGTGTAGCTCTCGGTGCTGGCGGTCATGAGTTGTCCTCGGTTGTCCCGTAGGCGAGCGCGATATCGGGGGAGTCGAGCCAACCCGAGTAGGTGGGCCGCGAAGGCCAACCGGCGGGGGAGTCGAGCCATTCCTCCTGTCGGCCCCACGGCAGCAGGTCGATCAGCGCGAAGGTGTGGCTGAGTTGCTCGGTGCCGCGCCCGTTGGTGTGCCAGGTGCGGTACACCGTGTCACCGTCGCGCAGGAACACGTTGACCCCGAAGCCGCCGCCGGGAGGCGCGTCCATGTCCGACCCGAACGGGCTCTGCGACGACGAGTACCAGTCCATCCGGTTGCCGACCCGGCGCTTGTAGGCGAGCGCCTCGTCGATCGGTCCGTTGGTGACGATGACGAAGCGGGCGTCGTAGTTGTCGAGGAACTCCAGCCTGGTGAACTGCGAGGTGAACCCGGTGCACCCGCCGCACTGCCACCGCGCGCCGTCCGACCACATGTGGTGGTAGACGATGAGCTGCGAGCGGCCGGCGAACACGTCCGCGAGGCGGACGGGTCCCTCGGCGCCGATCAGGGTGTAGTCCGGCAACTCAACCATCGGCAGCCGCCGACGCTGTGCGGCGATCGCATCCAGTTCGCGGGTCGCGGCCTTCTCGCGCTTGCGCAGCTCGTCGAGCTGCGCGCGCCAGGTCTGGCCATCGACGATCGGCGGTAGGGCGTGGGACATGGAGATCCGATCCTTCGGGTGTGTGGTGTCGAAGGTATGACCACCAGGGCGCGCGAAACTCATCGGTGCACAATGCCAGCGGTGCACGGCGACCGGCAGGTTAGCTGGATAGCGCCTCGGGGTTGGCGATCCGAATGGGCGTCCCGTCGAGCCAGCCCTGCACGGCTTCCACGGTGTCGCAATAGAAGGCGCCGAGCATTTCGCGCGTGACATAGCCAAGGTGGGGCGACAACGTCACGGTGGGTAGGAGCCGCAACGGATGCTCGGGCGGAAGCGGTTCGCTGTCGTAGACGTCGAGCCCGGCACCGGCGATCCGCCCCGCCGTGAGCGCGGCGATCAGCGCCGCCTCGTCGACGATCGGGCCCCGGGACGTATTGATCAGGTAGGCGTGCGGCTTCATCAGGGCCAGTTCCGGCGCGCCGACCAGCCCGCGGGTGCGTTCGGAGAGCACCAGGTGGATGGAGACCACGTCGGACTCTTCGAACAGCGCCGCCTTGTCGACCCGCCGCGCGCCGACCGCGGACGCGGCCTCGTCGGTGAGGTTTTGGCTCCACGTAATGACTTGCATGCCAAAGACTTTCGCGTATTCGGCCATGCGCTTACCGATCCGGCCGAGGCCCAGCAGTCCCAGCGTCTTGCCCGCCAAGGTCATCCCGGTGCTGGCCTGCCACCCGCCGGCACGCATGCGCAGGTGTTCTTCGGCAAGGTTGCGCACCGTCGCGATCATCAACCCCCACGCGAATTCCGGGGTGGCGTCGCGCACCGAGCGGAATCGTGGATTCGCGAAGTCCGAGTGGGCGACCAGGACACCGTGCTCGGTGGCCGCGGCCATATCCAGATTCGGCAGGGTCTTGCCGACGATGGTGATCAGCTTGAGGTTCGGCAGCCGCTCGATCAGGGTGCGCGGGAACGCCATCCGCTCGCGCAGGGTGCACAGCACATCGAAGGGCTGCAGGGCGTCTGCGGCTTGCTCCTCGGACAGGTGCCGGTCGAAGACGGTGATATCGGCTCGGGTCCGCACCTGCGACCAGTCCGCGAGGTCGAGGGCCACGCCGGCGTAGTCGTCGAGTATCGCTACTTGAGGCACGGTGTCGAACCTACGCGTGCGCGCAGTGCCGACCCGACGGCGCGGCGGTGTCGCTAGTTCCCCGGGCCCGGCTGCGGAGCCTGCACCACGGTGACCGGCGAAGGCGGCGGGGGAGCACTGGGTCCCGCGCCGAGCTTGCTGGCCGCGAACGCGGCTCCCTGGTCGACCATGCTGGCGTCGTCGGCGTAGGTGTCGTGCGCGGCGAAATTCATCCCGTCGGAACACACCGGGTCCTCGGGAGCGCACACCTTGATCGTCTTGGCCTGATAGCTCGGGCCGATGGCGATGGGCGGCTCCCCGAGGAAATTCATGGCCCGGACATTCGGCGTGCCGAACAGGACGACGGCGGCGACGTGGTTGGCGACGTCGGGGGACAGCGGTTTGGGCACGGTCGCCGGGTCGACCCCATCTGGCACGGCCGCCGAGGTGACGAAGCCCATCACGGCCGCACCTTGGGAGTAACCGCCGAGCACCATCTTGGTCCGCGGGCAGCTCGCGGCCTCCGAAACGACATGAGCGCCCGCGTCTTTGATGCCGTCGACGCCGGTGGACCACTCGTTGCTGGCGGGGTAGTTGACCGGATACACATCGACCGACTTCCCGGCGACGCGCGCACGCAGCGAATCGACGAACGCCTGGCCGGTGGGTCCGACGCCGGGCGGCTCTCCGGTACCGCGGGCGAAAGCGACCTCAACGTCGGGACACGGCTGGGCGGATGCGGAGGGCACAGCGGGCACGGGAAGGACGGCAGCCCCAAGACCCGATGCCGCGATGGTTGCAGAGCCAAGACAACGCCTGATGTGAAGTGCGATCATGCCGCATAGGTGCCCACCGCCGCGCATCGCAAACCAAGAATTTCGTTGTACGTTCGATCACCATTGCCGAGCAGCACTGGTTCATCAAAAATTCACGGGCCGCGCCCGACGCCAATACCGCACCCCCCGAACGTGGTTCGTGCGGCACCGGCGTGCGCAGCCGTAACGCCGACGAGACGTTCGGCACCGTTACGGGCCTGCCCGCTGACCGCATCGAGCCGGTTGCTCCTCGAATCGCCGTCGCCACGAACGCCGATGCTCATGAGCAAAGGATTTGCTATGAATACCGCTTTCGGTTCGCGGTTGGGGCGCACCCTAGGCAATGATGCTCTGATGACCACAGCACAGCGCCGCCGTAGCGCCCGCACCGAAGGACCCACGGCCGATCAGATCGAGGCGGTATCACGCGCGTCCCGCGCGTTGGTGGGTATCGCCGCCTCGTCCATAGCGTCGGTCGTCGACGACGTGACCGTGCCGCAGTGGCGGGTGCTGGTCATGGTGGATACCCGCGGCCCGCTGAACCTGGCCGCGGTGGCCGCCGGCCTCGACGTCAACCCGTCCAATGCCAGCCGCATCTGTGACCGCCTGATCAAGGCCGGCTGGCTTGACCGCCGAGAATCCCCGACCGACCGGCGAAACATCACGTTGAGCCTGACCGCGGACGGCCGCCGGCTGGTGACCAAGGTGGTCAGGCATCGGCGCAGGGCCATCACCAAGGCGCTGCGGGGGATGGCTCCCCGGGACCGTGAACTCGTTGCCACGGCGTTCGATCAGTTCGCCGCCGCGTGCGGCGAACCCGCCGAGGATGCGGTGTCGCTGATCTGGCCCGGCGGTTGGTGATCCGTCAACACCGGCTAGAACTGCTCAACGCCACTTGATACCGCAGCCGATCGACGGCCGCTGGTCCGGGTCGACCGCGCGCCCGGCGAGCACCGCATCGACGGCCGCGCGGACGTCGGCGCCGGTGACCGGCACGTCGTTGCGGGGCCGGGAGTCGTCCAGCTGGCCGCGGTAGACCAGTCGGCGATCGCCGTCGAAGACGAACGTGTCGGGGGTGCAGGCCGCCGAGAAGGCCCGGGCGACGTCCTGGGTTTCGTCGTAGAGGTAGGGAAAGGTCCAGCCGTGGCGGTTGGCCTCGGCGACCATCTGATCGGGCCCGTCCTGCGGATAGCTGACGACGTCATTGCTGGAGATGCCGACCATCGCGACGCCCTGGGCGGCGAGGTCGCGGCCGAGCGCGGCCAGCCCGGCGGCGACGTGCTGGACGTAGGGGCAGTGGTTACAGATGAACGTGACGACCAACGCGGGACCGGTGAGCTCGTCGAGGCTGACCGTCTTGCCGGTGGCCGGCTCGGGGAGTGCGAAGTGCGGCGCGGGGGTGCCGAGGGCGAGCATGGTGGACTCAATGGCCATGCCCGCCAGAGTAACTGGCGCGCGCGGGTCAGAGCTTGGAGCCCAGCCCCGCGATCAGATTGATCGTAACGGCCAGGACGACGGCGCCCAGCAGGTAGGCCACCAGCGCCTGGCGCAGCACCGTCGCCCGGATCGACGTCGAACAGATCTCGGTGTCGGACACCTGAAAGGTCATGCCGACGGTGAACGCGACGTAGGCGAAGTCGCTGAAGCGCGGCGGCTCCGGGTCGTGGAAGTTGATTCCCCCCGGCTCGCCCGAATAGTAGAGCCGCGCGTAGTGCACGGTGAACAGCGTGTGCACCGCGAACCAGGACGCCGTGACGGCAAGGACGCCGACGATCGCGGCGGCCAGCGCCTTGGCGCCGGTGTGCGACCCGGCCGCCACCACATACCCCACCCCGCCGAGGCTGGCGATACTCGCCGTCAGGACGACCAGGTCGGCGACCCAGCGGGTGGGATCCTCCCGCGTCGCCCACTTCCGGGTTTGCTCGGCGTCCATGCCGAGCACGATGGCCTGCGTCCAGGCGACGAACACGCCCGCAGCGGTGATCCAACCGACGAGCGCGAATCGCCATCCGACCGTATTGCCCACCGCGACAGCGACGATGACGCCGAGCGCCACGGCGACCGTCAACCGAACCGCGACCGTGTCGCGGGCCAACTCAACGACGGGCTTCATGATGCCAGCCTGGGTCAACGCCCCTGATTGACCTTGGTGGCCGCGAAATTCGCGGCCTGGTTGACCATGCCGGACTCGATGTAGGAAACGTGCGCGATGATGTTGCCGCCCCCGGAGCAGATGGGGTCGTCGGGGGCGCACAGGCTGATGACCCGGCTGTTGTAGGCCGCATTGATCGTCGGCAGCGGTTGGCCGCCCCACAACATGGTCGAGAACCCGCTGGACGGCTCGCCGAACAGGGCGACGGCGGCGACATGGTCGGCCACCGCGGGCGGCATCTGGTTGGTGGCCAGATCGATCACCGTCGAGCCCTGCGAATACCCGCCCAGCACGATCTTCGTCTTCGGACAACCGGCGACGATGCCTTGAATGTGAGCGCTGGCGTCATTGGCGCCGGCGTTGGCGCTGTTGTGGTAGTCGTCGTTCGCCGGGTAGTTGACCGCATAGACATCGACGGACTTCCCACCCAGCTGCGGGGTCAGCGAGTCGACGAAGGCCTGTCCCATGTTGCCCAGGCCGGGCTCCTGATGGGTGCCGCGCGCGAATACCACCGCCACGTCCGAGCAGGGATCGGCTGCGGCCGCGGGACTAAAAATCGGCGTGCTCAGCAGCGCCCAAGCCGTCAACAAGACGGCACCGACGGTGCGAGCAAGGCTGCGTGGACTCATTCTCAAATCCTGGCACACCTTCGGAATCAGCTTTGAGTCGACGTGGAGCCGGTCACCGGTGTGGCGAAAGCCGGGCTCCCCGGGCAGGATCTGGAGAGGCTGACCACACGCATCCGTGAAGGACCTAAAGGGGGCATAGGTGTCGCTTCTGGACGTGGTTCCCGAGCTGCTGGAGTCGACGGCAGCGGATCTGAAGAGCATTGGCGCGGAGCTGAATGCGGCGCACGCGGCGGCCGCCGCCCCGACCACCGGGCTGGTGGCTGCCGGCGCGGACGAAGTCTCGGCGGCGGTGACGGGCCTGTTCAGCGAGTACGGCCAGGCCTTTCACGCGCTCAGCGCGCAGGCCAGCTCGTTTCACGGCCAGTTCGTCCAGGCGCTGAGCGGCGCGCAAGGCGCGTATTCGGCCGCCGAGGCGGCCAACGCCGGGCCGCTGCAGGCCGCCGAACAGGCCGTGTTGGGCACCCAGTGGTTTTCGCCGTGGAAGGAGCTGACCGGGCGCCCGCTGGTGGGTAACGGCGCCAACGGCGCCAAGGGCACCGGGGCCAACGGCGGCGACGGCGGGTGGCTGCTCGGCAATGGCGGCAACGGCGGCTCGGGCGCGGCGGGGCAGGCCGGCGGCAACGGGGGTAATGCCGGGCTGTTCGGTGTCGGCGGGGCCGGCGGGACGGGCGGAGCATCGGACGGCAGCTACGCCGGCGGGGGCGGCGCAGGGGGCCGTGGCGGCTGGTTGTTCGGCGCCAACGGCAGCAACGGGTTGGCCGGTGGCAGCAACGTGAACGGCTCCGTGCCGTTGACCATCTATCAGACCACCGAGCCCCTCGTGAACGCCTCGGTCAACGGCGGGTCGACTGTGCCCCTGCTGTTGGATACCGGATCGACCGGTCTGGTGATCCCGTTGAAGGACATCGGTTTACAACATTTGGGGCTGCCGACCGGGGTCGGGATCGGCGCCTACAGCGGGGGATTGACCTACCTGTACGTCAAGTTCGACGGGACCATCAATTTCGGAAATGGGATTGTCACCTCGGCAACCCCCGTCGATGTCGTGATCTTCTCGTTCGGCGGGTCGTTCTCCAACTTCGTTTCCTCCGACGGCGCGGTCGGCATTTTGGGTGTCGGGAACACCACCGCAGGCCCGAACCACTACAGCCCGACGCAGGCGTTGCCGGGCAACCTCGGTCAGGGGGTGCTCGTCGACGAGCCGCACAATCAGCTGGTGTTCGGGCCCAACCCCTACACCCCGCTCGCAACCCTGAGCGACGGGACGACCACGAACGGACTGACTTATGTGGTCAGCAACTCGAACGGCACCGTCACGTCCAACCCCAACCCGAGCACGATCGTCGACTCCGGCGGCGTGTACGGAACCATCCTGCAGTCGCTGATCCCGGGCGGCACGGGTTCCGTGCCCAATGGGACGACGATCACGGTCTACGACGGCGGTACCGAGCTGTATTCGTACGTCGTGAACGGCAATGCACCGTCGGTCATCACCTCGGGCAGCCAGAACACCGGGTATATCCCGTTCACGCAGCGGCCGATCTACGTCGACTACACCAATCACGAACTGGTTTTCGACCAGTAGCGCCATGAAGGTGCTATGAAATCCGACGCGCGCCGACAGGCTCTGGATAGGCTGTAACCCACTCAATCGGGCGACAAGGGGGGCTAAGTGTCACTTTTGGACGTGACGCCCCAAGTGCTGGCGTCAGCGGCGGCGGACTTGCGGGGCATCGGCTCGGCGCTGGATGCGGCCCACGCCGCGGCGGCCGCTCCGACCACCGGGCTGCTGGCCGCCGGCGCCGACGAGGTATCGGCCGCGGTGGCGGCGCTGTTTTCCGGGCACGGCCAGGCCTTTCAGGCGCTCGGTGGGCAGGCCAGCGCGTTTCATGCCCAGTTCGTCCGGGCGTTGAGCGGCGCCGGGGCCGCGTATGCGGCGGCGGAAGCGGCGAACGCCTCGCCGCTGCAAATCGCGTCGGACCTCGCGTGGTTTTCGCCGTGGAAGGACATCACGGGCCGCCCGTTGTTCGGCGACGGCGCCGACGCGGCCGCGGGCACCGGAAAGGCCGGCGGCGACGGCGGGTGGATCCTCGGCAGCGGCGGCAACGGCGGGTCGGGTGGGGCCGGGCAAACCGGGGGCCACGGCGGTGACGCGGGTCTGATCGGCAACGGCGGCAACGGCGGCGACGCCGGGACCGGCAAGGCGGGTGGGGCCGGGGGTACCGGTGGGATCCTGCTCGGCAACGGCGGCAACGGTGGACAAGGCGGGGGCGCCGGGGGCGGTGCCGGCGGCGGAGGCGGCAACGCCGGTAACTTCTTCGGTTCGGGCGGGAACGGCGGCGACGGCGGTACCAACGCACCCGGCGGAGCGGGCGGAACCCCCGGCCGGTTGTTGGGCAGCTTCGGGGTTGGCGGGGAAACCGGGGCCACCCTGGGGCCGGGCGGGGTGTCGATGCCGATCTACCAGGGCACCGAGCCGGTGGTCAATGTCTCTGTCGGCGGCGGACCGAGCGTGCCCGTGCTGGTCGACACCGGGTCCACCGGTCTGGTCATCCCACTGCGCGACGTGGGGCTGTTCCACCTCGGCCTGCCCACCGGGATCGGCACGGGCGCGTACAGCGGGGGCCTGACGTACTTCTACGTCACGTTCAACACCACGGTGGACTTCGGAAACGGCCTGGTCTCGTCGATCCCGGTCGACGTCGTCATGCTCAGCTTCCCGACCCCGTTCGGGGGCTTCGCCGGCGGCAACGGCGCGGCCGGCATCCTGGGCATCGGAGTGAACGCGGGCGGCCCGAGCCCGGGCGCCTCACCGGTCAACGGGCTGCCTGACCCCACCATGAATCGGGGCGTGCTGATCAACGAGCCGCAGGGCTATCTGCAGTTCTCCAGCACCAACCCCCTTCCGGCATACAACCACGTTGACGGCGCGCCGGTCGGCAACCTGCTCGTTTCGGTCAATAACGGGCAGCAGGTGTCGGTTCCCGGCGCGTTCATCGACTCCGGCGGCGTGTACGGGACCATTCCGTCATCCGTCGGCGCGGTGCACCCGGGCGACATCATCACGGTCTACGACAGCATGGGTCACGAGCTGTATCACTATCAGACGACCGCAACGAACATCCCGACGACGGTGCCGGATGCCGGGATGAACACCGGGTTCGAGCCCTTCGCGCAGGGGCCGGTGTGGATCGCCCGCGACCCCAGCGGTATCGGGACAACCTACTTCGATTACCTGCCCACCTGAGCCGCCCTCAGCCCACGCGCTGCAGCGTGTAGTGCGCCGTCGTCCGGCTCGGGTCGGCCGCCAATCGGTCCACCTCCTGCCGGATCGGGTCGACGGCGCCGCCGAACGCGCCCGGGCAGCCGTCGGGACACGAGACCTCCCACCACATGTCCGCCTGATGCGTGGGCCACGCCGTCAACTGCTGCTTATCGCGCGGCTTGTAGCCGATCTGGGCGGCGTTCTTGACGAGATTGCCAACGTGGTGGCGCGCCGGGCAGAAGAGCGAGACGTCGATTCCGTTCATGCTCGCTATTCTGCGCCGCCCGGCGCGACGAATCATCAGGGCCCGGAACGGCTTCGGCGAACAGGGCGTGCCATTCGGCACGTGGACATTTTGTGAACGAACACCCGCAGGGCTGCGAACACGGCGCGGCGGTGGAAGTATCGCGGGGGTGGCCACCAAGAAACCGCAGACGATCGCGTATCCGGCGCCGGGTTCACGCCCGCGCCGCCACGACTACGACCCGCTCGATCCCCACGTCATCGTGCTGTTCGGC
Source organism: Mycobacterium conspicuum (assembly GCF_010730195.1). Classification (NCBI taxonomy): domain Bacteria; kingdom Bacillati; phylum Actinomycetota; class Actinomycetes; order Mycobacteriales; family Mycobacteriaceae; genus Mycobacterium; species Mycobacterium conspicuum. The sequence goes on from NZ_AP022613.1 coordinate 3,088,958, forward strand.
GCGACCGGGGATCTGGCCAAACGCAAGCTGATCCCCGGCCTGGCGTACCTGGATCAGTCCGAGCTCGCGCCCGACATCCACATCATCGCGACGTCGCTGGAAGACCTCACCGACGACGAGTTCCGGGAACTGGCCAAAAGCGCGATCGACTCGTTCGGCGCCCACAAGCTCACCGACGAACAGTGGGCCGACTTCGCCAAGATCATCCGGTACGTCCCCCAGGGCGCCGGACCCGCATCGCTCGCCGCCGCCGTCGCCGAATCCGAAGTCAACCTCGGACCGAACACCCGCCGACTGCACTACCTGTCGGTGCCGCCGAAAGCGGCGCGCGACGTCATCACGACGCTGCGCGAGGCCGGCCTCGTCGAGCGTTCCCGGGTGGTGATGGAGAAGCCGTTCGGCACCGACCTGGCCAGCGCGGTGGCGCTCAACGATTTCGTGCACGAGACGTTCGACGAATCCCAGATCTTCCGGATCGACCACTTCTTGGGTAAGGAAGCGGCCCAGAACATCCTGGCGTTCCGCTTCGCCAACGGTCTGTTCGAGCCGATCTGGAACCGCAACTTCATCGACCACATCCAGATCGACATCCCGGAGACCTTGGGACTGGACGAGCGGGCCAACTTCTACGAGAGCACCGGCGCGTTTAAGGACATGGTCGTCACGCACCTGCTGCAGGTGATGGCATTCGTCGTCATGGAACCGCCGACGGCGCTCGAACCGTATGCCATCAGCGAAGAGAAGAACAAGGTGTTCCGGTCGATGCTGCCCATCAACTGTTCGGACGTGGTGCGCGGCCAGTACAGCGGCTACCGCGACACCCCCGGGATTGCAAGCGATTCCGACACCGAGACGTTCATCGCGCTCAAGGTCGGGATCGACAACTGGCGCTGGGCCGGCGTGCCGATCTATCTGCGCACCGGCAAGCGGATGGCCGAGGGCATCCGCATCATCTCGATCGCGTTCAAAGAGGCTCCGCGCAGCATGTTCCCGGCGGGGTCGGGGGTGGGCACCCAGGGTCCCGATCACCTCACGTTCGACCTCGCCGACAACTCAAAGGTGTCGCTGTCCTTCTACGGCAAGCGTCCCGGGCCCGGCATGAAGCTCGACAAACTGTCCATGCAATTCTCGTCGAGAGAGATCCCGTCCTCCTCCGCCACGCTGGAGGCCTACGAGCGGCTCATTCTCGACGCCATGCGGGGCGATCACACGCTGTTCACCACCGCCGAGGGCATCGAATCACTGTGGGAGCGTTCGCAGGCGCTGCTCGACGATCCGCCGCCGGTCAAGTCCTACCCGCCCGGCACGTGGGGCCCCAACGCCATTCATCAGTTGATCGCGCCGAACGCGTGGCGGTTGCCCTTCGAGCGGGGATGGCGCGAGGCCAAGGCCTAACGCAGCAAAAAACTGACTCTTCCTCTGGAACCCGGAAGACGCTTATTGTCAACGAATGACGAAAAGCGTTGTGGCGAAGAACAAGACAGAACAGCTGGTTGTCGATTTTATACATGCCGCTTACGGCGAGCGGATGGACGTCGACACGATGGTCGGGCTGATCTCTGACGATTTCGCCTGGCAACTTCATGTCCCACTGTCACCGGTGATCGTCGGGCGCGACGCGGCGCGCGCCGAACTCGAAAAGCACAGCCAGCTTTCGACCGGCATGATCGAGGGCAGCGAAATCCGCACCATCGTGTCCAACGACGACACCGTCGTCGTCGAGCGCCTCGACATCAATGCCATGAACGGCGTTGAGGTTTCGTTCAACGTGGTGGCGATCTTCCAGGTCCGCGACGGCAAGATCACCCACTGGCGCGAGTACTGGGACGCCTCCCATGTTGCTCGCCAGCTCGGCATCGACCCGTCGGTCATGTTCGATCCGCTTAACGCCTGAAAAGCCAAGCGCACCAGGCGATTTCGAACGATGCCTTAGCGCGACCTCGCGCGCTTGGCGGCGTAGAGACTGGCGTCGGCGCTCGCGTATAGCGCGGCGACATCGGCAGCGTCGCCCCGATCGGCCGCCGTCCCGATGCTCGTCTCGGGCGTGTGCAGCCGGACGCCGGCGATGAAGCGCTCCGCCGCCGTCGGCGTCGCGCCCGTCCGCTCGGCGATGCACACCGCGAACTCGTCGCCGCCCAGCCTGGCCAGGACGGCGTTGGCGGGCGTCAAGTCGCGCCAGCGCTTCGCGCAGCCGATCAGATGCTCGTCTCCGGCCAGGTGCCCCTCGATGTCGTTGAGCTGTTTGAGGTTGTCGATGTCCAAGGCGATCACGGTGACCGTGGCTGCCGCGGAACGTGATCGGGTCAGCAGGTCGGCCGTCCCGATCTCCCAGCCGGCGCGGTTGAGCAAGCCCGTCAGCGGATCGGTGCAGGCGGCGGCGACCAGCGCCCGCATCACAAAGCCGAACGACTCGGCAGCCCCGAAGATCGCGACGACGAAGATGGCGTAGTCGAGGTAGAACAGCTTTGGGGCGGGGGCGACCGCAAGGGCCAGCACACACGCGCCGGTGAGCGCAGTGACCAGGATCAACCCGCGGCGCGGCGAGTAGAAGGCACGCAGGTACATCGCCAGAAACATCGGCGCGATGAGGCACGCGAACTCGGCAGTGATCGCAACGTGGAAGGCCATCACGATGGGTGTGGCCGCCATCGCCGCCGCCGTCGCGGGCGCGGTTTTGTCGGGCCGCGCGGCAAGCCACAGCAGCGCCGCCAGGCCGAGGGCAATCGCGACGATGCCCCCGATCGGCTGCCCGCCCTTCATTCCTCGATGGATTGGGAAGAGGGTGAACACCACGCCCCAGGTGAACAGGAACGTCGTCGCGCCAAGATAGATCCTGAGCAGCCGCGCCTGTTGGTTGCCGTAGAAGCCGCTTCCGGCGTCAGCACGCAGCACCAGCCGGTTTCGACGAGTCGTCCGACCCGGCAGCTTGAGATGCATCCCGTCAACACTCCTGGTCACATGGTCCGGCTTCTGCACCGTACTGGACGTTGGCCTTGCCTATTGTGGTCGGAATGGCCGAACCCTCCAGCGAGACGCCCGCGGCGGCTTTGGCGGCGCTGCGCAAGCGACTGGACGGCCTGACCATTCGCGATGCCGCGCACTTCGGCAGGCGGCTGAAGAAGCTGCGGGGCGCCACGCCCGAGAAGCTGCGGCCGCTCGCCACCCAGATCGCCAAGGCCGAAGCGCTGGTGGCGACGCGGCAGGCCGCCGTCCCGGCGATCACCTATCCCGATCTGCCGGTCAGCGAGCGGCGCCGGGACATCGCCGACGCGCTGCGGGCGCACCAGGTGGTCGTGGTCGCCGGTGAAACGGGGTCGGGCAAGACCACTCAGCTGCCCAAGATCTGCCTCGATGCCGGTCGCGGCATCCGCGGCACGATTGGGCACACCCAGCCCCGGCGGCTGGCTGCGCGCACGGTCGCGCAGCGGATCGCCGACGAACTGGGCTGCCCGCTGGGCGACGCGGTCGGCTACTCCGTCCGGTTCACCGACCAGGTCAGCGACCGCACCCTGATCAAGCTGATGACCGACGGCATCCTGCTCGCCGAGATTCAGCGCGATCGCCGCCTGCTGCGCTACGACACGTTGATCCTCGACGAGGCCCACGAGCGCAGCCTCAACATCGACTTCCTGCTCGGCTACCTGCGCGAGCTGTTGCCGCGCCGACCCGACCTGAAGGTGATCGTCACATCGGCGACGATCGAGCCGCAGCGTTTTGCCACACACTTCGGTGGAGCCCCGATCGTGGAGGTGTCCGGGCGCACCCACCCCGTCGAAATCCGGTACCGGCCACTGGAAGTCGTTGCGTCCAGCTCCGACGACGATTCCAGCGACCCCGACGATCCCGATCACGAAATTATCCGCACCGAGATCCGCGACGAAATCGAGGCGATCGTCGACGCGATCCACGAACTTGAGGCCGAACCACCGGGGGATGTCCTGGTGTTTCTGTCCGGTGAGCGTGAAATCCGCGACACCGCAGAGGCTTTGAGCGGCAGCCTCAAGCACACCGAGGTGCTACCGCTGTATGCCCGGCTGCCCACCGCCGAGCAGCAGAAGGTGTTCGCACCGCACACCGGACGCCGCGTCGTGTTGGCCACCAACGTCGCCGAGACATCGCTGACCGTGCCGGGAATCCGCTACGTCGTCGACCCGGGCAACGCCCGCATTTCGCGCTACAGCCGACGGCTGAAGGTGCAGCGGTTGCCGATCGAACCGGTGTCGCAGGCCTCCGCCGCCCAACGGGCCGGCCGCTCCGGCCGGTTGGCGCCCGGGGTGTGCATCCGCCTGTATTCCGAGGAGGATTTCGCCGCCCGCCCGCGCTACACCGATCCCGAAATACTACGGACCAATCTCGCCTCGGTGATCCTGCAAATGGCGGCGCTGCAGCTCGGCGAGGTCGAGAACTTCGGATTCCTCGACCCGCCCGATCCGCGCAGCATCCGCGACGGCGTGCAACTTCTGCAGGAGCTGGGCGCCTTCGACGCCCACGGCGCGATCACCGGCCTGGGCCGTCGGCTCGCGCGCCTGCCGGTCGACCCCCGGCTGGGCCGGATGATTCTGCAGGCCAAGACCGAGGGCTGTGTGCGCGAGGTGCTGGTGCTGGCCGCCGCGCTGTCGATCCCCGACCCGCGCGAACGGCCGGCCGACCGCGAGGAGGCCGCCCGCCAGAAACACGCCCGCTTCGCCGACGAGAACTCCGACTTCCTGACCTACCTAAACCTCTGGCGATACCTGCGCGAACAGCGAAAGGCATTGTCTGGCAGTGCCTTTCGGCGGATGTGCCGCAACGACTTCCTGCACTTTCTGCGGATCCGGGAGTGGCAGGACCTCGTGGGGCAGCTGCGCAGCATCGCCCGCGATCTCGGAATTCACGAGTCCGACAAGCCCGCCGACCCGGCCCGGGTGCACGCCGCGCTGCTCGCGGGGCTGCTGTCGCACGTGGGGATGCGACGGGAGGATGCCCGCGACTATTTGGGCGCGCGCAATTCGCGCTTCGTGCTGGCGCCGGGTTCGGTGCTCAGCAAGCGGCCGCCGCGCTGGGTCGTGGTGGCAGAGCTGGTCGAGACCAGCCGGCTGTACGGGCGGACCGCCGCGCGCATCGGGCCCGAGGCCGTCGAGCGGGTGGCCGGTGACCTGGTGCAGCGCACCTACAGCGAACCGCACTGGGACGCCGAACGCGGCGAGGTGATGGCCGTCGAGCGGGTCACGCTGTACGGCCTGCCGCTGGTGGCGCGCCGACGGGTCGGATACGCCTCGGTGGAGCCCGTGGTGGCGCGGGAATTGTTCATCCGGCACGCGCTTGTGGAGGGTGATTGGCAGACCCGCCATCATTTTTTTCGCGACAATGCCGTGCTGCGCACGGAACTAGAGGACCTGGAGGAGCGGGTCCGCCGTCGCGACCTGCTGGTCGGGGACAACGACATCTACGCGCTCTACGACGCCCGCATCCCCGCCGATGTCGTCTCGGCGCGGCACTTCGACGCGTGGTGGAAAAAGCAGCGGCATCGGACACCGGATCTGTTGACCTTCAGCCGCGACGATCTGCTCCGCACCGCCCACGCCGCCGATGACGATCGGCCGGACACCTGGGAAGCGGGCGATGTCGCGCTGCCGCTGACCTACCGATTTCAGCCGGGCGCCGCCAATGACGGTGTCACCGTGCACGTTCCGGTCGACGTCCTGGCGCGGTTGGGGGGCGACGAATTCGCATGGCAGGTACCGGCGCTGCGTGAAGAGCTGGTGACCGCGCTCATCCGCTCGCTGCCAAAAGAGTTGCGGCGCAACTTCGTTCCGGCCCCCGATACCGCGCGCGCGGTGCTGGCCGCGATCGACCCGGCACAGGAACCGCTGCTGGACGCGCTGCAGCGCGAACTGCGTCGTCGCACCGGGGTTCTGGTGCCCATCGACGCCTTCGACCTGGACAAGCTGCCGGCACACCTGCGGGTGACGTTCGCCGTCGAATCCAGCGACGGCACCGAGATCGCCCGCGGCAAGGACCTCGGCGCGCTGCAGGAGCGGCTGGCGGCGCCGGCACGGCGCGCGGTGGCCGCCACAATCGGCGCCGAAGTGGCCGACCTGGAGCGCAGCGGGCTGCGCAGCTGGCCCAGCGACCTGGAGGAACTGCCTCGAGTCGTGGAACGCACGGTCAAGGGACGCATCGTGCGGGGCTTTCCCGCCTTGGTGGACGCGGGAACCGCCGTGGACCTGCGGGTCTTTGCCACGCCCGGCGAGCAGGAAAGCGCGATGGGCGCGGGCACGCGACGGCTGGTCCGGTTGAGCGTCGCCTCGCCGGTCAAAGCGGTTGAGCGGCAGCTGGATCTGCGGACCCGCCTGGCGCTCGGCGCGAACCCGGACGGCTCCGTGTCCGCGTTGCTCGACGACTGCGCCGACGCCGCGACGGACGTGTTGGTCGCCGGGCCGGCGTGGTCGCGCGCCGAGTTCGCCGCGCTGCGCGATCGGGTGGCGAACGAACTGGTGCCAACGACGGTCGACGTCGTCGCCCGCGTGGAGAAGGTGTTGTCCGCGGCGCAAGAGGTGCAACTCTTGCTGCCCGAGCGGCCGTCAGCAGCGCAGCGCGACGCGATCACCGACATCAACGCCCAGTTGGGACGGCTCATGCCGGCCGGGTTCGTCACCCGCACCGGAACTGCGCGCCTGGCCGATCTGACCCGCTACCTGATGGCGATCGTTCGCCGCCTCGAGCGGCTGCCGCACGCGCTCGGCGCCGACCGGGAGCGGATGCAGCGGGTGCGGGCCGTGCAAGACGCCTACGACGAGCTGGTGCACGCTTTGCCGGCGGCGCGGGGGAGAGCCGCCGATGTCCGTGACATTGCCTGGCAGATCGAGGAGCTGCGGGTCAGCCTGTGGGCCCAGCAGCTCGGCACCCCGCGTCCGGTAAGTGAGCAGCGGATTTACCGGTCGATCGACGCCGTGCACGATCGTCCCTGAGCTCGCGCGACTCGTAGCCAAGGCCGGTTTTCCAGCCGCCGCGTACAGGTCGGCGAAAAGATCTAGCACGCGCGTGCCAGAAAGCGTTGCGCAATCGATGCCGAACAGCTACCTTAGGCAATCGGGAGATCTGCATCACACCTCTGGGCGTGGCGGCTGAACCCAGGACCATCTTCACCAAAGGGGAGCGGCCGAGCGTGCGGGCCGGGATGAAGGGAAGACTTTGTTGTCAGAATCACGGCCCGCCGCGCGTCGACTGAACCTAGTTCCGGTCAACAGCAACCTGCGCTCAGTGACCGAAGGCGACCGCTCGTGGGTCGCGAAAGCCCTGTGCAGGAGCGCCGATCCCGACGAACTTTTCGTGCGGGGAGCCGCGCAGCGCAAAGCGGCCGTCATCTGCCGGCACTGCCCCGTCATGCAGCAGTGCGCGGCCGACGCCCTCGACAACCAGGTTGAATACGGCGTCTGGGGCGGCTTAACCGAACGTCAGCGCCGGGCAATGCTCAAGGAGAACCCCGACGTCGTGTCGTGGTCGGAATTCCTCGAAAAGCGCAATAACCGCTCGGCCGGATAGCGCGAGATAGCGCCTGGCCAGCACCCCGAGTGCTCCTCCAGCGGCCAAAGTAGCGCGCTTCCTCATTGCGTTTCTGTTACGGCTCTCGGGCGATACCGGGTTCCCGGCCATTAAATCAACACGCGCACAAGGCGGCCAACACCACCAGTTGGTGAACGGCTTGGGCCAACTGCGGAACCGCTTCAAGTGCAGTAGTCGACTACGCTACTGAGCCCCCGCGAGGGCAGTGACGATATAGCCGGTTGTCATTTGCCAGCTCGGAGGGCTACTCGTGTCGGTCATCAGCGTCAGCCGTTCGCAGCCGGTAGCAGTTTCTTCTCGGCAGGGCGGCCGCGGCAGCGTGCGGCCGGTGTGAAGGGACCCTCGATTGTCAGAAATACCGCCTTCCGCGCAACGACCGAACCGCACGGCGCTGAGCAGCGTTCTACCCATCGTGACCGAGGGTGAGCGTGCCTGGGTCGCCAAAGCGCTGTGTAGCACCTCGGATCCCGACGAACTCTTCGTGCGGGGGGCCGCCCAGCGCCGGGCGGTGGCGATCTGCCGGCACTGCCCGGTGGTGCGGGAGTGCGGGGCTGAAGCGCTCGACAACCAGGTCGAGTACGGCATCTGGGGCGGCATGACCGAACGCCAGCGCAGGGCACTGCTCAAGGAGCACCCCGAGGTCGTGTCGTGGGCCGAGTTCCTCAGCAAACGCAAGCCACGCTCCGTCGGCTAGTTGGCGCCGGATCTGTTGTCTGACAACGAATTTCGCCATTGCGAATTCATGGCAATCCACGATTGCTAGGCTTTTCGGTGTCGTGATAAGTCCGTGATCGGGCCGTTATAAACCCGTAATCGAGGGGCTGGGCATGCCGTATGTGATGGTCGCGCCGGAAACGCTGGCAGCGGCGACCGCCGACATCGCCGGCATCGGCTCGACGCTCAGCGGCGCCCGAATCACCGCGGCCGGCCCGACGACGGCGCTGGTAACCGCGGGTGCCGACGAGGTGTCGGCGGCGATCACAGCATTCCTCACCACCCACGCGAGGCAATTTCATGCCGTGACCGCCCAAGCGGACGAATTTCACGCCCAATTCGTCCAGGCGTTGGCCGCAGGTGCGAAATCGTATGCGGCGACCGAAGCCCACAACGTGCTCGGTGTGCTGAATGCCCCCGCCGAGGCGCTGACGGGGCGGCCGTTAATCGGCAATGGCGCCGATGCGACGGTCGCCGGCGGCCGGGGCGCCGACGGCGGGTGGCTGTACGGGAACGGGGGCAGCGGCGCCGCCGGTGGGCCAGGCCAGGACGGCGGGGCCGGCGGCGACGCCGGCTTGATCGGAAATGGCGGGCATGGCGGAGCCGGCGGGGCCGGGGCTCCCGGGGGCTCGGGCGGCTCCGGGGGCAGGGGCGGCCTCCTGCTTGGCAACGGCGGCGACGGCGGCAATGGCGGGGCAGCCAACGGCGGCGCCCCCGGCCTGGGTGGTACGGGCGGAAAGGCGGGCCTGTTCGGCCAACCGGGCAGCGATGGCCAGACCGGCGCCACGTCGCCGCCGCCACCACCGCCGCCACCGCCGCCCCCGGGCGGGATCGTCATCACCGACCAGTACGGAACGACGACGATCCAAAACGCTTACGTGGTCCAGAACAACGCGTGGAACAACCCCGGCGGGCAAGCAATCACCGTCAGCGGCACCGGGTTCACCATCACCACCGAAAACGGTTCGGCCCCAACCAACGGCGCCCCGCTCGGATACCCATCGGTCTACCTGGGCTACCACTACGGCACCGGTTCGCCGGGCAGCCCGCTGCCCGAACAGCTCGGCCAGATCCAATCCGCAACCAGCAGCATCACGTACACGTACCCCACCAGCGGGACGTATGACGCCTCCTACGACATCTGGCTGAACCCAACGCCCATCACCACCGGTGTCAACCAACAGGAGATCATGATCTGGTTCAACCACACCGGGCCCATCCAGCCGGTCGGCTCCGTGGTGGGCACCAGCACGATCGACGGAAAGAGCTTCACCGTGTGGGAAGGCAGCAACGGCCAGAACAACGTCGTCTCCTACGTCGCGAACTCACCGATCACCACCTGGAACAATTTCGACGTGATGGGCTTCGTCGACAACACCGAAACCATTGAGCCGGTGACAGATTCGTGGTACCTCACCAGCATCCAGGCGGGCTTCGAGCCGTGGAGCGGCAGCGTCGGCGCGTCGGTCGACTCGTTTTCCGCCAGCGTCAATGGTCTCGACTAGGCGGTGGTGTGCTGTGGGGCCGATCGGGCCGCGGTCCATTCGTCGGCGCCGATCGTCGCCCGCCAGTCCACGGGTAGGGCATCCAGGGCATCTTCGATGCATCCCCAGATCGACTCCAGCGGCGACGCGCCGGGAAAGGCGGCATTGATTCGGTCCTCCGCCGCGTAATTGGGCTGGTGCGGCGCATCACTGAACGGCGCCAGGGCGTTGATCGCGTCGATGACGTGGCGCCGACGATCCAGGTACAGCAGCGCGGTCAATTCTTCGGGCATGATCGGCCGACCGAAGATGTAGTCCTGCGCCGCTTGGCGATAGGGCACCTCGAGCTTGGCGGCCAACGGTTCCTCGGGCAGGCCTCCGGCGAAGTACAACGGCACGATCGGCATCGACAGGTCCACCGCCATATCCAACAGCGTGGAGGTGAGCCTTGCGACGCGCTGGCCGGAACGGACATATCGCGTTCCGTCGGCGTGCACCATCGCCGACAGGCCGTGGTTGACGACATCGCCCTTCATGTCTTTGACCAGGCCGATGAACTGTCGTGGATTCTGCTGGTCGAAGTAGCGGATGAACCGCCCCAGCTCGCTGCCCGTCACGGCGTCCACCAGCCGTAAAAGACCACCGACCCAACGCTTTTCGTGCTTGGCATGGGCAACCGTGGCAACCTGCGTGCCGGTCACCCAGGATGCGACCGACGTGCCGAGAATCGACTCGATCTGCACCTGGTGGTTGCCTAGCAATAGCACCGGGCGCCCGCGAATCGCCGCCATCGCGGCGGGATCGGTAACGATGATGTGCCTGACAAAGCGCGACAACAGGGCCCACAGCAACAGGTCTCCGAATCCGCCCTGCTGCATGCCCAGCTTGTCGTTGTGCCAGCTGCGCATCGGTTGCCAATCCGTGTGCAGCGACGCGCTTGCGCGGCATGCGCGCGAATCCAATTGCTCCAGCTCGACGGAGATGCGCTCCAACGGCAGCACCGGGCAGCTCACCTCACCGTCGACAACCTGAACCCGTGCGGGGTGGATCGCGCCGTGGGCCGCGTCCGCGACCGCCTCTTTGATCGCAATGTCGGCGATCAGCGCATCCCCGTGGCTGTCGGTGTCGTACACCGCTTTCAAGGTGCCCTTGAACCATTCCTGGGTGGCCGCGCGCGCGGAATCGAGTGTGACCACCCCGTGGCTTACCCGATCGCTCAACGAGACGCCGGGCACCGCGCGTCGCTCACCGACAAACGCGCGCCGCTTGGGGCCGCTGACCGCAGCGAGGGGTCCCTTGTCCAACAGGATTTCGACCACGCGGAGGTACGCCCAGGGCTGCCCCGCGGCGCCGAGCCACAGGTCGACGATCGGCATACGACCCTCGGTGTCGTCGAACCCGACAAACCGGGTTTCGACGTCGACGGTCCCGTTCACGGGGGCGTCGCGGTAGAACCGCGCCCACACGACGCGATGCGGGAATCCGACGGTCGGGTCCGCGGCGTCGATATAGGACGCGACATCCGGACTGGCCCCGCTGTTGCAAGTCCATACGTTCATCGCGGTGTGCGGAACGATGTGGAACGCGCCGTCGAGCAGGCCGGGGTGTTGCTCGCCGACCGGAACCTGGCAGCGGTCGACCGCAAGCGTGCCTGACGAACCGTTGCGGCCTATCCGGGCGCCGTCCATCAGGGTCGCAAACGCGGGACCGTGGAACACCGTGCCGTCATACGGGTTGGCATACGGGATCGCGTCTTTCAACGGGGCAGGGGCTGCCGGTTCACCGGCGTAGCCGTCCGCCGTGACGATCACCGCCTGCGCGTGTGTCTCCCAGCGCGAGAACTCCGCTCGGCGTGCGTCACGCCACACCTCCACGCGACCGGCAAAACGCCCAGGCTCGGTGGGTTCGACGATTACCCGCAGCTTCGTCGGCGAATCGACGACGATCCAGCGAAGCAGCCGCAGGTCGGCGATTTCGACAACCTTGGCCGGGGCGTGTTCTAGGGCACGAGCGCCGGCCTGCGCGAACAGGTCGAGCACCGACATCATTGGCAGCGCCGGGATTACATACGAGGGGCAGTGGTCGACGATCCAGGTGTCCCGGGTGGGATCGAGGGTCGTCTCCAGCGTCGTCGCCGCGGCCACCTCGGACTCAACCGTGGTCGAGCAGGATTCGACCGGCGACTCTGCCGCATCGCGCGTGATGCGCATGCCGAGGTTGGTCGCGCTGTAGATCCGGATTCCGTCGTTCCACAGCGAAGCTTCGGCCACGGCCAGGATGCTGTCGGTGTCGCGCTGCATGCGGGTGATCTCGATTTGCGCCGTGATCCGTTTGTTGGTCGGCACGATCTGACCGCGGTACCGCCAGGTGATCGGGTCATGCAGCGCCACCGGCTCGAAGCGCGCCGTCGGGCCCATCTCCTTGCCCAAGCCGAGATCGAGCATCGCGAATTGCAGGAGTTGGAGCAGCATCTCGATGCCCAAGGAGCCGGGCTGTACCGGGTCCCGGTAGAAGTGGGCCTTGAAGAACCACTCGTCGGGATCGACGTCCTTGACGCCGCGCCACCGGCCCAGCCCGGCGGCTCCGTCGGTGGGCCAGCGACCGGTAACCCGGTCCATCATCAACAGCATCGGATCGGCCAGCCGGGCCCCGGGGCCGAAGAATTCCGTCGGGCGGGCGCGCAGGTCGATAACCGGTGCCGCACAAGGCATCTCCAGCAGGGCACGCTGCTCGGCGCTGACCGGCAGGCCCACCTGCTGCTGCAACGCTTCGAGGCGGAAGTAGCCGAACACGGTGTCGAAGGTGTAGACGGGTCCTTCGGCATCGGAGATCTCGCCGTCGAAGGTCGCAATGATGGTTCCGCCGGCCTGGGCGATGTTGTTCAGCGTGGCCCTGATCCGCAGGGTTCCGGTCGAGGGCGTGATCTCGCGGTGCTGCACTCCGGTGCCGTCGAGGTTGCGGAAGAACAGGTCGACGTCGAAGTCCAGCGGGCATCCGGCGTAGGCGCCGACCCAGCCGCACGGCTGCAGCGCGATCTCCATCAGGACCGCGTTGGGCATCGTCAACTTTCCGTTTGCGCCCTTGTTCTCGGCGAAATACCAGGCGTCGCTGGGGACGTCGTACTCGGCGACGACGGACGTGCCGGCCTGCGGAACACCGAGCTCGCCGACGACCTCGGTGACCCGGGACATGAAGTGATACGGCGGCCCGGGGAGCCGGGCGACCCTGCGGTGGGTGTCGAACTTCTCGTACAGTGGTCCGACCGCCAAAGACGGCTTGCCGACGGCGCAGGCGAGCATCGCGGTGAGGTCGAACTTGACTCCGTGGCCCTCGGCGACGGGCTTGGGTTCGACGTGGCCCGCCAGCTCGCGCAGGCCCATGTCCATCGGACAGCCGGGCGAGAGCCGCAATCCCATTCGCCTGCAATGGAAAGCGGGCAGCCCGTCGACGGTGACGAGCAGGTCGGCGAACAGCGTGGGCTCGGGCCCGGCGATGACCTCGCGCACGAAGACCTCGTAGACCACCTCGCGTGATTGCGGCGTGACCTGTCCGCGGCAGACCAGTTTGTACGTCTCGAACGGCACCGGCTCGAAGCGCCAGCCGTCGCACCCGATGGTCATGCCGATGGCGGTCATGTAGATCGCCATCGTCTGCATCGTGCCCTCGAACATCAGGGTGCCGGGCATGCAGGGGTCGTTTTTGAAATGACCTTCGAAATACCAGGTTTCGGGGGTCACGTGCGAGACGGCGCGTAGATAGCCCCGGCTCCAGGGGCCACCGGTGAAGTCCAGCTGGGTGACCTCGTCGACGAACAACATGTCGCCGCCGGAGATGATCGGCGGGCGGGTGTGGCTGGCCGCGCGCTCGAAGCCGGGGCCAAAGGTGCGGAAGATGTCGCCGGCGGCCATGGCCTCCAGATCGGCGCGCTGAAGCGAGGTGCGCGCCGTTTGCGCCGGCGTGGGGTCCATCGGGCCGTCGACCGTCTCATCCTCGGGGCGCCACAGGATTCCGCCCGACGCCGCCAGTTCTTCGTCGGAGAAGAAGCCGGCCTGCCCGTTGCGCATCGACATCCGCTCTACGCCGTCGATGGTGCAGTCGTAGTGAAAGAAGAACATGCGGATGGCGCCTTGGCGGGCGTGGCCGTCGACGTGGATGTCGAAGCGTAGGGTGTCACCGATTTCGGGCAGGCCACCCAGGTAGGTCACCTCGCAGCCGAGCAGGCGGTAGACGCGATCGCTCTTGTTGGCGAAGTCCGCACCCATCCAGGAGATGAGCATGAGGTCGGCCTGCCCGGCTTCGATCATGATCCCGGCCGGCATCCGTCCCTGATGCAGCCACCATGCGTCGGCGGTGACATCGGTTTCGGTCCACAGCGTCCCCTTGCCGGCCTTGCCCGGTTCGGCGTCGATGCCTAGCAGCCGATCCGCCAGCAACAGTGGAGGTTCGGGCATCCGTACCTGTCGGGCGTAGTCATCCTGGATGGCGAATGCCGGGCCGTAGATCTCCGAAATCTTGCCCGAGGCATGCACGGCCAGGCCGGCCTTGTCGAGCGTTAGACCCACCGGGTCGCGCTTGACCGTCGGCGTGGGAAGTTGTTTGTCGGCGGGCCGGGCGGGTTGGATTGTCCGGTAGGCACCCCCGTCCGGGAAATAGTCGACCTTTTTGACGTCGCTGTGCGCCCGCGGTTTCGGGCCGCTCGGCGCATTCTGCGGTGGCGCCTTCGGTTTCTCAGGGACTGCGGCGGCGCCGTTGGCCTTGGGAGTGTGCGCCGTTGTGGCGCTTGCCTTTCGACGGTCGAGGTCGACACCGAGCGACAGCGGCTCCGGCGGCGTCCGCTCGGCCAGCTCGTCACCCAGCGGAACTCGTGCCAACGCCTCCGCCACTTTGGGTAGGGCTGGCGGAACCGGCAAGTGTGTCATTGACTGCTCCACTCCGGGGGTCCTGGTCGGGTATCTCGGTGCGTCCGTGCGGATCGGCACCGGTGGCGGATCGGCGGCGCTGGCGACCCCGACGGACACCGGTACCGGCTCCGCTGCGTAATCTGCCTCAGCCACAACGTGATTCGGGAGCCTGACCGCGGGAAGGTGCGCCGGGAAATGCAACAGCGCGGGTTTCCGCGTTTGGCTTGGGGCGACCGGGGACAGCAGCGCGACCAGCTCGTCGGCGTCGCGGCGTCCGGCGACCGGTGGCACCAGCACGAGGTGTTGTTCCTGGCCGGCCAACGCGTGCAGCGCGACGACGACCGCCCGCTGCTGCGCTGTCCACGGTTCGCCGTCGGGCCAAACGTCCAGTAGCCCGTAGAGCACGCCGGCGGCGACGTGCAGCAGCCCCGATGCGGCGTGGGCGTGGCCCAGCAGCGGGGAGAGGTTCAACGCGCCGGGCGCGGTGCCCAGGTGCAGGCACTCTCCCCGATGTGTCTGATCGGCGGGCAGGGTGGCCAGCGTCCTGTCGCCGTCACGCCGGGCGTCGGCGGCGCGTTTGAGCACGAGCACAACCGCGGCGTCACCGGGTAGCTGCTCGTCGGGTCGGAGCAACGCGCGTGCCGCCGCTTCGTGGACCGGTTCGCAGCTGAGATCGACCGCCCCGACGACCGCCGCGTCGATTTCGCCTCGCCGTAACGCCCGCGCGGCCAGCTCGAGGGCCGTGGTCCCGGACAGCTCCTCCCTGGATACCGTGAAACTTGGCCCGCGCAAATCGAATTGGCTGTTCAACCGATTGGCCACAATGTTCGGCATGGCGCCCACCACGCCGGCGGTGGACCAGCCGTGGACGACATCATCGCGCGCCGCGTCCAGCGCCTCGGGGTCGTCGACCTCGTCGGCCAGTCGCCAGCGCACGCCGAATCGCGTCACTTCGGCGTCGCAACCCATGCCGACGATGACGCTGGTTCTGTCCGGCGGCAGCCGCTTGATCAGCTCGTCGATGTTGAGGGCCGCGCCCAGCAGGGCGAGTTGCTGGGGCTGGGTCTGCTTGAGATCGGCCGGCGGAAAACGGGTATGGGTCAGGTCGAGACGCACCTGGGCCATCCGCGCCCCGAGGGTGCCACTGCTGCCCTCCCCGAGGATCGGCTGGCCGGCCTTCAGATGGTCTGCGACGGAAGCGGTTTCGCATCCGTCACCCACCAAGAGGCTAAGTCCCACGATCGCGATGCCGTCGGCGGCCGCGGGTGTGGGCGTCGGCCATCTCGGCGGAGTTTCGCGCTGGTCGGTAGGCGCGATCCACTCTTCGAGCAGCAGGTGGGCGTTGTTGCCGCCGAAGCCGAAGTTGTTGATCGCGGCGCGGCGTGGCCCGTCGCATTCCCACGGTTCGGGCGCGGTGAGCAGACGGAACGGCGAGTCGGCGATGAAGGGCAGTGGATCGTCGACGTGCAGCGTCGGGGGACGCACGCCCGCACGCATCGCCGCCAGCACCTTGATGGCACCCGCGGCGCCGGAGGCCGTGATCGAGTGTCCCAGATTGGATTTCAGCGATCCGATGGGTATGTCCGCCAGGCCGGCGAAGATACTTGTCATGCTCATCAGTTCGGTCAGGTCGCCGCGTGAGGTTCCCGTGGCGTGGCACTCGACGAGGGAGATGTCGCGCGGCTGGAGCCCGGCCATTTCGTAGGCGAGCCGCATCGCGCGCTCTTGACCCTCTTGTGACGGGACCAGCAGACCCCGTCCGCGGCCGTCGTTGCTGAGGCCGATTCCCCGGATGACGCCCAAGATGCCGTTATCATCGGCGATTGCGTCTTCCAACCTGCGCAGCACCAGAACGGCAGCGCCCTCGGCCGGGACCAATCCGTCGGCGCCTTGGTGGAAGGGGCGCGATCGGCCCGTGCGGCTCAATGCCTGCAAGGCACTGAAGCCGACGTGGAGCAGCAGGTCGCTGGCGCCGTTGACGCCGCCCGCCAGCATGACGTCCGCGGTGCGGTCGTGCAGTCGATCGCACGCCAGCTTGATGGCGTACAGGGAGGAGGCGCATGCGGCGTCGAGGGCGGTGGCGCCGGCGGTCAATCCCAGTGCGTTGGCGACGAGGTGGGCCGGCAGGCCGGACATGAACCGATTTCGCCAGTCGATCCCGTGTTCGGTACCGCGCCAGACCTTTTCGGCGAGGTCGGTCATCGTCTTCGTGGGATAGCTCAGGTTGCCGAGAACAACCCCGGCCGAGCCCGGGACGGCACCAGCGCTCCAGCCGGCGCTGTGCACCGCCTGGCGGGCCGACTCGACCACCCACAGGTACAGCGGGTCGAGGCCGTCGAATTCGTCGGCGTCGAGCAACAGACCGCCGGGATCGAAAACGTCGTCAAAGCCGCGCACATAGCCGCCGCGATCAGACCAGGTGTGGTCGAGGTACGGCGCGTCCGGCTGGTCTTGCAGAACGCGCGCGGGGGAGACCCCCCAATAATCCGGCCGCGCCGAGCCGAGCGCGTCGCGGCTATCGCGCACCGTCTTCCACAGCTCGTCGGGGTTCAGCCCGCCGGGAAGGACGCAGCCCTGACCGACGATCGCAATGGGCTCGAAATTCACGACGCCTCAGCCGCCGTAGGGATACAACTCGAGTCGTTTGAAGCTGGCCACCAAAAGGTTTTCGGCGTCGAGCAGGTCCAGGTCGCAAACGGCCCGGTTGTTCTTGGCTTCGCCGTTCGAGAGCTCACAGCGCAGCCCGTCACCCAGCGCGCCGGCCCGGTACCGCACGACCTCGCCGACCCGCAACGGCAGCACCTTGCGGCCGAGCTGGTCGAAACTCCATACCAATGCCGCTTGCAAGCAGCCGTCGAGCGCCGCGGGATCGGTGGCCCAGCCTTCGCCCTGCCAGCCCGCCGTCATCAGTCCGTGCAACGACGCGGTGGCGCTCGAATCCCGGCAGTCGACGCCCTTCAGAACCTGGAACGCAGGGCCGTGGAAGAGCGCGCCGCCGGTATAGCACGCGTCGCGGTCGAGCTGGCGGCCGCCGAGCGGCGCGACGGAGACGGACGGCGGGTGGGCTGGTTCAGTGGTTGAGCCCGAACCCATTTCGACGGTCGCGGAGTAATACGCGGACTGTTCGGAGAGGTCGTACAGCGTGCACGTCAGCCGATGTTGATGATCGTCTGCCGGCGCGCAGCGCACCAGCATCGCGTCACCGTGTTGTTCGAAGTCGTGCAACGTCACGCCGCGCAGCACCCTGAGGTCGAGTACGCGTTCGACACGGTGCCCGGGCCGACAGGCCTCGGCCATTCGCACGAACCATTTCAGCGCTTGCACCACCGGAAGGACGACGTTGCCCTGGATGCGGTGGTCAACCAGGTAGGGCTGCCGCGTCACGTGCGCAACCACCCGCGCGACGCGGCCTGCGGCGGGCAGCGGGTGGGTCGGCAATCCGGCGAGCACGCCCTCGCCGAGGATCACCTCGGGACTGTCGACGTGCCCGTCCAGCACCTCTCGGACGAAGGCCTGCGCGCCGTCGGCGAGCGGAATCAGCGCGATGCCACGGGCCTCGAACATCGCCTTAAGGCCGGGCGTGACCATGCCGGAATCCCATGGCCCCCAACCCAATGCCCGCACCAGGCAGCCCGGGCCGCGACGGGCCTGCTCGGCCAGGGCGACCTTGTTGAGGATCTCGTTGGCCATGGCGTAGTCGCTTTGTCCGACGTTGCCACTGCGCGCGGCCACCGACGAGAACAGGCAGACCAGCTTCAGCGGATCGGCGGCCGTCGCGTCCAGCAGTGCACACAGCCCGCCCACCTTGGTCTCGAAGACGCGGTCGAATCCGTCCAGCGTCTTCTTGTGCAATGGGGCGTCGGCCAAGACGCCGGCGCCGTGCACCACGCCCGTGAT
Organism: Mycobacterium conspicuum; assembly: GCF_010730195.1. NCBI lineage: Bacteria > Bacillati > Actinomycetota > Actinomycetes > Mycobacteriales > Mycobacteriaceae > Mycobacterium > Mycobacterium conspicuum. Next base: position 3,107,499 of record NZ_AP022613.1, read on the forward strand.
GGGCCCGAACTCGGCTCGCACGCCGTCGAGCAGGGCCCCGAGTTGCGACGCGTCGCGCACGTCGGCTGCGGTGTAGCGGACCCGCGAGCCGGCCTCGGTCAGGGCGGCCAGGGTGGCACGCACCTCGCGGTCGGCCAGGATGCGCTGCACCCGCTGTTCCAGCTCTTTGGGGGTGGGCTTGACGCCGTGCGCCGCGGCGGCGGTGAGCAGCGCCCGCTTGAGTTCGGCATCGGTCGACAGCCCGTGCGCCTCGGCGGGCTCGTCGCCGAGTTCCGTGCGTCCGATCAGGACGAAGCTGGCCTGGGTTTCCTTGGCCAGGGCGATCACCGACGCGGCGGTGACGCCACGGCCTCCACCCGACACGACGATCACGTCGCGCTGGTCGATGCGACGGTTGCGCGTCGTCACCTGCCGCGCGTCAGCGACGAGGGTGACCCGGCCGTGCGTGCTGCCCACACCGACTTCCAGTTCCAGCCCGCCGGCCAATATCTCCTCAGCGAGGCTTTCCGCGACGGCGCTGGGGGACCGTTGGCCGACGGCGATATCGATCGCTTTGACCTCGGCGGTCGGCCACTCTTGTGCGGCGGTCTTGGCGAGGGCGGCGATGCCGCCTGCCCAAGCGCGCTCACCGGGGTCGGTCAGCAGACCGAACGTGCCACCGGTGTCCTGGACGGTGATGAATACCCCGCCGCGGTCCTGGAACTTCGCCGCCAGGCGTTGCGCATCGGCAAAGACCACCCGGTTCAGGGCCAACGCGTCGTCGCGGCGGGTGGTTCGCCGCAGACCACCGAGGTGGATCACCGCCTCGGCATCGGCGCTGGGCTCGGCCACGACGGTGGCGGCGACACCGTGCGTGCGCAGGATCGCGGCCAGCGCGTCCGCGATGGCGTCCTCGGCGTCCCGGGTTCCCACGACCTCCACAGTGACGGCGGTGTGCAGACCGGGCATCCCCATCCCGCTTGCCGGAGCAGCTGCCGCACGCATCGCGTGACGGGCGATCGCTGCTCCGGCCAACTCAAAAGGGACGCAATCACCTACCGGCGTGCCGTTCGAGTTGGCCGGGGATGGTGGCGGTTGCGGCGTCGGCGGTGCGCCGTTGGCGGCCGGGCCGATCAGCGATTGCAAGTAGTCGACGATCTCCTGCAACGTCACCAACGCCGCCATCGTCGCCGTCTCCACATCAGGCAAACCCGGAACCCGATCCTGCACCGCCGACAAAATCTCCACACGCTTGATCGAATCAATACCCAAATCAGCCTCAAGCGCCATCGAAAGATCCAGCATCTCAACGGGATAACCCGTCTTCTCGGCAACCACCTCAAGCATCGGCGCAACCAAATCCGCACCCACCGAGACCGCAGCAGGCACCGCCACCGGCGCCGCCACCGGCGCGGCCGACGCGCCATTGGTGACCGCCGGACCCACCAGCGACTGCAAGTAGTCGACGATCTCCTGCAACGTCACCAACGCCGCCATCGTCGCCGTCTCCACATCAGGCAAACCCGGAACCCGATCCTGCACCGCCGACAAAATCTCCACACGCTTGATCGAATCAATACCCAAATCAGCCTCAAGCGCCATCGAAAGATCCAGCATCTCAACGGGATAACCCGTCTTCTCGGCAACCACCTCAAGCATCGGCGCAACCAAATCCCCACCCACCGAGACCGCAGCAGGCACCGCCACCGGCGCCGCCACCGGCGCGGCCGACGCGCCATTGGTGACCGCCGGACCCACCAGCGACTGCAAGTAGTCGACGATCTCCTGCAACGTCACCAACGCCGCCATCGTCGCCGTCTCCACATCAGGCAAACCCGGAACCCGATCCTGCACCGCCGACAAAATCTCCACACGCTTGATCGAATCAATACCCAAATCAGCCTCAAGCGCCATCGAAAGATCCAGCATCTCAACGGGATAACCCGTCTTCTCGGCAACCACCTCAAGCATCGGCGAAACCAAATCCCCACCCACCGAGACCGCAGCGGGTGCCGCGACCGGCGGTGCCGGCACCGCCGGTCCGCCAATGGAGACGACCGGGGCCTGCGGCGGTGCGGGCAGCACCGTCGCGCGGGTGGAGGCGGTCGGGGCTGGCGGCGGGGCGGGCATTGCCGGCGTGCCGTTCTGCGTCGCCGGCGGTGCTGCCGGCGGCGACGCCACCGGGGCTACCGCGGCCGGGCTGGCTCCGGACAGCAGACCTTGCAGGTGTCCTTGTAATTGGCCGACCGCCTGCTGCAGGGTTCCCAGCGCGGCGATCATCTCGGTCACCACCTCGGCGCTGATGTTGAGCGTGCCCGAGGGCGGCGCGGCATGAGCGCCGTTGCCGTTGAACGCGGCGGCCGCGGCCGGCGCGGCAGGCGATGCCGTCCCGTTTACGCGGGGCAGAGCTGGGATTGGTTCGGCTGGCATCAATTTGGTCTCCGATGCGGTCCTGTGTCCGTTGTCGTGGCCACTGCGATCGACGGTTGGGGTGTTTTCGGTCGGCCTGAGCACGGGCTCGTCGTTGAGTTGCGGTCTTCCATAGTTGGATCCATTGATCTTCAGAGTCAGCTTCGGCTTCTCTCGGTTTCGCGGGTCGTCGCCGAGGCGGTAGTCCGACCACAGGCCCTCGAAATTCATCGGGACGCCGGCGGCTACCAGCTGAGCCAGTCCGAGCCACAGCGATCGAATGCCGTTGCGGCCCTTGGCGTCCAGCGACACCGCGGAATGCTCTTGGTCGGCAAGGCATTTGCGGACCAGATTGGTCAGCACGCTGCCGGGGCCGACCTCGATGAAGGTGCGTGCACCGGCCTGCCACATCGCCTGAATCTGTTCGACGAAGCGCACCGGCTCGGCGATCTGGCTGGCAAGCGTGGTCCGCATTTCCTGGCCGCCACCCGGGTAGGGCGCGGCCGTGGCATTGGCGTAGACCGGCACCGTCGGCGTGTCAAACGGGATACCGGCGAGGAACTCGGCAAACGGGCCGACTGCCGAGCTGACGATGTCGGAATGAAAGGCAGTAGCGACATCGAGGTGGCGCGCATTCACACCGGCCGCGCTGAATCGTTGTAGGGCCTCGTCGATGGCCGCGCGCTCACCCGATAGCACGAACTGCTCGGGAGCGTTGTGGTTGGCGATCACCACCGAAAGGCCCCAGTCCGCAATCCCCTTGCGGACCCAGTCCACGGGTGCGGTCACCGCACACATCGCCCCGTCGCTGCTGGTTGCCGCCTGGGCCATCAACGCGCCACGCGCCCGAGCGATCAGCAACGCGGCCTCGTCGCTGAAAACGCCGGCGGCGCATAGCGCGCTGACCTCTCCGAAGCTGTGCCCACCGACGGCGACCGGCGCAATGCCCAGGGCGCGGATCACCGACAGGAGGCTCAAGCTGTGCGCGCCGATACCCGGTTGCGCCCACTCGGTCTTGGTCAATTCGGCTGCCTGCTGGGCACGTTCGTCATCGGTGAATGCCGTCTTCGGCCAGACAACTTGGTGCAGGTCGCGATCGGCGTTCAGGCTCTCCGCCCGAGCGGCTTCCCAGGGCGACAGCGCGGACTCGTAGAGCTGCGGGATGTCTGAGCCCATGCCGACGTACTGGCTGCCCTGACCGGGAAACAGCAGGGCGACCGGGCCGGACGGTTGTGCCGAATAGAAATAGCCTTTGGGCGAGCTGATCGACGGCGCGACATCGGGTTTGGCGAGCTGCTCCGCGAGTTCGTCGAGCGCCGCGCGCAGACTCGAAACGTCGTCGGCGACAACGGCCAGGCGGTGCGGCTGCGCCGCGTCGTACCCCGATTGCGTGCTACGCGCCAGGTAGCTGAGCATGTCGGGACTGTCGACCAGTGATGCCGACAGGCGCGCGGCTTGATCGGCAAGGTCCGACGCCGACGGGCCACCGAGCACAACCAGCTCGGAATCCCAGGACCGGTACCGCCAGGCGCGCTTGCCGGCGCCGGTGTACTCCTCGACCGTGACATGAAAGTTGGTGCCGCCGAAGCCAAACGAACTAACCGATGCGCGCCTCGGGACGCCGTTGTCGGCGATCCACGGCTTGGCCTTCGTCGACAGGTAGAACGGGGTCTGCTCGATTTGGAGTGCGGGGTTGGGCCGATCGATTTTGATCGTCGGCGGCAACGCCTTGTGGTGCAACGCCATCACGGCCTTGAACAGGCCGGCAGCCCCCGCCGCACCCTTGGTGTGCCCGACCTGAGACTTGACCGAACCGAGCGCACACCACTGGCGATCGGCACGCCCGGATTCGTCGAAGACCTCGCGCAGCGCGGTGAACTCGGCGACATCACCGGCTTTGGTCCCGGTGCCGTGCGCTTCGACGAGGCCCACCGTTTCCGGACCGTAGCCGGCAGCCTCATACGCGCGGCGAAGCGCTTTGGCCTGGCCGAGCGGGCTTGGCGCGTAGATGCTCTTGGCGCGGCCATCCGACGATGTGCCGAGGCCGCGGATCACCGCGTAGATCCGGTCCCCGTCGCGTTCGGCGTCATCGAGGCGCCTGAGCGCCAGCATCGCGAGCCCTTCGCCGAGCATGGTGCCGTCGGACTGGTCGGAGAACGGCCGGCAGTCACCCGTCGGGGAGAGCGCGGTGACCTTGGCGAAGCACATGAACATCAAGATGTCGTTGAAGGCATCGACGCCGCCGGCGATCACCATGTCCGACTTGCCGAGGTACAACTCATTGAGCCCGGCCTCGAGCGCGGCCAGGGAGCTGGCACACGCCGCGTCGATCACGCAATTCGTGCCGCCCAGATCGAAGCGGTTGGCGATCCGTCCGGATATCACGTTGCCGAGAAGTCCGGGGAAGGTGTTTTCCTGCCACGGCGTGTAGCCAGACGCAACGGTCTCACTGAAGGCCGCGAGCTCGGGCCCGGAGAGACCGGCCGCGCGCAGCCCCCGCTCCCAGACCGGCTGGTGCAGGCTGCCGGCCATGTAGGTCGTCATCTCGGTACCGCCGGAGGCGCCCAGAATTACGCTGATCCGCTCACGATCAATCCGAGAAATGTCACCGCCTGCGGCGTCCTCCAACACTTGCTGGGCGACCCGCAACCCCAGCAGTTGGGCGGTGTCGGTCGCGGGCACCACGTTCGGCGGGATTCCGAAGTCCATCGGCGCGAAATCGATCGTGGGCAAGAATCCGCCGCGAGTTGCATAGACCTTGATGCCCGGCGCGGACGGAGAGGGGTCGTAGTAGTCGTCGATGCCCCAATGCGACGCCGGAACCTCAGAGAACAGGTCGACGCCATCGACGATGTTGCGCCAGAAGCGCTCGGCTTCGGGGGACCCCGGAAATAGCGCGCTCACACCGACGACGGCCACAGGCGGAAGCTTGGATACCATCGGTCTCCTCTGCGAGGCGTAGGCAAACAACATCGGGCGCCAAACCTACGTCATGCCAAAGGCTGACCGCCGATGTATTACCGCATTGATCAGCCCCGAGACGGGTCTAACGCTCGACGGAACGGACGATATCAGAGCGGCCGGTTCTCTACTGACGGTTTGTCAATACCGATCATCGGATTTAGAGCCCTGCCATGACCCGCTAGTTTACTTGCCAGTTTACTGGCCAGTAATCGCACTTCAGCGGACGTGCTCAGCGTCGACGATCGTTAAGTCGTGGCAAAGTCTGCCGCATCGGCCGGGCACCGCCGAGGGCAATTTTATGCATTAAGTGAATTCGCACTGCGGCAAATATTATCGCCATTTTCAGCCACATTATTTTGGCGGCGATTAATACAAGTAGTCATTTCACCTAGTTTCAATCGATGAGAGATAACCGGTTTCCCGGCCAAGCCCGCTTCGCGAAGATTAATGTCCGGCAGACCAACGGTAAACACCGAGGTTGTCGTGCGGCGCGTCGGCCGCGGTCGGTCAGCGCAGGCCCGTATCATTGAGCGTCGGTCAATGTCATGGCGTCGGCAGTGGTTGCTATTTAAGTGCGGCACACGCGCCCGTTATAAGCACGCGCCTGAGCTGACGCGGCGCGAAAAGGCTGGGCCATCTTCCGGGTTGCAGTCGCGCTTGCCGGGTCGGCGCAAGTAATGACGCTTGGGTAAATGCCTACAAGGACAACGGGCGAGGCACGTAGCGGAATGCGCTCGCCGGGACGGGCACACCGCACGTGCGGGCCTGCTGGGCCCGGCTGATCTGAGCGGCGCCTTCGAGCAGATTCAGGGCCACCTGGTCGACGTTGCGGTGCTCGGGTTGCTCGAGGAAACTGCCCGCCACCCAACCGTTGAAGGCCCCCATCGACGGACCACACCAAATCTGGTAGTCCATGACTCGATCGGATTCGCCGTCGATCGCCCAGCGGCTCGACAGGCCGAGGTACCACCGGAACACCAGTCCCATCTGGTACTTCGGGTCCCGGGTCGCGAGTTCGAGCACCGCTGGGTCACGCTCCTGCCAGAACTGCTGCGTCTCGGCCCAGACCTCGGCGACAGTCTTGCCGAGAATTTTTTCCAGCTCCGCGCCGTGCTTGCCTACTACGGTGGCGAGGTCCGGGTTGCCGGCGTACCACTCGTAGAGCTTTTTCGCGCGCGGCCCGAACATGGAGCCGCGCTTCAGCACCTGCAGGTTCACGCCCATCTCGAACATGTCGGAAGCGGGGGCCATCATCACGTCCGCCACCCCCGCCTTGGCCAGCATTTCGCGTGCCTGCGGTGACAGCCCCGACTCGACGCAGGCTTGGTTCACCGAGCCCGTCACCACATAGGCCGCCCCCATTGCGAACGCGCCGGCGACCGATGTGGGCGTACTCATCCCGCCGCCGGCGCCGACGCGCACGCGGCTGTTCAGGTTGTGCTGTTGCGCCAGCTTGTCGCGCAGCAGCACGAGTTCGGAGAGGATCGCCTGCAGCGGGCGGTTGTCGGTGTGCCCGCCGCTGTCGGCCTCCACGGTGATGTCCTCGGCCAACGGCACGTGTCGGGAAAGTTCGGCCTCGCGAGCGGTGAGCTTGCCGGACTCTTGCAGCGCCGAGACCAAGGCCGCGGGCGCCGGCTCCATAAACAGGCGAGCGATCTCGGGGCGCGAGACCTTCGCCATGACGTGGTTCTTGCGGATGATCGCGCCGGCCGGATCGGTCGACAGGCCCGACAACGCGTAGTGCACGACGGCTGGGGTGAGTTTCAGGAACGCCGACGCCTCGACGGTGCGGACATCTCTCGCGATGAACAGCTCGGCGACGCGGGTCTCGAGCGCAACTTCGTTGGGGGAGTGGATCAGGTTTGCGCCCCAGGCGACGTCGGTTCTGCCCGCCAACCTCGCCTGAATGTCGGCCAGGCCGGCCTCTACGGCGGCATACGAAAGCCCGCCCGCACCGAAGAAGCCCAGCATCCCGGCCTCGGCCATCGTCGCCACCAGGGCGGGCGTCGCGATGCCGTTGGCCATGGCTCCGGTGACATAAGGAAAACGAGTCCCGTGTGCCTCGCAGAATTCACGGTCACCCAACCACTCCGGGTATATCGGCGGCAGCGTCCCCACGATTGCGATATCGGACTCGCCGGCGCCGACGAGGCGTCCTCCCATGGCAAGCCCCAAATGTCCGGTTGCCGCCTCTCGGACCACGTGAATCGGATGGCGCACGTATTGCAGGATGTGCGCGATGTCTTGCGGTGCGAATGCCGCGGGCGCCGTGCCCGGGAGCCACCCACCCAAAACCGGGCTCGCCACCGATTCGGTGCGAGGCTCTATTGCCGCGGTGGCTGGCTCATTCACTGCCGGTTTCCCTTCAATCATCAGTTCGGACATAAATCGCCGGGGCGGGCGAATGTCCCAACCGAAAAGTCCTCGACGAGGATCCCGTGAAATTCGGGTACTGAGCTTACGGTCTCGTCTGGCCTTTATCCGAAGATCTCGCTAACGCGCAGCATGCAGACCCTGCAAGATGGGTGCGGTGATCCTCGCCGTCGACCTCGGCAAGACGTCCTGCCGAGCCGCCGCGCACGGCCGCCGGGCCGACGGGCCGGGCGCGCCGGGGCTCGCGACGCCCGGCGGCATGCCCGCCGCCCTGGCCGCGATCCTGGCCGTCGCGCGGGAATTCGACCCCGTCAACGAGGTGATCGTGGGCGCCGCCGGCGCGCTGGCCGCGCCGGACGCGGCGCGCGCGCTGGGCGATGCGCTGCTGGTGCGGCTGCGGGTCGAGCGCGTCACGGTGACCAGCGACGCCGTGCTCGCGCACGCCGGGGCACTGGACGGCAAACCCGGCGTCGTGCTGGTCGCTGGCACTGGGGTCGTGGCGCTCGCGATCGGCCCGGACGGCACCCTGCGTACCGCCGACGGATGGGGCCCGTGGCTGGGCGACGAGGGTGGCGGCGCCTGGATCGGCGCCGCCGGGCTACGCGCGGCGCTGCGCGCCCACGACGGCCGCGGCCCGATGACCACGCTGCTCGACGCCGCCCGCGCCCGCTTCGGCGCCCCAAAGACCTGGCCCGCGCAATTGAACGGCGCCACCGGAGTCCCGGCGGCGGCGTCCTTCGCGCCCGACGTCCTCGCCGCGCACGACGACGCCGCGGCGGCGGCGATCGTCAACGCGGCCGCCGAGGCGCTCGCCGCGACCGTCCGCGCGCTGGGGGATGGTCCGATCGCCATGGTGGGCGGGCTGGCCGGGAATGCGGCGCTGCGCGCACGACTCGACGTCCTGCCGGCCGCCGGTGACGCGCTCGACGGCGCGCTGCGACTGGGTGCGATCCACGAGCCGCACCTGATCCGCGGGCAAGCGGCTACCGCCTCGCCCGGGCTCGACACGCTCGCCACCGAGGCCGCCCGACCAAACCTGGACGACCTCGACGCCCGGCCCATCGGCGAGATCGTCGCCCTGCTGGTCGCCGCCGAGGGTGAGGCGCACGCCGCGGTGGTCGCCGCGGTCCCGCGGATCGCTGAAGCGGCCGAGGCGATCGCCGCGCGGCTGCAGCGCGGCGGGCGCCTGATCTACGCCGGCGCCGGCACGCCCGGGCGGCTCGGGGTGCTCGACGCGGCCGAGTGCGCGCCGACGTTCGGCACCGACGCGGTGCGCGGCGTCATCGCCGGGGGACCCGCGGCGCTGACCACGGCGATCGAGGGCGCCGAGGACACGTTCGACCCGGCGGATCTCGCCGACCTGACCGCGGCCGACGCGCTCGTCGGGATCACGGCGTCGGGCCGCACACCGTATGTGCTGGGGGCACTCGAGCACGCGCGCACGGCCGGCGCGCTCACCGTCGCCATCGTCAACAACGCGGGCAGCGAGGCGTCCGCCGACGTGGTCATCGAACTGCTGACCGGGCCCGAGGTGCTCGCCGGGTCCACGCGGCTGACCGCGGGCACCGCGCAAAAGGTGGTGCTCAACGCGCTCTCGACGAGCGTGATGATCGCCCTCGGCAGGGCCTACGGGCCGCGAATGGTCGACGTGCGCGTGACCAACGCCAAGCTGCGCCGGAGGGCGGTACGGATCGTTCGCGACGCGGCCGGCGTCGACGAGCACACGGCAACCGCCGCGCTCGCCGCCGCGGGCGGTCACGCCAAGACCGCGATCGTCGCGCTGCTCGCGGGAGTCGATCCCGCCGAGGCCGCGGTCCGGCTCGACCGAGCGCGGGGACGGGTGCGCGACGCGCTGTGACTAAACGCGCCTGACTTTCGACCCGGCCGCCGCACCCGGCACCGGGAGCTGCTCCCCGCCGAACTGGGCGGCATAGGCATCGAGGGCCTCGACGTAGCTTCGTTCCTGGGGTGCCGCCCGCGCGACAAGGCCGGGCACCTCGGCCTGCCTTCTGTTGCACATGTCGGCCGCGGCGCAGGACAGGGCATCGAGCGTGGTCGCGAACGCTTCCGTCGCGTCCTGCAGACGCGTCAACACCGCCTGGTCGTAGCAGCCGTACAGCCGTGGGACGTTCACCAGGCGCGCGTCGGCCCGAATGTCGGTGTCGAGCGCGGCCGCGACGTCGCCGATGCGGTGCGGATCACCGGACGCAGTCGCCGAACCGTACGTCTGGAGTCTCGCCTCGAGGGGATCCGCCAAGCCGTCGGCGTACTGCTGCCGATAGAAGTCAGGTGTCCCGTCGTTGGGACCGACCCGCCGTTGGCAGGTGTCACCACCCGCAACCGTGGTCACCACGTCGGCGCTGGACGACGACGACGCGGGTGTGCCCATCGAACCGCACGCGGGCAGCACCAGCGCCGTACCCACGACGGCCAATCCGGCGCCCGCGCGCCGAGCCACTCCAATCAACCGCCCACCCCCTCCTTCGGGGGTACGTTATCGGGCCGAAGGTTCTCCCGCAGTGGCTTTGCTGCCCGGCGGCTCACCCGAGGGGCGCGGGAATCTCGGCACGACGGTGACCGCTCGGCTGGCGAGCGTCACGACGGCGACGGATGCGCTCGGCGTTCGGCTGCTTCCGGCGTCGCTCAGCTCGAGGCGCTGAGGATCTTGATCGCGAAGATGAGGGAGTCGCCCGGCCGGATTCCCGCGCTGGCCTGACCGTCGGGGTAGCCGTCGGCGGGGGTCATCGCCACGGCCACCGTCGACCCGACCTTTTGCCCGGTGATGGCCTTTTGGAAGCCCGGCACGACTCCGTCAAGCGAGAACGCAACCGGGGCGCCGCGTGCATAGCTGCTGTCGAATACCGACCCGTCGCGCCCGTTGACGCCCATGTAGCAGACCGAAACCCGGGCCGTGCCCGGAACCACCGGGCCATCCCCGGCGTGCAGCGTGTGCACCTGGGTCTGGGTGACGCTGAACGGCGTCGTTACGTTCACGAGCGGAGCGGTGGTATCCGTGGATCCGGTTACCGCGACGCTGCCGGTGGTACCGGGCAGCGTCCAGTCAGGCGTCCCGCCGCTCGGCGGTGCTGCGGTCGGGCAGGAGCCGGCCGCGGTGGCCGTGCCCGAGGCGGCGAGGGTCAAAACGGTTGCCGCGACAATTGCCGCAACGGAGGCCGCGAGCGTGGCGAAATAAACCCGGGAGAATTTCACGGCCGTCACGCTACCGCCTCGTGCCCTCCTTTACAGAGAGCCCAGGAAGAAGACCTGGAGGATATCGATGAAAAGCTCGGGCTTGTCGAGATGCACGACGTGGGTGGCGTCGACCCTGCGATAGGTCCCGTTGGCG